>CALFYE010000341.1 GCA_937952145.1 uncultured Myxococcales bacterium
CGGGCTGCGGCTGTTGCTCGCGGGTTTGCTTGAAAAGGGCCTTGGTCATCTCGTCGGCACGGCCCGTTTCTTCTTTGGCCATCTGCGCCACGCGGTCGGTGACTTGCACGAGCGGTCCCATCGCGGAGGCCACCGCGGCGGAGACGGCTTTTTGGACGTTCTCCGCCAGGCTCACGCCGAGGTTCGTGATCATCTGGGTCTGCGCGGCGACCATGCGGTCGAAGGTCTGGAGCAACGCGGCGGCGGTCTGGTCCTTGCCTTCTCCGGAGCTGGCGGAGCGGTAGAACTCGTAGGCCTCGCTGGTGACGTAGCTTGGTTTGCCGTCTACGATGGCCACGGCGCCGCTTTGGTCTAGGTACTGAAGGGACAGGCGCCAGGAATAGATGCCCCCATCCGCTGTTCCCAAGTCGCGGCCGGCGCGCTTCTGCGCTTCGATATAGTCCCAAAAGGACGCGCTGGCGGCGACGCGGCCGGCGACCTTGTTTTCGTCGAGGACAACGCCGTTTTCTTCGATCGGCCCTTGGTAAAGCGCTTGGGTGTTGCCGCGGCCAAATACCGGCCGGATCATCACGCTCACTGCGCCCGGAGGAATGGGGCTTCCATAAAGGAATCTCACGCGCTATGCAGTGCCAAGCCAAACTCTTCTGTACAAGAGGGGCGGGACGGCTAAGTTGGTTTTCTCGTCGCTGGTTGAGCTCCCTATTGAGGTGAGATATGCCCCGTGCATTGTTTCGTTCGTGCAGAGCTTGTGAGCATCGGATTCCTTTGGGCAGCCGCTCGGATGCTCGGTATTGCAGTGTGGCGTGTCGCAAGCGCGCGTTTCGGCGGCGCAGGAGGTGGTTGTGAATCTGTGGCCGCATCAGCTGGAGGCCATCGAGGTCTGCGCGCGGAGCTTTGGCACTCGGAGCCGGTCGCGGACGCTGGTGCAGTTTCCGACTGGAACGGGGAAGACGGAGGTCGCGGTGCGGGTGGCGGTGGAGTATGTGATGTCGGGGCCGTTTCGGCGGTGTCTGATTGCGGTTTCGTCGGAGGCGGTGTTGCGGCAGTTTTATAAGCGCTTGTGTGCGTCTACGACGCTGCCGGTGGGGCTCGACCAGGCGGAAGTGCATGCGCGATCGACGGCGAAGATCGTTGTGGGGTCGCGGAACTCGTTATGGGGGCGGCTGGGGAAGTATCCGGCGGATACGCTGTTGATTGATGATGAGTGCCACCACAGCAACTACGAGGCGCGGGAGAACCTGCGCATCGTGCAGCGCTTTGCGCATGTGGTGGGGCTGTCGGCTACGCCGTGGACGGAGGGGTGCTTGAAGGTGTTTGGCGGGGGAGAGAAAGTGTTTCTTTCGCTTTCGGCAGCGGTCAAGCAAGGGCTCGTGTGCCCGTTTGAGATTCGGCCGTGGACGGAGCCACACGGGCCGCTCGGGCTGGTCTACTGCGATAGCAACGCGGAGGCGGAACTTCGCTGCTGTAGCGTGTCCGGTTCAACATGGATCGCGATTAACAGCGGCGCCGTGGCGCAGCGCATCGCGGCCTGGCTGCGCGGCAGCTATCAAGTGCTGTTTGCCAATCGCATGCTGACCGAGGGGTTTGACTGCCCGCGGCTTGAACAGGTGTGGATCGATAAGAGCACGGACTCGCAGCTGCTGCTCGTGCAGTGTGTGGGCCGGGCGCTGCGGGCGCAGCCCGGCAAGCGCGCATCGATCTATTTTGGCCAAAATGGACCCGGCAAGCTGCTTCAAGCTGCCCTACTACGCTGTGATCGACCGCCCGTGGTGACAGAAGCATAGATGGAGTAATTCGCAACCATAGCCGCGATGAGTTGCCTATCGTTAGAGGTGAGAATGTGCGGTGGTCTGACAATCCGCTGGATAGGGTATACTCAACACAAGAGCATTACTGTCTTCTGGCTCAAAGCGAAAAGGTAGATAGCAGTGAAGCAGTTTGCCGATCTGCTGCGCAGAGCGGTCTTCCTGGGACGTGTCCCACATGCGCGCCGTGCGGTCTACGCTCGCCGTCACAACCCTCTCTCCGTCCGGGCTGTACATCGCACTCACTACACGGCCCTCATGCCCTTTCAGATCTGCCACCAATCGGCCTGTCTCCGCCTCCCATACCTTCGCCGTCTGGTCCTCGCTTGCCGTCACCACCCTCTTCCAGTCTGGACTGTACATCGCACTATAGACGTTGTCCCCATGCCCCTTCAACTCTGCCACCAATCGGCCTGTCTCCGCCTCCCACACCCGAGCTGTCCGATCGCCGCTCGCCGTCACCACTCTCTTTCCATCTGGACTGTATATCGCACTATAGACGCTGTCCCCATGCCCCTTCAGCTCTGCCACCAATCTCCCCGTTTCTGCCTCCCACACCCGGGCCGTCCGATCTTCGCTCGCCGTCACCACCTTCTTTCCGTTCGGGCTGTACCTCGCGCTCAGGACGCTGTCTCCATGCCCCTTCAGCTCTGCTATCAATTGCCCCGTCTCTGCATCCCATACTCTCGCGGTCCGGTCTCCGCTCGCCGTCACCACCCTCTTTCCGTCCGAGCTATAGATTGCGATCCAAACACGGCCCCCGTGCCCCGTCAGTTTCGCCACTAATCTTCCCGTCTCCCCCATGTCCCTTCAGCTCCACCACCAATCTCCCCGTCTCTGCCTCCCACACCCGAGCGGTCTGGTCCTCGCTCGCCGTTATCACTCTCTTTCCGTCCGGGCTATACATCGCGCTTAAGACGATGTCCCCATGCCCCTTCAACTCTGCCACCAATCTCCCTGTCTCAGCCTCCCACACCCGAGCCGTGTGGTCCACGCTCGCCGTCACCACTCTCTTTCCGTCCGGGCTGTACATCGCGCTCAAGACGCTGTCCCCATGCCCCTTCAGCTCCCTCAAAATCTTTTACGACGCTTCTCATGAAACCACCCACACTTCATGGAAACGTCACCAAAGCGGCGATCGGCTACGTCCGGGTAAGCTCGCAGGAGCAAGCAACCGAGGGTGTCAGCCTTGACGCACAACGCGATAGACTGCGCTCGTACTGCAAGTTAAACTGCATCCGATTAATCGATATCATTAGTGATGAAGGCATCTCGGGTAGTACGTTGGAGCAACCGGGGTTGCAGGCTGCCCCAAATAGTACTGACGGGTCATGGCGATCTTCATCTGGATTCCATCCCATCTGTAGAGTGTGCGGAGGGCGCCCCAGGAGGGCAACGATCTTGTTGGCCTGTACCTCAATGCCGCTCAATATCGTGCGCACAGAGGGCGCACGACGTGCGCCTTTTTCTTTGCAAGGCGTCGATGACGGGCGGCAGAGCTGAAACCCGCTGCTTGGTCTCGGGCGTCGCCGGCACCGGCGGTCGGCGGGCTCGCTGTTCCTCGCTTGTGAATACTGGTCCGGAACTTGCTCTGACCTCCAAGAGGCCGCTAGGACTGAAGACCCCGGACAAGGAGAATCACGACATGCCAGAGAAACCGAAAGCTCCTTTGAGCCCTGAGGAAGAGAAGACAAGGAAAGCCGCCCTCAAGCAGTTGTGGGATTCGATCCCGAAGGCAAAGAAGGATACGGCGGCTCTCCAAGCTGAGGGCGAAGCGCTGGCGAAGGCCATGGAATCAACCCCGGACGAATAGCTCCGGCGACAGGCGGAGTGTCAAGGTCGCGACGTTGCTGGAGCATCACCCCTGGGAGGCGGAGCAAAAATCATGGGAGCTAAACAGCTGGCTCTATTTTTAAAGATAAACAACAATGTTCTTACCGCGAACGATGCCCGAACCACTTTTGTGAACGCATTCAAAAAGTATGAGGACAAGTTCGAAGAACTGAAGAACCAAGGCCTGAAAGTGGAGGATCGTGACAAGGCATTGAACGCCGGCTTTCGGGCACCTCTGTTGTTGGCGCTCAGAGGGCTCGATGCGCCGCTGCAGCAGCTTGAGCTCGACAAAAAGGAGCTTGAAGCGTTTATCAAGAAAAAAGAACATCGGATTTTTAAATCCGCAAAGTCGCTGCCGCAGGCACAGAAGTTCCTGGCGGGTTTAGATAAGATGATTCAGGATTATAAGCAGGTAAAAGAGACCAGTAAGCATATGAGTACCTGAAATAGGCTGGTCCCATAAACGACCTCTCGTCTAGCATGGGATTGACGATGAGATCGGAAGAGCGTCGTGTAGGGAAAGAGTGTCTTCGCCTGTGTAGA
>CALFYE010000342.1 GCA_937952145.1 uncultured Myxococcales bacterium
TCTGCATCGGCGAGCGCAGGGACTCGTCGGGCAGAGTCTGTCGTGGGGAGCCTGGTCCGAGAGCGGCCTGGCCGCAGCGCTTAAGGAGTCGCAGAAGGAGCGATGGAAGCGGCAAGGAGCCAAATGGCTCACTCCGGCAGAGGGAATCGCATTGCTTGCCTCTGCGTGGTCACGGCCGGAAGCGCACCTATGCGCAATGTCCATGGATATGCGAGCGGTAAGCCAGTCATTTGGCAGCGAAGTTCCGCCACTGTGGCGGCGGCTCTTGCGGAAGCCAAGCATCCCTTCTGTGAAGCGCACGGAAGTCGGGTGGTTGGGGCGACTGGCGAAGCTGCCGGCAGCCAGCCGTGAGCAGCAGGTGAGCGAGGCGGTGCAGGCCGAGGTAGGGAAGGTGTTATCGCTGGGAAGTGGGAACGCAGTCCCGATGGATCGTCCATTCAAAGAGATGGGTCTTGATTCTCTGATGGCGGTGGAGCTTAGGAACGCACTGGGTCAGCGTCTTGGGAAGTCAGTGCCGGCGACGGTGGCGTTTGATTATCCGACGGTGGAAGGGCTGACGAAGTGGATATTAGAGGAGTATGTGCAGTCAGTGGAGGCGGCGGAGGCGGAAGCGGTATCGCCATCTCGTCCGCGGGAGTCTGAGGCGATCGCGGTGGTGGGAATGGGGTGCCGTTATCCCGGAGGAGTGAATGATCCAGCGAGCTTCTGGCGGATGTTGGAAGGAGGAGTGGACGCGATCGGTGAGGTACCGAAGGAGCGATGGGACATCGATGCGTACTACGACCCGAATCCAGAAGCGCTAGGGAAGATGATGACGAGGAATGGGGGATTTCTGAGGGAGATCGAGCAGTTCGATGCCGGCTTCTTCGGGATATCGCCGAGGGAAGCCGAGAAGATGGATCCGCAGCAGAGGCTGCTGTTGGAGACGAGCTGGGAGGCGCTGGAAGGAGCGGGAATCGCACCGGAGCGATTGTGGGGTAGTGATACGGGTGTATTCGTGGGCCTGATGTACCACGAGTACGGGTCAATGAGCGGGAGTCTGGAGACGCTGGACGGGTATGTGAGCACGGGGAATGCGGGAAGCGTGGCATCGGGTCGAATTTCGTATTTGTTGGGTCTAAAGGGTCCGAGTCTGACGGTGGACACGGCGTGTTCATCGTCGTTGGTGACGGTGCACCTAGCGTGCCGAGCGCTGCGAGAGGGGGAGTGTAGAGTCGCGCTGGCCGGAGGAGTGGCGTTGATGCTGAGTCCAGCGGCGTTCGTGGAGTTTAGCCGGCTGCGGGGACTTGCGCCGGACGGACGCTGCAAGAGTTTTGCATCTGGAGCGGACGGAACGGCGTGGAGCGAAGGTTGCGGGATGTTGGTGCTGAAGCGAGAGTCCGATGCGGAGCGGGATGGCGACCGGATTCTGGCGCTGATCCGAGGGAGCGCGGTGAACCAGGACGGCCGGAGCAATGGACTGACGGCGCCGAATGGCCCGTCGCAGCAGGAGCTGATCGAGCGAGCGCTGTCGCAGGCTGGAGTGAAGGCTGAGGAAGTGGGGTATGTGGAGTGCCACGGAACGGGCACAAAGCTGGGCGATCCGATCGAGGCGAGAGCGCTGGGAGCGGCGCTGCAGTCGCGTGGTCTGCAGGGTTCGAAGGTAGTAATCGGGTCGGTGAAGTCGAACATTGGGCACACGCAGGCAGCGGCGGGAGTGGCAGGAATCATCAAGGTAGTGCTGTCACTAAAGAACGAGAAGATACCGAAGAGCCTGCATGCAGAGGAGCTGAGCGAGCATATCCCGTGGTCAGAGCTGCCCCTGCAGGTTGCGCAGGAAGAGGTGCGTTGGCCGCGAGGGGGAGGGCGTCGGATAGCGGGAGTGAGCTCATTTGGAATCAGCGGAACGAACGCGCACGTGGTGCTGGAGGAAGCCCCTGGGTCAGCGGGAGTGCCTGAAGGGGCAGCGCGGTCGGCCGAGCTTGTGTTGCTGTCGGGGCGTAGCGAAGCGGCGCTGAAGGCACAGGCCGGACGTCTGCGGGAACATCTGCGGACGCAGGGTGAGGCGAGGCTAGTGGACGTGGCGTACAGCTTAGCGATCAGCCGAAGCCCGATGGAGCATCGAGTCGCGCTGGTGGCGAGGACGCGGGAGGGTCTGGAGGAGCAGCTCAGAGCGGTATCCGCGGGAGAGACGCCAGCGGGTGTAGTGCGGGGTCACGCTGCGGAGAGCGGAGTGTCCCGTGTGGTGTTCGTCTTTCCCGGGCAGGGTTCGCAGTGGCTGGGAATGGGCCGGAAGCTGCTAGCAGAGGAACCGGTCTTCTTAGAGACTCTGCGCGCCTGCGACCGAGCGATTGAGGCGGAAGCAGGCTTCTCCGTGCTGGCGGAGCTAGGGGCGGAGGAGAGTGAGTCCCGCCTGGGGCGGATCGATGTCGTGCAGCCGATGTTATTCGCGATGGAGGTGGGGCTTAGCGCGCTGTGGCGCTCGTGGGGAGTAGAGCCCGATGTAGTGGTGGGGCATAGCATGGGAGAAGTGGCGGCAGCGCATGTGGCAGGAGCGCTGAGCCTAGCGGATGCTGCGGCGATCATCTGTCGTCGGAGCCGCCTGCTGCGGCGGTTGAGTGGGCAGGGTGAGATGGCGCTGGTGGAACTGACGCACCAGGAAGCCGAGGAGGCGCTGCGCGGCTACGAAGCGCAGCTGAGTGTGGCGGTGAGCAACGGGCCGCGATCGACGGTGATCGCGGGAGAGCCATCGGCACTGGGAGAGGTGCTGGTCCGGCTGGAAGAAAAGGGCGTGTTCTGTCGACGCGTGAAAGTGGATGTCGCGAGCCACAGCCCGCAAGTGGAGGCGCTGCGGGCGGAGCTTTTAGCCGAGCTGTCAGCGGTCAAGCCGCAGAGTGTGAAAGTGGCTATGCGGTCCACGGTGACAGGAAGAAGCATCGAGGGGCCGGAGCTTGTGGCCGAGTACTGGGTAGAGAATCTGCGTCAGCCCGTGCGGTTTGGAGAAGTGGTGCAAGGGCTGATGGAGAGCGGGCATGGGTTGTATGTCGAGATCAGCCCGCACCCGATCCTGGTACCCGCGCTGGAAGAGATCCAGCAGGAGGGCAAGCATGCCGGGGTTGCCGTGGGGTCCCTGCGCCGTGGGCAAGCAGAGCGCGAAGGGCTACTTGGCGGGCTAGGAGCTCTGTGGGCGCATGGATATGCAGTGAACCTAGCCCGGCAGTTTGGGGCCGGATATCGAAGAGTAGAGCTGCCGACATATGCATTTGACCGGCAGCGCTACTGGATCGGGGACAGCCCGAGGCGTGGGATCCCTGGTGCGGACCCAATTGGGAACTGGTTCTATGAAGTGGATTGGCCCGAGGTCCCGCGTGCGTCCGAAGAGGTAGCGCCGCTGGTGTCCGGGCACTGGTTGATTGTGAGTGATCGGGGAGGGGTTGGCGCGGCGTTGGCATCGGCGCTGTCCCCCCGGGGGCAGGTGTGTACGGTGTGGCCCTCTGCCGTGGATGCGAGCGCACTGGCGGAGCGGCTGGCGGAGCTCCCGCCGCTGCAGGGCGTGGTGTATTTGGGAGGCCTGGACGCCGAGGTGGATTCATCAAGCTCGGAGCAGGAGGTGGAGGAGCGTACGCTGGCGGCCACGGCGCCGGTGTTGCAGCTGGTCCAGGGCTTGGCGGGGCGAAGAGAGAGTCCGCGCCTGTGGATTGTGACACGCGGAGCGTGTGCGGTGGGCAAGGAGGCCTCCGCGGCGCCCTGTCAGTCTGCGCTGTGGGGCCTGGGCCGGGTGGTGGGACTGGAGCATCCAGCGCTGTGGGGCGGTCTATTGGACCTGGACCCGGCGGGCAGCGCGAGCGAAGTGGAAGCGCTGGTGAGCGAACTTTTGTGGCCCGACGCGGAAGCAGAGCTGAGTTTCCGGCGGGGTCGGCGTCATGGTGCGCGCCTCGTCTCGGCGTCCGTGCAGGCGCCGCTGCGGCCACTGGCGCTGTCCCAGGAGGGCAGCTACCTGGTGACCGGAGGGCTTGGAGGGCTGGGTCTTGCAGTCGCGGAGTGGCTGGTGGCGCGCGGGGCGCGGCACTTGGTGCTGACGGGGCGACGAGGGAACGCAACGCCGGGTGCTGCGGAAGCGGTGGCACGTCTGAAGGCGCAGGGAGCGCAGGTATGGGTATCGGCCGTGGACGTGGCCGATGGCTCGGCGATGATGGAGCTGCTGTCGACGGTGACACCGGCGGTGCGTGGCGTGGTCCATGCAGCGGGGGTAGGACAGTCGCAGCCGATCCTGGGGGGCGACGTGAGGGCTCTGTCGTCGACCCTATCGGCCAAGGTGAGGGGAAGCTGGGTTCTGCACACACTGTTCAAACACCAGCCGCTGGATCTGTTTGTGCTGTTTTCGTCAGGAGCATCGGTATGGGGAGGAGCAGGCCAGGGAGCGTATGCAGCGGCGAATGGATTCATGGATGGCCTGGCGCATCATCGTCGGGGGCAGTCACTGGTCGCGCAGAGCATCAACTGGGGAGTATGGGCGGAAGGAGGAATGGGGGATGCGGCGTCGCAGGCACAGCTCGGAGAGATCGGAGTGTTGGCGATGTCGACGGACTCTGCGCTGTCCGCGCTGGAGCGCGTGGTGCTTGGCGGTGGGGTGCAGTCGGTAGTGACGCGGATGGACTGGGGGCGATTTGCGCCAGTGTATGGAGCCCAGGGGCGGCGGCTGCTGCTGGCGAGACTGCTCGCGGAGGAGACAGCGACCGCAGCTAGAGATGAAGCCGCCACGTCGCGGAGCTGGCGCGGGATGTCAGAGGCCGAGGTGCGCAGCACCATGCAGGTCAGGGTGCGTGCAACGGTGGCCCAAGTGCTCGGTTTCGGGGATGCGAGCGCGCTCGATCCGGCTCGGGGCTTCGCAGAGCAAGGCCTAGACTCGCTGATGGCGGTGCAGCTACGGAATCGACTGCAGCAGGACTTGGGAATCCGCTTGTCGTCCACGCTGGCCTTTGATTATCCGACGGTAGACAGGCTGGTCTCGTATCTTCTGGGGCAAGTGCTGCCCCAGCAAGAGGGGGTAGTCCGCCCCAAGACCCTGACGGCGCGGACGGACGAAGCGATCGCGATCGTGGGAGCGGCGTGTCGCTTTCCTGGCGACGTGAAGGATCTGGAGAGCTATTGGCAATTGCTGAGCTCCGGGGTGGTGGTCCGAAATGACGTGCCAGCGGAGCGGTGGAGCATTGCGGAGTGGTACGACCCGAATCCGAAAGCGCCGGGGCGAAGCTATGTGAAGCAGGCCGGGTTCCTGCGGGATGTAGAGAAATTTGATGCTGGCTTCTTTCGGATCTCGCCGCGGGAAGCAGTGAGCCTGGATCCGCAGCAGCGGCTGCTACTAGAGGTCAGCTGGGAGGCGCTGGAGCATGCGGGACAAGATCCGCAGGGTCTGAGCGAAAGCCCCACGGGAGTGTTTGTTGGCGCCGGCGCGAACGAATACGGCGAGCGGCTGCACGATCTGAGTGAGGAAGCCTCAGGGCTCTACGCGGGAACGGGGAACATGGCGAGCGTGCTCGCAGGACGCCTGTCGTACTTTTTGGGGTTGCACGGCCCGAGTCTGACGGTGGACACGGCGTGCTCGTCCTCGCTAGTAGCGATGCACCTGGGGTGCCAGAGCCTGCGGCAGGGGGAGTGCAGCACCGCGCTCGTGGGGGGAGTGAATCTGCTGCTATCGCCGGACGGTTTTGTTGTGCTGTCGCGCATGGGCGTGCTGTCGCCGAATGGTCGCTGCAAGACATTCGGGGCAGAAGCGGATGGATTTTCGCGCGCCGAAGGTTGTGCGGTGGTGGTGCTGAAGCGACTGGCGGATGCGGAGCGAGCTGGAGATCGCATCCTCGCCGTGATTCGAGGCACAGCAGTCAACCATGACGGAGCGAGCAGCGGGCTGACTGTACCCAACGGCCCAGCGCAACAGGTGCTGCTGCGCAAAGCTCTGGAGCAGGCTGGGCTGAAGAGCGAGGAGGTGGACTACATAGAGTGCCACGGTACGGGAACCAAGCTCGGCGATCCGATCGAAGTGCAGGCACTGGGGGCGGTGTACGGCGGAGGCGGGGAGCGAGAGCGCCCGCTGGTGCTGGGAGCGGTGAAAGCGAACCTAGGGCACCTGGAAGCGGCGGCCGGATTGGCCACCGCGCGCCTCTACATCCGCGACGACGCGGCGGCGTCGAGGCCACCTGCACCTGTGCCGGTCGGACCCGCCCAGCTCATGCAGGAGCGCCCGTTCCTGGTCGCCGGCCACCGGGGCGTGGCACGGCCCGCGGTCCATGCCTGCAGGACGCATTGCCCGAACCGTGCCCACCCGCCGCTGATGATCCACAAGGCGGGCTTCGATGTGTTCCTGGAAGGTCTGTGCATCGGCGGGGGCGTCGTCGCGACGCGGACAGGCCATCAGCAACCCCGACTGCCGACGATGGCGGCCGCCGAGGCCCATGTGTTCGCGCGCCACCTCGAAGCCGCGAGCTGGCTCGCAGCGTCCTTCGGTCCGGCCGCGGGGAGGGCCTGACGATGCGCAGCACCACACGCGTGGTCGGCCCGTTGCCGTCGGGCTCGGGATGGACGCTGGGCACCCTGCTCGGGCGATCGCCTCGTTCGGCGGTGAGCATGCGCGCGGTCGAGCCGGCCCGGCGTGCCTCGCGGACCGATCGCGACCGCCTGCGCTTCGTGATCGATGCCGACGCGGGCGAATCGCCGACCGAGGCCGTGTCGCGAACGATCGACGGCGTCGGTCGACTGCTGGCGGAGATCGCGGGGTGCACCTGGCCTCCCATCCAGTCCGGCGACAAGGCCCCGGCGCCCGCGGCCCCGTCCGCGGCGATCGCGTCGGCCGGCGTCGCCGGACTCGGCCTGCGCGTGCGCACCGTCCTCGCACTGCAAGGCCGCGGCATCGCGACCGTGGGCGATCTCGTGCGGACCCCGGCCCTCGCACTGCTGCAGACGCCGCTGCTGGGCCGCCGGCAGTTGGAGGAGATCCAGGACGCGCTGGCCGCGATCGGCCTCAGCCTGGTGCGCGCTCCGGGCCGTGCGCCGCCTTCATCTTCGTAGCGGCGGCTCGGCGGGTCAGTCGTCCGCGTCGGCCGGCGACCTCGCGAACATCAACAGACCATTGAGGTCGATGAAGCCGGCGACGTACCGCACCCGGCCATCGGTTCCACCACCGGGGAGGTCTGGTACCTCCACCTCGATGTCGATAT
>CALFYE010000343.1 GCA_937952145.1 uncultured Myxococcales bacterium
CCTCGGGCGTAACCGTCCGACCATGCCCGGCCCCATCGGCGCGGACGATGATCCCGCCGTCCGTGCCCCGTTCCAGACGGATGTCGGCGGATATGGCGCGCAAGACCGGCACCGGGCCGCAATCCACGGCATAGCCGAACTTGCCGGGCGTTTGCGGCGCGTCCGGTTCCATGAGGGCGTCGGTCAGGGCTCGAGCAAGATACTGCGTACCATCGCCTTCACGCCAGAAGGGTGTAACGATGACATTCCTTCGTGCTTCGGCCTCGGTCGACAGGTCGATCAGGCCCAGCGCGCGCAGGCCGTCGATCTGTTCAGTGACCACCATCGTGCCCAGCTCGGCGGCGTTGTTGGCCCCGACACGGCCCGAGAACATGAGGCCAATGAGGATCGGTCCCACCTCGCGAAACACGGCATAACCAGCGCCCCAGCCCAGCAGGCCATAGGCGCTGAAGCGACGCACGAAGATGCCGGACTGGATGACCATGATGCCGCCGGTAAAGAAGGCGGTCAGCGCGACGATGGGCACCGACACCACGCCCATCTTGTAGAAGTTGCGCAAGAGCTCGCGACGGTCGCAGCGGCCCCGCAGGAGCGACGAGAACACGTACAGCGCGAGCAGCACCATCCCCCCGAGCTGACGACACAGATCGAGGATCCAGGCACCGATGCCGCGGACAAGGTCAAGCAGCAAGCCCAACACGGCGCGCATCATACGCAGGTCGGCAGGCCAGCCCTACGCCAAACTGCGCGGAGCGGGCGGCGGAGCGGGCGGCCTAGGGAAACAGGCGCGTGGTCTCCCAGCCTCCGTCGCTGCGTAGGTACAGCAGGCGGTCGTGCAGGCGATAGGGCTGGCTGGCCCAGAACTCGATGCGCTTTGGGGATAGGCGATAGCCGCCCCAGAAATCAGGACGGGGTACGGGGCCCTCGCCGAAGCGCTCGCAGACGGCGGCGTAGGATTGCAGCAGCGTCTCGCGTCCGGCCATGGCCGTGCTCTGCTGCGAGGCCCAGGCCGATAGCTGACTGCCGCGCGGGCGGCTCTGGAAATAGACATCCGAGCCGCTCGCTGACTCGCGACGAACCGCGCCTTCGACGCGCACCTGCACACCGAGGCTTGGCCAGTGAAAACACAGCGCGGCCTGCGGGTTCTGTTCCAGATCCTGGGCCTTGCGGCTGCCATAGTTCGTAAAGAAGACAAAGCCATCGGCTTCGACGCCTTTGAGCAGCACCATGCGCACCGCCGGGCGGGCGCTGGCATCGGCGGTGGCCAGGGCGACGGCGGTGGCGTCGTGGGGTTCGACGCGCTGGGCTTCGGCAAACAGCCGCGCGAACAGGGCGATGGGATCTTTTTCGACGGCAAAGCGGGCAGGTGAATCGACCAAGCGGGCGGCAGAACCGCCGGAAGCCGGGGAAGGCTGCGACATGGCGCGCACTTTACTGGAGTTGCCCGGGAAGGAACATGGAGCTTCGCGGGCAGGTTGAGTACGCTCTTTATATGCGATTGACGGTTCTTCCGATGCGGCGTTCCCCGTCCCGGGCAACCCAGCGACTGCGATGGCTGGGTCTGGGGCTGCCGATGCTCCTGTTCCTGTTCCTTGTTCCAACGCGGGCTCCGGCCGACTCAGCGCAGGCGCCCGCCGCGACGGGGAAAATGGCGGCGATTCAGACGGTCTTTGACGGTGCCAAGCGAATCGTGGCGGTCGGGGATATTCACGGCGACTACGACAAGTTCCTGGCCGTGCTCAAGCTGTGTCAGGTGATCGATGGCAACGCGCGCTGGAGCGGGGGCGCGACGCACCTGGTGCAGACCGGCGATGTGCTGGATCGCGGACCTGACTCGAAAAAGGTGATGGACCTGCTGATGGAGCTAGAGGTCCAGGCAGGCAAGGCCGGCGGCCGCGTGCATGCCCTCATCGGCAACCACGAGTACATGACCATGATGGGCGATCTGCGCTATGTCTCCGACGGAGAGCTGGCGGCGTTTGGCGAAGGTCCGCGCGTCACGCCGGTGGGTCGCGAGACGCTGGCGAGCTATCCCAAGTACCGCGCGGCGTTCGACAAGTCGGGCAAGTACGGCGCCTGGATCCTGACGCACAACGCCATCGTCAAAGTGAACGGCACGCTGTTTCTGCACGGCGGTATCAGCCCGCGCTACGCCAATCGCAACCTGGGCGAGCTGAACGACGCGATCCGCGCCGAGCTACGCGGCGAGCGCGATGGGCGTCTGGGGGTCGGCGCCGATCCCGAGGGGCCGCTGTGGTATCGCGGGCTCGCCGAGTCGCTGCCGCCGGCAACCCTGGAGAGCTACCTCGGTAAGCTGTTCGCGGCGCAGTCGGCGCGACGCATCGTGATGGGTCACACCATCCAGGACAACGGCATCAGCTTGCGGGCCGGCGATCGCCTGGCGCTGATCGATGTCGGCATGTCGCGCCAGACAATAAACGGCGCCCCCTCCTGCCTGGTCATCGAGCCCGGGGGCGGCCCGACGGATCGCGTCAGCATTCGACGCTAGGGTGCCGGCCGCAGTGAACCGCGGCTGGTCGAGGGTGATACCTTGGTTCCCATGCGTCCCATGTTCCGAAGTGGAGGGGGTCAGCTCGCGCTCGGCTGCACTCTGGCCTGGCTAGCGGCGACGGCGAGCCGCGCGGAGGGCGAACTGCCGGCGGCTCGCGTGACGGCTGGACCGCTTCCTGTGACCGTGGCCCTCTTTGATGCAGCGCTGTACGCCCCGGCGGCGCCGCTGCCCGTTGGTATGCAGCCGACAGACCTTATCGATCACGAGGGGCAGCGCTGGGTGTGCAAGACGGCGAGCTTTGATCGCGCCAGCTGCAGCAGCGCCGCAGTCGGTCTGTTTGCCCGCTTTACCCGAGCGCGTCGCGACGATACTGGCGGCTCAGTGACCGTCGAGGCGCGCGTCCTGCCCCGCCTGCAGGTGGTCGGGGATGCGGCCTGGGCGCAGGCGGCCTGGGTCGCGACGCACGGTGCCTCGCAAGAGCGACAAGCTGCCCTGCGGAGCTGGCGTAAAGGGACCTTCCGCGTGGCCGAGTCCGACGTGCAGTGGGGAGCGCGTGAGGAGACCCCAGCCTGGGGTCTGTCGCGATACGAGGAGCGGGAAGGCTTCATCCTGTACGTCTTCCTGCGGGTCGACGGTCATCCCAGTGAAGCGGTGCGTGCCGAGCTGCGTCGGGCATTTGTCGACGCTCCGCTGGGTGCTGCGCCGACTGTCGCGCGGACGGCTCAGCCCGCAGCGGCTCTGGCCTGTGCCCCCGCACAAGCGCACGCCGGCTATTCGGAATGCCAAGCCGCTGAGCTGACCGGCGCCCTGCCCTGCGAAGACATCTGTCTGCGGCCGCGCACGCTGGCCACCGAGGATCCCTGCTGCGACGGTCCCGTCGAGGTCGCGGTGCTGACCGGGAGTCAGGTCCTGTTCCGCGCCGAGGCCTGTCGCCACGTCCCGCCGCAGTGCGCCAACACCCATGGGCACGGGCGAATGGATGCCCACCTGCGCGTCCTTCCGGGATCACCGCCAGAGCTCTTGCTCGTCGAGGGGGGCTGCGAGGCACGCGCGCTGATGCACGGCTACGTGCCGCCCGGGGTCGCCGCCTGGACCGGCTGCCGCCACACCCGCTATCGCTGGAACGGTCAGCGCTTCGTCGCGCAGCCCGAGCCCAATCGCTAACGGCGGGTCGCAATCAGCAAGCAGCGAATCGAAATCCTTGGGTGGACGGCCGCTCATTTTACAAAGCCCGCGCCAAGCTCTCCCGACAGCCAGTAGCCCAGCGCGCCGGCGACGTACCAAGAGCCGACGAGCACACCGACAAAGCGGGCTGGGGTTAGCCGTAGGATCAGCGACAGGCCAAGCGGGGCGACAAGTAGCTCGCCAAGGGTCAGCAGCGTCATGCAGGCGATGAGCCAGAGCATGCTGACGCGCTGGCCATCGGTCCACAGGGCGGGCGGGACGAGCACGGCGAAGGCCGCGCCGATGGCCACAACGCCCCCAGCGACCATGTGGGGCGTGCTGATCCGGCGCTGAATCCGAGGCAGCACCGCCAGCTGCGCCGGAGCGAACAGCAGCACCAAGAACGCCGGCAGACCGACGAACCACGAGGCAGGAATCTCGAAGCCGCCCAGCATGCGGTCCGTGCGATCCTGCGCCCACAGGAACAGCGAGCCTTCGACCTGACCGAAGCCGACGGTGTAGACCATCATCGCCAGCGTCATTCCGACGATCAGCAGCACACGGCTGCGCCGGGCTGACGCTGGTACGGGCGGTATCGAGTCGGCGCTCGGAGGCGTGCTGCGGTGACGCTCGCGCAGAGTGTGTTTTCCAAACTGGAGAATCGTCAACCCAGCCAACATCAAAGTGGCAGCGACTGCACACAGGATCCGGAACTCGCGCCCGCGAAGCAGCAGGCCAGCCGTCAGCGCCCCGATGGTGCCACCGGCATTGAGGATCAAGTAGAACGTGATCTGGGCCGCATCGAGTCGTCGATCCTGCGGCCGGTACAGACTCCCAATCAGAGCCTGCGTGCTGGGTTTGAACAGCGCGTGCCCGACGAGCATCAGCCCCAGGGCAACGTACAGCGCTGCGAAGTCGGCGCTCATAAGTGCAACGTAGCCAAGTGCCAGCAAAGCCATGCCGACCCCCAAGCCGTGACGTGGACCCATGACCCGATCGACGGCGAGTCCGCCCGGCAGCGTCGCCAGATAGATCGCTGCATTCCACAGCCCAGAAAGTCGCAGCGCATCCCCGCGCGAGTAACCGTATCGCTCGCACAACAAAAGGACGCTCGATGCACTGATCGCGCAGGCGGCCCAGCGTTCAAAGAATTCAGCCAAGCAGAGCGTATAGAAGCCGGCCGGGTGACGATATCGCAGCGACGGTAGCGGCGGCTTCGTCCGTGCAGGATCAGGTGGACCAGGAAACACGACCGGCAGGCACTGGCAAGCGGCAGACATGGAGACTCCCAAGTTCAAGGACAGCGCGTTTGTGGGGGCTGCCCGGGGTAAAAAGGAACCTCGCGCGATGGCCCCTGTTTTGTCCTTGCAGTCTCTTTGAGGTCTGTGGTCAAAGGCGATCTCACTCAACTGACACAGATAGTGTCACTGATGAGTCCGTTTCATCACTCGCTGGGAGTCAGGGCCATGCACACAGAAGCCGCTTTTTCGTCGGAGTTTCCCTCCGTCCTCTCGGAGGACACGCTGGAGCCGTCGCCGTATCACGCGGCCCTGTTTCACCTTCGACAGGGACTACAGGCCCTGTGCGATCTGTCCCCCGGTTCAGACCCGGCCAGGAAAGAGGAGCACGAGCAGATCATTGGTCTGCAGAAGCAAGTGCTGCAGCTTCTGCACATCCACTTTGCGCCAGATGGAGAGGCCAACGGCAATCAGCGGTTCGGCGATGTCCTGCGCCACCACCGCGACGAAGCCAAGCTGACGCAGGAACAGCTCGCGGACTATTCCGGACTCTCGCTAAGCTACGTGCGGAAGCTGGAACAGGGCAGCAAGCTGCCGTCGCGCAATGTGCTCCTGGCGCTGTGTTCGGTGCCGGATCTGAAGCTGGTTCCGACAGAGATCACGTCACTTCCGGCAGTTCGCGAGTACAGCTACCGCCTGGCTCCCAATTGGTATGTCTCGCCGAACTTCGACTCCGTGCAGATGCTGCATGACTTCGCGCAGCAGCTAAACGGCGGCGGCTGTGCCATCGAGCAGACGTATGCCTATATGGATCACCAGAGCGCGATGGACTGGATTTCTCTCTGCACGACGCCAAGCTACGTTACGGCGATCCGCGAGAGCATGCCGCACCAAGCCATCGTGAAGCGCCTGCGCGAAGTCGTCGGCCCGGTGGGACTGGACGTGATCGCGCTCGGACCTGGCGACGGCAAGACCGAGGTGCGACTGGTCCAGCAGATTCTCGAAGAGAGCGAGCGCGCGAACCTGCGCTTCTATCTGTTCGATGTGAGCCAGCCGCTGCTCTGGCGTTCCTTCAAGCACGCTGTGGACACCTTCAACGACGAGCCCGGCATTTTCGTCTGCGGCATCCAGGGCAACTTCCACCACCTGCCGCGCTACACCCAGCTTCACTACACACCGGCTCGTTCCCATCGGCGACGGGTGTACATGATGCTCGGCAACACCATCGGCAACATCGATCACGAGCCGCAGTTTTTCCAAAGTGCGTTCTCTGGCGCAGCGCCGGGGGACTTGTTGCTGTTCGATGTGGACTACGTCTTCACCAACTCAGCTGACCCCGACGAGATAAGGCAGAAGGACCCTGGGTTCCACGGCCCAGTCAAGGAAGGTCATCAGCGCTGGCTCGGCGGTCCCATCAAGCGGTATTGCCACGAAGCACAGAGCATCGACTTTTCAATTCGGCTCGATACGAATCGCCCGCTCGCCGGCAGCTACGGACTCCAGTTCATTGCCAAAGTGAACTTCACTGGCCACCGCAGCCGCGAGTTTCATATGTTCAACGTGCGTCGCTACGATCCGCAGGGCCTAATTCGCTGCCTACGTGGCTTCGGTTGGGAGAACGTTGGTGTCTTACCGTTCACCGGCTCTGAGACGCGTCCGCGTGGGCTGCTGATGTTTCAGAAGCAGCTTCCCAAGTTGAAGCATTGACCCCGGACTCGCTCCCCTGCTTCCGCCGGGCGGAGCCTCCCCACGGATTCCTTTTTGTGGAGATCCCGCGGACCGAGTCCTCACTCCGAATCTAGTGCTGCAAGCTCGCTCTCTAGGGCTTCCCACTCGCTGATCAGGGCTTCGATCTTGGGTCCCAAGCTGGCCTCTTCTGCGACCAGGGCCTCGACTTCGGTGGGGGAGGTTCGTTCGTAAAAGCCGGGGCTCGCGTACAGGTCGTGAATGGCTCGCTTGCGCGCCTCGGCTTGCTCGACGGCGGCCAGGGCCTTATCGCGGCGCTGGGGCAGCTCTTTCTTTCGGTTGCTCCGCCGCTTCTGTTCTTCCCAGGCGATGCGGCCCGGCGGGGGTCCGGCGGGCGGAGCCGCGGCCTGCTCTTCCTTGCGTTCCTTTTTCGCCTTCAGAACCACGCTGTCCGAGTCCAGGTGATCGTCGCCGCAGCGCGACAGATATTCCTGATACGTCCCAGGGAAGTCACGCGGACCGCCCGGCGTGATTTCCAGAATGCGCGTCGCCAGACCCGACACAAAGAAGCGATCGTGGGACACGAAGATCACCGTGCCCTCAAACGCCACCAGCGCATCGAGCAGCGCGTGGATCGCTTCGATGTCGAGGTGGTTGGTCGGCTCGTCGAGCACCAGCAAATTCGGCCCCTCGGCCATGAGCCGCCCGAAGATCAGCCGCGCCGCTTCGCCACCCGACAGCAGCCCCGCTTTCTTCGTCACCTCATCGCCGGAAAACAGCACCCGCCCGAGGTGGCCGCGCACAAAGGCGGTGGACTCCTGCGGCCGAGCGGCCCACAAGAAATCAAGGGCCGTCACCTCGGGATCGGTCAGCACCTCGCGGTGATCCTGGGCGAAGTAGCCGATGCGCGCCTCGTGGCCCCAGCGCACCTCGCCGGCGTCTGCCGTGACGCGACCAAGCGCAATCTTTAATAGGGTCGATTTGCCGAGGCCGTTGGGGCCGATGATGGCCAGCTTTTCACCACGGCGGACGACCAGCGAGACGTCGCGCAGGACCTGCTTTTCGCCGTACGCTTTCGACAGGCCCTCGATCGTCAGCACATCGCGGCCGCTCGGGCGCTCGGGCGTGAAGCGAAAGGACGGCGCGCGACGTGAGGTCTCGGTTAGCTCCTCGACTTCGATCTTTTCGATCTGCTTAAGCCGGCTCTGCGCCTGCGAGGCCTTGCTGGCCTTGTAACGGAAGCGCTCGACGTAGGCCCGCTTGTGCGCGATGGCGGCTTCGGCCTGGGCGATCTCGGTCTCTTTGCGCACGCGCACGTCGCGCTTCTGGGCTTCGAAGGCCGAGTAGTTGCCGGGGTAGGCGGTGATCGTGTCGTAGTCGATATCGAGGATGTGGGTTGCGACGTTATCGAGGAAGCGCTGATCGTGCGAGATGATGACGGCGCAGCCCTTGTACGCGGCGAGAAACTTTTCCAGCCAGCGGATCGACAGGATGTCGAGGTGGTTGGTCGGCTCGTCGAGGAGCACGAGATCCGGCCCACCGAGCAGCACCTGCGCGAGGAGAACTCGCAGCTTGAAGCCACCGGACAGCGTGGCGAGCGGCTGACGGTGGTAGACGACGGGGATGCCGAGCCCCTCCAGGATGAAGCTGGCGCGCGCTTCCAGCGTGTAGCCGTCATGAGCGCGGATGGTCTCTTCTAGGTCCGCGATGCGCGTCGCGTCGCCGCCCTCTTCGCTTAAGCGGCGCTGTTCGCAGAGCGCGCCCCACACCAGGCGGTCGCCCTTGGCCGCGACCTCTAAGATGATCTCGGCATCGTCGAGGAAGCGGTCTTGGCGCAGGACGCCGATGCGGGCGTTCGGCAGGCGCTGGATCAGACCTTCGCTTGCGGCCTCATCCCCGGCCAGCATGTTCAGCAAAGTGGTCTTGCCCGAGCCGTTGGCCCCCACCAGCCCATAGCGCGCGCCAGTGCTTAGGCGCAGCGACACATCGGAAAACAGCGAGCGGGCAGCGTAGGATTTGCCGAGGTTCTGCAGAGTAATCATGGGGCGGGCCCAGTCTACTCCAGCCGCCGGTCGGGGGTGGGCCGGCAAAACCAGGCGGGCAGCGCCCGCAGCCGTGTCTGGTTATCGGCGCGGGCTGCCGAATATATAAACAGCTGCCAAGCTCAGTCGTTCTGCGGTGGGCGGGACTTGCTCTTGAGGCGGGACACGAGGCGCTGGTTGGTGAGGATTGACCACTGCAAGCGCACCGCGAGGTCCACTGCTTGCACCAGCTTCTGGATGCTGTCGCCTTTGGTGATGTACGCGAAGGGACGAAAGTCGTTGATGATGCGGTAGGGGTCTTTGCTGTCCTGATAGGCCGAGTAGAAGATCACCGGCAGGTTGGGATAGCTCTCGCGGATCTTCTCGCAGACCATAAAGCCATCCATGCCGGCCATGCGCACGTCGAGGATCACGGCGCAGGTCTCGTCGGCGAGCGCCGCCAGCGCATCGGGGCCGTTCTGGCAGAGCACCAAGTTGTAGCGGCGCGCAAACAGTCCTTGGAGCCCGCGCAGAATGTCGCGATCGTCATCGACGATGATGACCATCGGCTGCTCTGTGTGGGCCTTGTCGCTGCTGCTCCCGGCCTTGCTGGCCGACGGCGCCCCCCCGCGCAACAGATCATCCAGTTCGTTGAAGGCCATGGTCGATCTCGACTCCTAGGGCGATGCTCGCAGGATAGCGCGACCGCCCCCCACTGCCACGGCCTGACCTGCAAAAGCCGCGACCCCTAAAAGAGGCTGCACTGTCTGACCACCGAGCGAGCCATAGGTCATGCCATCCGTCGAATGCAGGAGCATGCCGCCATTTCCCACCACCCAGACGTCGCCCCCGCCGAGGTTGGCGATGCCTCGCGGCAGCGGGTTCGGCGCCAGATCAATGACCCGATCATAGGTGCCACCGGCTACCCGCTGGATCACGTTGCGCCCCAGCGCGTCCGAGCCGGCGAACAGCACCTCGGTCCCGCTGGCCGAGGCGGCATACAGCGTCGAATTGGGAATGCCGCGGAGCACGGTGGCGGCCGCCGTGCCATTGCTGTGCACCACGCAGGCGATGGTCACCGTCGCGTTCTGGGGATCGGGAATCGCCGTGCCGCCGGCCCAGACCTCGCCGCCGCCAGCCACCGTGACGCCAAGCAGGTTGGACGTGACGGGCACGCCGATGCTGGCCAGGGCGCTGCCGGTCCAGCGCAGAAACGCGCTGCTGTTGCCCACCATGTACACCGTGCCGGGACCCGCGCCGGCCACCGCGTTGAGGGAAAATGTCGTCGGGGCGGTCTCGGTTCCAAAGCTGGTGCCGTTCCAGCGCAGGACGATTGGGCCGCCGGTGGTGGGGTTGTTGCCGACCACCCAGACCTCGCTGGCGCTGGCCGCGTACACCCCGCGATAGTCCATGTTGGCCGCCTGTCCCGTCGCCACCGGCAGCCAGGCCTGCCCGGTGTAGTGCAGCACGGTGTTCAGCGTGCCGACGGCCCACAGATCCTTGGGCCCCGTGCCCGAGACCGCGTTAAGCACACCGGCCGCCGGCTCCGAGGCGCGTCCGTAAGCGACAAAGCTGCTGCCGTCGTAGTGCAAAAGCGTCCCGCGTGCTCCCACCACCCAGACATCGTTTTCGCTGACGGCATAGACGCCATTTAGGAACAGCGTCGAGGGCACCGGATGGCGAACCAGCGTCGTCCCGTCATAGTGCAGCACCGATCCGTCGACGCCAACCAGCCAGGCATCGCGATTGGCGCGATAGAACGCGCCGTGTAGCTGCGGGGCGGCGGGGTAGGCGGGCAGCGCGCGATAGGTCTGCCCGTCGTAGGTTCCGACGACGTTGACGTCTCCCCCCAGGAGCACGCTGGTCGCCGACAGGCCGCTCATGGCAAAGATCGCGCCGCCGCTCGTCGGCACGTTGGTCGCGGCGCCCCCGTTGAAGCGATACAGCGCCCCCGGAGCCGAGCTGACAAAGGCGGTGCCATCCGGGGCAACATAAAGGCCAATCAGCTGGCCGCCCGGCCCCCCCGCCTGCGTCGTCCAGGTCGAGCCGTTGTAGCGAAAGATGGTGCTCGCCATGCCGACCGCCCAGACGTCGCTCGCGCTGCTGCCGCGCACGACGTTGAGGTTGGCGGTGCTCGCCCCCGGCGCTGGTGTCAAAGTCCACGTCGAGCCATCGAAGTGCAGCAGCGTCCCAAGCTCGCCGACCGCCCACAGATCGGTTGGGCTCGATCCCCAGACCGAGTTCAGGTTGCGCGTGGTGCCCGAGGCCTGCAGCGTCCACACCGTGCCGTTCCAGTACAGGATCTGGCCGCTGTCGCCGACCGCCCACAGCTTGTCGCTGCTAAAGCCCCAGATGCCGTTCAAGTTGACGTCAAAGGGCAGCGGGTTCTCCCAGCAGACCTTGCCCGTGCATAGCTGCGGCACGAAGCGCGCTTGCGCCGACAGCGGCCGGTTCACCGTCAGATCACAGACGCCGACCCCGGTGCAGGCGCCGCTCCAGCCGGCGAACGAGGACTGCGCTCCCGGCGTGACTGCCAGCGTGATGCGGCTGCCCGATGGAGCATCCAGCCGACACTGCATGCCGCAAGACAGGCCGGTGGGGTTCGAGGTGATCACCCCATCGCCCGAGGTCGCCACTTCAACCGTACACAGCGACGGATTGTTGGGCTGCAGGCTGACACTTAGGGTCAGCCGTCCGCTGCCACTGACCGCCACCTCGCCGCGTCCGCTCGCTGCCGCGCAGCCATCGGCTCCGATCGCCCGCACATCGATAGCGAAGGCGCCGCTTGCCCCCATCGGCAGGGGATACTGCGCCTGCCGCACATCGGCGGGTAGGTTTTCGGCCCCCCGCACCGGCTGGCCGCCGAGCGTGGCAAAGAAGCGCAGCGCCTGCGCGCCGGCCGGACTGCCGCTGACGTCGACGACGACGAGCGGACCGCCGCCGCCACCACAGCCCACCGCCCCCACAAGGAGGAGCGAGAGCAAAGCCATCGCCCCCGACCAGCCTCGCTGAGCCATGGCTCTCCCTCGACGGGACGGGCTTTGGTTGCTGAGAGAGCGGGGGGCAAACACCTGGGTTCTTTCCGTCGTGCGCTGCATGCTGCCTCGCTGAGCTGCCGACTTGTGCGGCACGGGTTGCGCCGGCACCGTCTGAGGCCGGCCTGGCAATTTTATCGCGTCGCCCCCCGCCCCGGTGAGCGGAATGTGCCCGGGCGGACATTGCGAATTGTGTTCGGCGGGGTCAGCGGGTATGCCTTTCCCGCTCCAACGTTCGCTGCATCGCTTACTTCACCGACCGTTTCACCGACCGCTGCCCTGGATCCGCTGGCATCCCTCAGTCCCGGGCCGTCGGCTCCCACGCACGGAGGAACCCATGCCTGCTCCCACGTACTCTGCACGCTGCCCGCGCACCGCGCTGTGGCCCCTCGTTTTGGGCCTGGCTTCGGCCTGCGGGGGTGAGTCCGCGACGCTCCCGTCAAGCCCCCTTGCCGCCGATGCCTCGCTGTCGAGCACCGGCACGACGAGCGCCGCTCTGCGCACCGCCGGCCCGACCCTGCTCGCCCCGCTGCCTGCTGATCTGGCGCCGGCGTTTGACCCCAACCCCGCCCCCAGCGACAGCTATCGCGTCGTCGGCCGCCTCACGCCGCCCAGCTGGTCGTGGGGTGAGATCGAGCTTCTTGAAGGCAGCCAGCGCTTCCGCAGCGAGGGCTACAACCGCCGCACCGAAAAGCTGCGCGAGCGCGACACCTTCCAGTCCGACAAGTACCCGCTGCGCGTCTACTTCGGTACCCTAAACCAGCAGATCGTCGACGGCTTCAACCTGTACTACAGCCACACCTGCGGTCGCGGCCCCAGCGCCTGCCCGACGGTCACCCCCGGCCCGACGCGTCCCGAGGCCCGCTTCGTCCTCCTGCACAAAGGTCCCAAGACCGCGGCCAGAAGCTGCCGCACCGATCTCAGCCCGATGCTGCTCGTCCACGGCGCCATGCAGGACGGCAACGTCTGGCTGTTCCCCGGCGGCAACGATGGCGCAGGCGCCGCCTTCCCTGGCACGACGCAGAAGACCGGCCTGGTACAGCACCTGGAAGCCGCCGGCCGCTGCGTCTACGCCGTCACCTTCGGCAACTTCCACGGCGACAACTACAGCCACGCCATCGGCGTCGCCAACGCCGTCGCCCGCATCCGCGCCTTGCACAAGCGCAGCGACGGCAGCCTGCCGCGAATCGACGTCACCGCCTGGAGCAAGGGCGTGCTCGCCGTCGACGCCTACCTCGGCAACGCCGCCAGCTGGCCGACGGGCGGCAGCCGCTACTTCGATCGCCTCGCAGCCGCCCAGAGCGCCGAGGTCCCAGCCTATCGCGACGACGTCCGCGTCTACACCGCGCTGTCCGGCCCGCATCGCGGCCTCGATCTGAACTTCCGCCACCCCATCCACACCCTGACCATCGCCAGCACCTCGAACAACGCGCCGGTCGGTCGCGGTCCGATGCCCTGGACGTGGTTTTCCGCCATGCAGTGCGTCAACTGGGGCCCCGACTCGCCGTGGTTTGACAACCCCTACGCCAAGTCGGTCTGCGAGAGCCGCGGCGGCACCTGGCCCGACTTCTTCACCCGCATTTATCTGTCGAATCTCACCGGTCTCGATAGCAGCGGCAAGCCCGTCGCAGGCGCCTCGCTCAAGAGCCTCAACGTCGGCGAAGGCGTGTCGGCCAGCAGCTACGAGTTCGACGAGTACAACATCAGCCTGTTCGGCAGCCTCAACGACAGCGGTCGCTACGTGAACGCCTACCTCGGCCAGCTTCAGGCCGCCTTCGATCTGCGGGGTGTCTATCCCGTGCCGCGCCGCGACAGCAGCGACTGGAAGGACCTCGATCCCGACGAGAACCGCTACTACCCCTGGCTGCGCCCGAAGCTGACCTTCCTTGGCGGCGGCTACCTCGACGATCCCGATCGCACCGCCTGCCGCAAGACCGCCTTTGCTCCCGCGGCCTCGCCCTGCATCGCCTGGCACACCTACTACACCGCCCGCAACGCCGAGCCGGGGTCCGGCTTCTACAGCAAATATCAGCTGATGTCAGGCCTCGGCATCGCCGCCGCCGAAGAGATGGGTGGCCACTTCATCACCCGCCTCGCCGCCCGCGGCCTCGACTCGCGCCTGGGGGCGCTTTACGTCCTTTACGGCAGCGCGCTCGGTGCCCCCGGCACGGCGTATGAGACCGACGGCCTGTCCTGCCCCAGCTGCACCCCGAACAGCGACGGCGTCCTCTTCAAAGAGAGCATCGCCGCCCTGACCCAGCTGACCCAGGGCTGGAGCGCCAGCAAGCGCACCAGCAGCACCAAGCAAGAGGCCATTGCGCTCGGCCACCTCGAAGTCGGCGTCACCCCCGCCGCCTGGGACAAGCTGCTTTCCTTCATCAAGGCCCGCGACTAGCTGCGGGCTGGCTCAGGCCCTACCCACGTAGTTTCTTCTACCCCCCGCGACCCCATCCGAATTTCCCCGTAACCGTTCCCGCAAGCCCCACCTCAGCGACGGCAGACTGCGCCGCGACTGGACACGGCGCGTCGCGCTTTCCGCTCGCTTTGAGGCTTCCGGCTGCGATACCTTGGGGGCGTGGCGACGCCTGGCACCCCTCCCCGCAATCGCCCGCCTGGGCCCCTCGCGCCGCCGCTGCCGGTCGACGCGGTGGTGTTCGGCGAGGCCCTGGTCGATTTCTTTCCCGTGCCGACCGAGCTCGGTCGGCCGCTCGAAGAAGTCACCGGCTTTAGCCGCTTCCTCGGCGGCGCCCCGGCCAACTTTGCCGTCGGGCTAGCTCGACAGGGCGTAAAGACAGCGCTGTGTACCCAGGTCGGGGGTGACGCCTTTGGTCGCTTCGTGCAGGCCCAGCTGGCCGAAGAGGGCATCGCCACCGATGGCCTGTTTCAGCACGGGAGCGCCCGCACCGGCATCACCTTTGTATCGCTAACCGGCTCGGCGATGGCTGGCGCGGGGCGCTCGTTTCTGTTCTATCGCCATCCCTCGGCCGACATGCTGATCGCGCCCGGTCAGATCGACGAGCGCGCCCCCTATCTGCGCCGCGGTCGCCTGTTTCACTTCGGATCGTCGAGCCTGTCGCGCGAACCCAGCCGCGCCGCCACGCTGCGTGCGCTTGAGCTAGCCACCGGCAAGGGCGCCCAGCGCGCAGCCCACCTGGTCTCGTGCGATGTCAACCTGCGGCCGCACCTGTGGCCCGAGATCAAAGACGCCCCGCCGCTCCTGCGCCGCCTGCTCGCCGACTGCGACATCGTCAAGCTCGTGCCCGAAGAGCTGCCGCTCATCTTTGGCACCGAAGACGTGGAAGAGGGTGCGGCCAAGGCCCGCCGCGCCGGCGCTACCGTCGTCGCCGTCACCCTCGGCGAGAGCGGCTGCTACGTCGACAGCCCAGCCGGCGGCATCCACTTCGCTGCCGAGTCGGTGCGCGTTGTCGATCCCACCGGCGCCGGCGACGCCTTTTCAGCCGGACTGGTCGCCCGCTTGCTGGCCGAAGTCGCCGTCCGCGACCCCGAAGATCCCGCTTCCAGCGACGATCTGCGAAAACGACTCGCCGGCTTGAACGCCGCGCAGATCAAGGCCGCCGTCAGCCATGCCTGCCATCTGGGCGCCCTGGCCTGCAGCGCACTCGGCGCGACCGCTGGCCTGCCGCCTGCCGACGCCAGCCCCCCCACCCGCGGCCCGGCTAAGCCCCCGGCCAAGTCCCCCGCTACGCGATGATCAGCAGCCCGCAAAAGAGCCCTCGCCGCGACCCCGCACGCACCAGCGCACCGCTGCGCATCCTCGGCATCGATCCCGGCACCATCCACTGCGGCTACGGCGTCATCGAGATCAACGGCCGCGGCGCCTTCCTCCGTCCGCGCTACATCGAGTGCGGCGTCCTCGAACTCAACCCGCGCCATAGCCTCTCTCACCGCCTGGTCGCCCTCGCCGCCGATCTGCGCGAAGTCATCCGCGAATTCACGCCGCACGAGGTGTCGCTAGAGACCCTGTATCACGGCGTCAACGCCCAGTCCGCGCTGCGTCTGGGCCACGCCCGCGGCGTCATCATGCTGGTGGTCGCCGAAGCCGGCCTGCCCCTAGCTGAATACCCTCCCGCCACCGTCAAGCGCACCGTCGCCGGCAACGGCCGAGCCCAGAAAACCGAGGTCCAGCGCCTCGTCTCCTATCGCTGCGGCCTCAAGCAGCCCCCGCCACTCGATGCCAGCGACGCACTCGCCCTCGCCCTCTGCCACGCTCATACCCGCTGACTCGCTGTCTGGAGTACACCCAACTCAAAAACGATCCGGTCTACCGCGAGATGTTTCTCAGCCGAACCCTGCAAGAGTACGGTGCGGGCATGGCTGTCAGCACGGGTGGGACGCCCTACGATACGCTCGACATGGTACGGCTCCTTCGCGACCCACCGGGGGGCCAAGCGTCGATCGACTGTGATCAGGTTCCAGGCTGGCCGCCGGCTGCGTCTCTGCCTGGCGTGGCTTCGGACGCTGCCAGCAGCGCCCCGGGTGATGTCGCGGTCGGTGCTGCGTCCGCGAGCGGCGAGGCACCGCTTGAAAATCGGAAGTGATGTCCTTCCTGGGACAAGCGTGGATCGTTTCGATCCATCGAAAGCTGTGCTCCTGCCACGCCTACCCGTTCAACTTCGACGGCAAACACTCGCTCAGGTCCGGTGCTGCGAGAACAGCGCCTGCTCTCCCAGCTCTTGCCCAGCCAGGCCCGTCTTGACGACGCGCGCGTAAAAGTCGGACAGCGTGTCGTGGCCGAACGAGGGCGTCGCGTCGGCGTCGTAGCGTCGGGCCACGGGGTCGTAGAGCAGCATCGACTCCGTGGCGTAATAGCGACCGATGCGAACGCGCTCGGCCTGGTCGCGCAGGCGCGGCACGATGTGCCCGAGCGTCCGCAGGACGAAGCCAATTCCGGTAAGAAGCGCGACCGGTACCTGGCGAAAACGCGGCGGCCGACCGCAGGCAGAAAAGAGCAGCTCACCCTGCTGCCGCGGCGTGATGGCCAGTCCGGGTCCCCCGATAGGCAAGATCTGGCGACGCCGGCTGGGATCGTCCAGACAGTCGGCCAGAAAGCGCGCCACATCGGACTCGCTGATCGGCTTGCAGGCGGTCAGCTGGCCGTCGCCGAACAGCAGGAAGGGTTTGCCACGCTGCACCGCCCCAACCTGGCCCGCAAGCGACTTGAAAAAGGCGGTCGGACGCACGATGGAATAGTCGAGGCCCGATTCGATCAGCGCTTGTTCAAAGGCGAGCTTGGCGTGCTGAAACGCAAGCTGCGGTCGCTGCACACAGATGGCCGACAGCAGCACAAAGTGCGAGACGCCGGCGGCCCGGCTGGCCGCGAGCACGTCGAGGTTCGCCCGATGCTCGATCCGCCAGGCATCTTGGGGCACGCCGCTGCGCGTGGCCAGGCATGACACCACGGCGTCGAAGGACTCGCCGGCTAAGCCGTCGGCGGTGATCGAGCGCGGGTCGGTCACCTCGCCAAAGCGGACTTCGGCACCGGCCAGCGCGCGCTGGGTCGCAGCCTCGTCCGCGGCGCCAAACGTCCCCGCCCGCCGTCGCGCCAGCGCCACCACGACGTGGCCACGATTCACAAGCTCGCGCACGACGTGCTTGCCGATGTAACCCGTGGCCCCAACGACGAATACGCGTCGCTGACCTGTTCCATTCCTCACCCAGCGTGTGTCGGCCGACATCGCGCGCACTATGCCACGTGCCCAAAGCGCCCCACAGCGCTGGCAAGCGGCGAAGCGCGGCCCCGCTGCCCTGGCGCTGGACGGCCGCATGCCACAGCAAAAATGCAGCGAACCAAAGCCATCCCCGCCCCCGCCCGCGAGTGCGATATCATGCCGGCCACAGCGTTTAAGGAGAGTTGTCGTCATGAGCACCAACACCCCGTCGTCGATCGCCGAGTCGTCCACCGAGACCGCCATCGAGTCCGTCTGGGCTCGCGAGATCCTGGACTCGCGCGGCACCCCGACCGTCGAGGTCGATGTCCGGCTCGCTGGGGGCGCATTCGGGCGAGCCGCGGTGCCCTCGGGCGCTTCAACCGGCAGCCGCGAAGCCATCGAGCTACGCGATGGTGGCAGCCGCTACAAGGGCAAGGGTGTGCAGCGCGCCGTCGGCCACGTCAACACCGTCCTGGCCCCTGCCCTGCGCGGTCTGCAAGCCACCGATCAGCGAGCCCTCGACGACCGTCTGCGCCAGATCGACGGCACGGATAACAAGGGCCGGCTGGGTGCAAACGCCATCCTCGGCATCTCGATGGCCGTGGCGCGTGCTGCCGCCGCCGCTCACCGCACGCCGCTTTATCGCTATCTGGGGGGCGGCACGACCCTGCCGGTGCCCTTGCTCAATGTCCTAAACGGCGGCGCGCACGCCGACAACAGCGTCGACCTGCAAGAGTTCATGATTGCTCCCATCGGCGCCTCCAGCTTTGCCGAAGCGATGCGCATGGGGGCCGAGACCTATCAGTCGCTCAAGGCCATCTTGAAGAAGCGCGGCCTGACCACCGCCGTCGGTGATGAGGGCGGCTTCGCTCCCAACGTCGGCAACCTAGAGGCGCTTGAGCTGCTGCTGCAAGCCATCGATCACGTCGGCCTCAAGGCGGGGACCGACATGGTGCTGGCCCTCGATGCCGCCGCCAGCGAGTTCTACGAGGACGGCAGCTACGTCTTCAAGAAGTCCGACGGCAGCCGACGCAGCAGCGACGAGATGATCGGCTTCTGGGAAGACTGGGTGAACAAGTACCCCATCTGGTCGATCGAAGACGGCCTCGCCGAAGGCGACTGGAGCGGCTGGCAGCGCATGACTGAGCGGCTAGGTGGTCGCGTGCTCCTCGTCGGCGACGACGTCTTTGTCACCAACCCGGCGATCATCGAGCGCGCCATCCAAGACCGCCTGGCCAATGCTGCGCTGATCAAGCTCAACCAGATCGGCACGCTGACCGAGACCAAGGACGCCATCGCCATGGCTCGCGGCGCTGGCTACGCCAACATCATCAGCCACCGCTCGGGCGAGACTTCGGACGACTTTATCGCCGACCTTGTCGTCGCCGAGAACACCGGCCTGATCAAGACTGGGGCCCCCGCCCGCGGCGAGCGCCTGGCCAAGTACAACCAGCTCCTGCGCATCGAAGAAGAGCTGGGCACAGCCGGCCACTACGCCGGTCGCGGCGCCTTCCCGCGCTCCAGCACCCGCAGCTAGTCATTCCCCCCCGCACTCCTCCGCCGCACGAGCCACGGCTCGCCGCTGATTCCTACAATCGAACGCTAGTAGCCGATGCGCGGGCCGTACTCGACGGCGATCAGCGTCAAGCCGTGCGCCGGCGCCGTCGGGCCAGCCAGCGTGCGATCGCCCTTTTCAAGGGCCTCGGCCACCTGCTGCGCCGTCATTCGCCCCTTGCCGACCTGGATCAGCGTGCCCGAAAGGATGCGCACCATGTTCTTGAGGAAGGCGGTGGCCGAGACCTCGATGTGCACCACGGCTTGCTCGGGCAGGACGGCGGTCGGGACGTGGCGCTTGATATCGATGCGGCGCATCAGGCGCACGGTGGTGCGGCGCTCGCAGTCGGCGGCGCGGAAGGCGCGGAAGTCGTGCCGACCAATCAGACAGGCGGCAGCCACTTGCATCGCCGCGATGTCGAGCGGATGCGCGACGTGCCAGTGGTTGACCTGATGCTGCGGTGAGCGCACCGCCGCGTTCCAGATCTGATAGCGATACAGCTTGCCCGACGCTGAAAAGCGCGCATCGAAGTCCTCGGCCGCGACCTCGGCCGCCACCACCGCCACCGACTTCGGCAGGTAGTGATTCGAGCCGTGGATCAGCACGCGCTCCGGCACGACCCGTTCGTGGCGAAAGCTGACCACCTGAGCCAGCGCGTGAACCCCTGCATCGGTGCGCCCAGCGGCACGGCAGCTGATCGGCTGACTGAACAGACGCGACAGCGCGGCCTCCAGCACGGACTGGATGCTGGTGCCGTTCTTTTGGGTCTGCCAGCCGCAAAAATCGCTGCCGTCATAGGCCAGCGTCAGACGATACGTGGGCACGGCGGCAAGCTATCACGCCATCGCCGGGCGACGCTTCTATTCGTAAGAGGTGCGTGATATCGTCGGTGAGCTATGTCGGTTCAACCGTCCAGTGCAGCCTCCCAAGCCGCAGCGCCGCTGACCATCGCCATCGATGCCATGGGCGGCGACCATGGCCCGGAAGAAGTCGTCAAGGCGGCAGCCGCTCTGTCGATCGAAAAGCGACCCGGCGAGCGACCCCTGCACCTCCTTCTCGTCGGGGATGCCCCGCGCTTATCGGCGCTCTTGTATGAGCTGCGCCACGATGCCGAGCGCATCGCCATCCACCACGCCAAAGAAGCGGTGGGCATGGACGAGTCGCCGCGAGTAGCGCTCGACAGCAAGCCCGACGCCAGCATCGCCGTCGCGGCTCGCCTGTGTGCCGAGGGTCTGGCCGATGCCCTGGTCTCGGCCGGCAACACCGGCGCGTCGGTGCTGGCCTGTCAGCGCTACTTCCGCCGCCTGCAGGGCGTGCGCCGCTGCGCGCTGGCCGCGGTCTATCCCACCGAGATGCGACGCGGCGAAAAAGACGATCCCTTCTCGATGCTGCTCGATGTCGGGGCGACGCTGGATGTGACCGCCGAAGATCTGTGCACCTTCGCGGTGATGGGGGCTGGCTATGCCTCGCGCATCTCGAAGAACGCACGGCCCAAGGTCGCGCTGCTGTCGAACGGTGCCGAGGCGGGCAAGGGTCCCAAAGAAGTCGTCGAGGCCTACGCTCGGCTATCGCAGATGTCGGGCATCAACTTCATCGGCAACGTCGAAGGCGTCGATATTCCACGCGGCAGCGCTGACGTCATCGTCTGCAGCGGCTTCGTTGGCAACGTCGTCCTCAAGATGCTGGAAGGCGTCTCCGAGACCGTCGTGCGCCTGGCCAGCTACGCCTACAAAGAGAAGCTGATGTGGCGGGCCGGCCTGGCCATGCTGTCGGGCGGCATCGGGCGTCTCAAGGAACTCACCGACTGGAAGCAGTACGGCGGCGCGCCGCTTCTGGGCTTTGACCGCGTGATGATCAAAGCCCACGGTCGCAGCCACGCGCATGCGCTGCAGAACGCCGTCAAGGTCGCGGCCAAGACCGTCGCCACCGGGATGGTGCAAGAGATCGAGCGCTCGCTGCGCGAGATCCCGGCTGCCGAAGCCGCACCGACCACGCCGACCACGGCATCCTAAGTAGCCGGCCATGTCGAACGAGCGTCCGCCCGCCGCGCCCCCTGCCCCGCCGCCTCCCTCGTCGATCTCGACCCCCGCTGTCGCCCCCGGCGAGCGCGGCACCGTCACCTACATCTATCGCTGGGATCTCGATAAGACCTATCTGCAGACCGACTTCGACAGCGTGCGGGCGCTCTTGCGCACGGCGATCGAGCGGGCCAGCGAAAAGCGCAACGTCCCTGGCGCCGCGACGCTCCTGCGCGAGCTGAGGCGGGCGGCGCGCAGCGGCGAAACGACGCGCGTCTGCTTCGTGTCCGGCAGCCCCAAGCAGATGCGCCGCGTGCTCACCGAAAAGCTGCGGCTCGACGGCATTGAGTTCGATGAGTTCATCCTCAAGCCCAACCTGCGCAACCTGCTGACCGGCCGCTTCCGCGCCCTGCGCGAGCAGGTCGGTTACAAGCTGCCGGCCCTGCTCACCGGCCGGGCCGGCGTCACTCGCAGCGCGCGCGAGGTGTGCTTTGGCGACGATGCCGAGTCCGATGCGTTTATATATTCGCTGTACGGCGATCTTCTGGCCGGCCGCATCAGCCGACCGCAGCTAGAACAGATCTTGGAGCGTGCCGGCACCTATCCCGATGACGCCAGCCGCACCGTTGCGCTGTTCGAGTCGGTGTATCAGAGCCAACCGCCGCACGGCACCGCGGGACAGAGCCATCCTGAGCTCTCTGCCCTGCCCTCGCCCGCGCTGTCGGGTCCCTTCGTCCACGAGATCGTCGGGCGCATCTTCATTCATCTCGATCGTCGCTCGGCCCCGCGGCGCTTCGATCGCTACGGCGCGCGCTTGGTGCCGATCTACAACTACTTTCAGGCCGCGCTGGTGCTGCACCAGGATGGTCGGCTGGCCGCTGACTCCGTGGTGCGGGTCGCGGTCGAGATGGTCGATCGTCACGAGTACTCGCTGGAAGCGCTGCGCAACTCGCTGCAGGATCTGCTGCGCCGCGGACGACTCTCCGTCGAGACGGTTCGCCAGCTAGGCGCCGCAATCGCCGATGGTCAGGGCGAGGCGGATCTGCTGCCGGCGCTCGGCTCGCTACCCAGCACGCGCGATCTGCTGCGCTCGCTGGCTCGCAGCTTGCGCGATCTCGGTCCGTCCGCCGGCGCGGTTCCTGCCAGCTTGGCCGAAGGCGGAGCGCTGACCATCGACTACCTCAAGGCGCTGGAAGAAGACCTGCCGCGCCATCGTCGTTAGCGCCGCGAGCAGCGACGTTCTGGGTAGCGCGTACCTAGCCCGGCCGCGACGTCGTCAGGCGCAGCATCAGCGAGCCCAAGATCGCGGAGCACAGCGAGCCCGCCAGGATGCCGAGCTTGGCCTGACCGAGCAGGGTCGCGTCGCTAAAGGCCAGCTGGCCGGTGAAGATCGACATCGTGAAGCCGACGCCGCACAGCATCGCCGCGCCGAGCAGGCTGCGATAGCTGGCTTGGGATGGAAGCTGCCCGACGCGAAACAGCACGGCGAGCACCGCAGCGGAAAAGATGCCGAGCGGCTTGCCGAGGAGCAGGCCAAAGAACACGCCTCGACTCACCGGCTGGTGCAGGGCCCCGGAGAGCGAAGCGGCGTCGAGCGGCAAGGTGATGCCGGCGTTGCACAGCGCAAACAGCGGCAGCACGAACAGCGCGACGGGATACTGCAGCGCGCGGCTTAGACGCTCGGCGGTGGCTTGTGGAGTACATAGACCCAGCACCACACCAGCGATGGTGGCGTGAATGCCCGAGTGCAGCATCGTCGCCCACAGCAGACCGCCCAGAACCAAATAGATCCGCCGGCGCCGCACTCCAAAGCGATTGCAGGCGATAAGTGCCGCGGTCAGCCCTACCGAGAGCGCGATCAGGATCCAGTTCAGCTGCGCGGAATAAAACAGGGCAATGACCAGCACCGCCCCCAGATCGTCGGCGATGGCCAGCGCAGTGACGAAGATCTTGAGCCCCATCGGCACGCGCCGGCCCAGAAGCGCCATCACGCCGACGGTAAACGCGATGTCGGTGGGCGTCGGGATGGCCCAGCCGCGGCGGACAAGCGGCCCCCCGCCGGCGCTGACAAAGAGGTAGATAAGGGCCGGCGCCAGCATGCCGAAGCCGGCGGCGATGACCGGCAGCGCGGCCTTCTTGGGCGAGTCCAGCTCGCCGTGGATCAGCTCGCGCTTGATCTCCATGCCGACGAGCAGGAAGAACAGCGCCATCAGGCCATCGTTGACCCACTCCGCCACGCTAAGGCCAAAGCTGTAGCCTGCCATCGACAGGCCCAGGTGAGCGCGCCACACCGCGGCCATCTGCGCAGCGAGCGGCGAGTGCGCAAGAGCGAGCGCCAGGATCGTACTTGTGAGCAGCACCACACCGCCGGTGGCCTCAGCGCGGATGAAGCGACGAAACAGCTCGGCGATGCGCTTGCGACGGGCGGCGCGGCGCTCGCGGCGCAGGCTGCGCTGGCTTCCCAGGCTCCGCTCAGCGCTCTTGTTCGGCCGGGGGCGCGCGCGCTCGTCGTCGAGTTCGTCCGCGGCATCGGCATCGTCGTCCGCGGGGGCGGCAGGGATCGCCCGCTCGCCGGGGTCAGCGCTCGATCGCGTCGCGTCCCCGGCAGGCTGAGCCGGAGCCGAGGGCGAAGACGACGAGGGAGTCCGCGAGTCAGACGACATGGCAGGAGCTTAGCGGCTGGCGGGCGGGCATGGGCGCTTACCTGCGCGGCGGCAGGGCTTTGGGGGCGGACGAGGCACCGCCACCGCCGGTGATCGGGCGATGCAGGATGATGTTGCGACCGGCGCGCTTGCCCTCGTTGCGGGTGGCGGTGCGCGGCTGACCGCGCTGCGCAACGCGACGGATGTGCGGGTGGCGCTGCTTGAGATAGCGACCGAGATCGGCATCGCCCAGCCAGATCAGGCCGTGCTGCGCCTGCAGCTTGACCTCGGCGGCCAGGCGCTCGCCGAAGCCCAGCATGACGCCCGAAAGAAACGTACGGCGCTCGCGATCGCCGGGCAGGCCAGCCTGGCGCTTGTGCTCGCGCCACAGGTTCTCAGCGGTGCGGCTGAGGAAGTCGTAGACGTAGGCCGCCATCTCTAGATTTTCCGGCGTGCCGCAGACCTCCAGCGCGCTGCCGCGGATGCCGCGCTCGACGTCGTAGCTTGGGATCCAGATGCTCTCGACGAAGAAGTGCTGCGACAGCAGCATGGCCAAGAGGCGCTCGCTCTCCTCGACGCGGCGCCGGACCGGCCCCAGCTGACGGTAGCTGTAGCGATGGCCTGGCCCACGCACACCGGCACGGGCGCTGTGCTCCTGCAGGTTGTGCTTGAGCATCAGGCGCTGCGCCTCGCGCATGGCGCTCTCGGCCTCGTTGAGGTTCTGGCTCTGGGCCAGGGCCAGCAGGCGCGCCACCCGCCGCAGGGGCTTTACGGTCTCGCTCTCGGCTTCGCTGCCGCCGTCGCTGGCCGTCGCTGGCAGGCCGCTGGCACTGGCGTCGATGCCCAGGCGCTCGCAGACAGTGCGGAAGCTCGGACCGTGCGCGGCTTCCTCGTCGATGCGCAGCACCTCGTGAACGTACTGATGGGCCATCTCGTGCTTCAGAACTTCTACCAGGACTGGCCAGGGCTGGGTCAGCGCCAGGCGACGCGACAAGGACAGCGTGCGGCTGCCGGGCTGCCACAGACCCAGCTGACTGCTGTTGTCCGACAGAGCCAGCGTCGGCGGTAACAGCACACTGCGAAAGTGCGAGACGTTGACGTGATGCCAAGCCCGCTGCAGCTCACGCAGGAGCGCCGCTTCGAGCTCTAGCGATAGGCGGCCGACGTCATCGGCGGGACACACAGGGGCAACCGGGGAGGGGGACGAAGGACTCTGCACGTCGCCTTTCTAGCACAGAGCCTGCGCCGCGGAAGGTCACAGGTGCGGGCCTCGCAGGCGCCTTCCCGTGTGGTCTCGCGCTGCCCGGCGAGCTGGCTAGAGATCGGACCTATGGCGGGCTCTGCGGCTCGCCCTGGGGCCGGCCGCTCTGCGTCGCTGAGCGGGGCATTGTGCAGCGAGCAGAGCGGCTTACGACGCACCGCGCAAAATCGCTGCTGGCTGCAGTATGCTGGGCGCGCATTCGTTCGTCCTTCCTCGTAAATGACCCAAACGAAAGGGAACCTAATGGCCAGTGATCTCCTGGACTTTCGCGGTGCCGCCGAGGCCGGCCGCGTCGTCATCATCACCGGTGCCGGCAACGGCCTGGGTAAATCGCACGCCCTGCTCTTTGCTTCCCGCGGGGCGCGCGTCGTGGTCAACGACCTGGGTGGTCGGCATGATGGCACCGGCAAGGGCTCGGCTGCGGCCGATGCTGTCGTCGCTGAGATCCGCGAAAAAGGCGGCGAAGCGGTCGCCAACTACGACTCGGTAGAAGACGGCGACAAGATCGTCCAGACCGCCATGGATACCTGGGGTCGCGTCGATGTCGTGGTCAATAACGCCGGCATCTTGCGCGATGTCTCGTTCCAGAAGATGACGCAGGACGACTGGGATCTGATCTATCGCGTCCACGTCCTCGGCTCGTTCCGCGTTACGCACGCGGCCTGGAATGTGAAGGGCGGCATGCGCGATCAGGGCTATGGCCGCGTCATCATGACGGCCAGCGCCGCCGGCATCTACGGCAACTTTGGCCAGGCCAACTACTCGATGGCCAAGCTCGGCGTCGTCGGTCTGGCCCAGACGCTGGCGATTGAAGGCCGCAAGCGCAACATCCTGGTCAACGCCATCGCGCCGATCGCCGGCTCGCGCATGACCGAGACGGTGCTCCCGCCCAACCTGCTCGCTGCGCTCAAGCCCGAGTACGTCTCGCCGCTCGTCGTCTGGCTGGGGCACGAGTCCTGTACCGAGACCGGCGGCCTGTTCGAGCTCGGCGGCGGCTTCTATTCCAAGCTGCGCTGGGAGCGCACCGAGGGCAAGACCTTCAAGCTGGGTCGCCACATCACGCCGGAAGATCTGCGCAAGCACTTCGCGCTGATCACCAGCTTCGAAAAGACCACGCATCCGACCGACATCACCAACTCGATGCAGCCGATCCTGGCCAACTTGGACAGCAAGAGCCGCGGCGGAAATGATCTGATCGACGCCGATGCCGCGCTGGACGCGCCGCCGATGATCAGCGAGTCGAAGTACGACGAGCGCGATGTCTCGCTGTACGCCCTCGGTGTCGGTGCGGCCGAAAATCCCCTCGATCCCAAGGGTCTCTCTTTGGTCTACGAGATGAGCGGCGAGGGCTTCCACACCCTGCCGACGTTCGCGGTCGTGCCGGCGATGAAGGTCATCTTCGATGGCTTCAAGCGCGGCGACAAAGCCCCGGGCATGAACTACGGCTTCGAGCGCGTGCTGCACGGCGAGCAGTACACCGAGGTCAAGCGCCCGCTGCCGCCGCGCGCCAAGCTGCGCCATGAGCTCAAGTGCAAAGACATCTACGACAAGGGCAAGAACGCCGTTGTCATCATGAGCATCAAGACCTTCGATGAGAGCGGCGAAGAGCTGGCTTACAACGAGGTCTCGACCGTGGTGCGCGGGGCCGGTGGCTGGGGCGGCGATCGCGGTCCCTCCGTCGAGAGCAACGTGCCGCCCAGCCGCGCCCCGGATGCCGTGGTGGAAGAGAAGACGCGCGACAACCAGGCGCTGCTTTATCGCTTGTCGGGCGACATCAACCCGCTGCACGCCGACCCCGCCTTCGCGCAGGGCTTTGGCTTCGATAAGCCCATCCTGCACGGCCTGTGCACCTATGGCTTTGCCGCCCGCGCCGTCATCCGCGCGTTTAGCGGCGGCGATCCGCGCTTCTTCAAGAGCATCAAGGTCCGCTTCGCCGACAGCGTGTTCCCCGGTGAGACGCTGGTCACCGAGATGTGGAAGGAATCGGAAGGTCGCATCGTCTTCCGCACCAAGGCCAAAGAGCGCGACAAGGTCGTGATCTCAAACGCCGCGGTCGAGCTTTACAGCGAGATCCCCAAGCCCAAGGCCAAGGCCGCAGCGCCCGCCGCCGGAGCAGCCGCAGCGACGGTATCGGCCGAGCCGATCAGCGCCGATGTCTTCGCCGGCATCAAGGCCTACTTCGATGGCAATGCCGATTCGGTGAAGAAAATCGGCGTGCTGTATCAGTTCAAGCTGACTGCGCCGGAAAGCGTGTGGACGCTCGATACCAAGGCCGCCAGCGTCAGCCCGGGTGCCGCGGCCTCCCCGCAGTGCACGCTGGAGCTATCGGATGCCGACTTCATGGCCATGTGCAGCGGCAAGGCCGATCCGATGAAGCTGTTCATGGATAAGAAGCTGCGCATCACCGGCGACATCATGGCCAGCCAGAAGCTGGAGTTCCTAAAGAAGATCGATCCCAAGGCCGCCGAAGCGGCGGTGGCGGCAAAGAAGGGAGCCAAGGCGGCTGCCCCTGCTGCTGCTGCTGCTGCTGCGACGAGTGCGGCGCCGACCAAGGCCGATGCACAGGCCAGCAAGATCTTCGCTGCGCTGTCCGCGCGCCTGGCCGCTGACAAGAACCTGGGCGCCTCGCTGGGGGCGCTTGTGCAGTTCAACATCGATGGCAAGTCGTGGGTCGTCGATGGCGCGGCGGGAGCGGTGCGGCAAGGAGCCGATGCCGCGGCCAAGACTGTGCTGTCACTCAGCGATGAGGATCTGACGGCGCTCGTGCGCGGCGAAAAGAGCGTGCAGAGCCTGTATCAGCACGGCGGTCTGCGCGTCGATGGCAACGTCGGCCCGGCCCATCAGCTGAGCTTCTTGCGCGGCTTGCTGTAGAACCAAACTACGAACAGAGCGGGGTGTGGCATTGGCCCGCCCCGCGTAAGAGGAAACGAACCATGGGACGCAGAGTCAATGTCATTGGCGTCGGGATGATCAAGTTCTCCAAGCCCGGCGCGAGCGAAGACTACAACGTCATGGCGGCCAAGGCCGGCCGCGCCGCGCTGCAGGATGCCGGCGTGCCCTTCGACGCCATCGAGCAGGCCTACGCCGGCTACGTCTACGGCGACTCCACCTGCGGTCAGCGCGCGGTGTACGAGCTAGGGCTCACCGGCATTCCGGTGTTCAACGTCAACAACAACTGCTCGACCGGCTCGACGGCGCTGATGCTGGGCAAGCAGGCCATCGAGGGCGGCATCGCCGAGTGCGTGCTGGTGCTGGGCTTTGAGCAGATGGAAAAAGGCGCGCTCGGCTCGAAGTTCAACGACCGCACGAACCCCCTCGACAAGCACGCAGGCGTGATGAACGACCTGCAGGGCTTCAACCAGGCCCCGCCGGCCGCGCAGATGTTCGGCGGCGCCGGTCGCGAGTATCGCTGGCGCTATGGCACCAAGCGCGAGACCTTCGCCAAGGTCAGCGAAAAAGCCCGCAAGCACGCTAGCCAAAACCCGCTCGCCATCTTTGCCGAGCGGCTGTCGGTCGACGAGATCATGGCCTCGCAAGAGGTCTTCGATCCGCTGACCCGCTTCCAGTGCTGCCCGCCGACCTGCGGCGCTGCAGCGGCCATCCTGTGCTCGGACGAGTTTGCCAAGCGCCACGGCATCGAGCGCCCGGTGTACATCGCTGGCCAGACCATGACCACCGACTACGCGTCGAGCTTCGGCGACAGCATGATCAAGATGGTCGGCTTCGACATGGCCAAGCGCGCCGCCGATAAGGTCTACGAGCAGAGCGGCCTGGGCCCGAGCGACGTCCAGGTCGTCGAGCTCCACGACTGCTTCACCACCAACGAAGTGCTGACCTACGAAGCCCTCGGCCTGTGCAAAGAAGGCGAAGCCGAGAAGTTCATCTGGGAAGGTCAGAACACCTACGGCGGCAAGTTCGTCACCAATCCCTCGGGGGGCCTGCTGTCGAAGGGCCATCCGCTAGGGGCGACGGGCGTGGCACAGTGCGCCGAGCTGGTGTGGCAGCTACGCGGCCAGGCCGACAAGCGACAGGTGCAGGGTGCCCAGGTCGCGCTGCAGCACAACCTGGGCCTCGGTGGAGCCTGCGTCGTGACGATGTATCGTCGCGACTAGCGCGCACCCGCCGCGGGGGGCGGCCAGCGTCGCGCCTGACTTAGAAGGTGTTTACAAATTCATTCCCCGTCGAACTCCAGAGGATGGGGCCGCAGCGGATCTCCTTTTTTCGACGCCCCGGCGGAAAAA
>CALFYE010000344.1 GCA_937952145.1 uncultured Myxococcales bacterium
GGGTTCGCGACGCTCGACCAAGAGATCAAGCCGCCGCTGTCGTCGGACGAAGCACACGCCGAGGCCAATCGCTGCCTGTTCTGCTACGACGCGCCGTGTACGCGGGCCTGTCCCACCCACATCGACGTGCCGCTGTTCATCCAGCAGATTGCCACCGGCAACACGGCGGGATCGGCGCGGACCATCTTCGCCCAGAACGTGCTGGGGCATAGCTGTGCCCGCGTCTGCCCGACCGAGGTGCTGTGCGAGGGCGCCTGCGTGCTGAATGATCAGCACCGGCCGATCAACATCGGCTCGCTGCAGCGCTTCGCCACCGACCATGCGCTCTCGCGTGGGTTGCCGATCGTGCGTGCGGCGGCGAAGAAAAGCTCAGCCACCGTCGGAATCATTGGTGGTGGGCCGGCGGGGTTGGCCTGCGGTGCTGAGCTACTGCGGCTGGGCTATGGCTCGGTGATCTATGAGCAGGCGCCGAGCCCGGGCGGCCTGAACACCTACGGCGTCGCGCAGTACAAGATGACGCCGCGCGTCTCGCTGGCCGAGGTCGAAGCGCTGACGCGGGCCGGCTTGGATATTCGCTGCGGTGTGCGCGTCGGCAGAGACGTCTCGCTGGCCGAGCTAGAAGCACGGCATGCAGCGCTGTTCATCGGTGTCGGCATGGGCGCGATCCCCGGCATCGGCCTGCCTGGCGAAGATCACCCGCAGGTCTGGGATGCGCTGGAATTCATCGCGCTGCTCAAGAGCAGCGGCGCAGCGGTGGGGGCGCAGGGGACGGATTCTGATCGTCTGCGCCAGGCCCTCGCCGGCGCCGCAGTGGCCGTGATCGGCGGCGGAAATACCAGCATCGATGTGGTGACGCAGGCCGTGCGAGCCGGCGCCAAGAAAGTCTGGCTGCTGTATCGCAAAGGACCGGGCGACATGCCGGCCTACGCCCACGAAGTCCACTTGGCGCTAGAGCATGGGACCGAGCTTGTGTACTACGCGCGGCCAGAAAAAATCGTCGCTGCAGATGCGCAGACCCTGCGTGGTGTAGCGCTGCAAGTTGTGCACGCCGACGGCGCAGTGGCCAATAGTGGCGAAGGCGCGACCGGCAGCGCGATCTTGGAGTGCCAGATCGTGGTTCGTGCCACTGGCCAGCGCGGTGCTGAGCTCGTCGCTGGTCTGCCGATCAGAAGTGAGCGCGGCATCGTGCAGGTTGATGCCTGCGGGCGCACCTCGAATCCGCGCTATTACGCCGGCGGCGACTGCGTCAGCGGGGGGCAAGAAGTCGTCAACGCCGTCGAGGCTGGCAAGCGCGCGGCGCAGGCGATGGTGCAGGACATCCTCGGCAAGCTGCCGCAGGCAGCGGCGTAAGGAGCGACCAGATGGCAGATCTGTCGGTTGATTTTTGTGGCATCAAGTCGCCCAACCCGTTCTGGCTGGCCTCGGCGCCGCCGACGAATACCGGCGACCAGATCATGCGCGCCTTCGATGCCGGCTGGGGCGGCGCGGTCTGGAAGACGCTCGGCGAGCCGATCATCAACGTCTCGTCGCGCTACTCCTCCGTCGATTTTCACGGTCAGCGCATGCTGGGTCTCAATAACATTGAGCTCATCACCGACCGACCGCTGGATGTGAACTTCCGCGAGATCAGCGAGGTCAAGCGTCGCTATCCGCAGCACGCGCTGATCGTGTCGCTGATGGTCGAGTCCAAGCGCGAGGCCTGGCACGCCATGGTGCGTCGGGCGGAAGACAGCGGCGCCGATGGCATTGAGCTGAACTTCGGCTGCCCGCACGGCATGAGCGAGCGCGGCATGGGCTCGGCGGTCGGCCAGGTCCCCGACTACACCTGCCAGATCGTAAGCTGGGTCAAAGAGGTCGCGCGCATCCCGGTCATCGTCAAGCTGACCCCCAATGTCGCCGACATCACCTACCCGGCCCGCGCGGCGAAAAAGGGTGGCGCCGATGCCATCTCGCTCATCAACACCATCAACTCGATCACCGGCGTCGATCTCGACTCGCTGACGCCGCGCCCGGATGTCCATGGCTCGTCGTCGCACGGCGGTTACTGCGGCCCGGCCGTCAAGCCCATCGCTCTCAACATGGTGGCGGCGGCGGCACAAGAGACCGGCGGCCTGCCGATAAGCGGCATTGGCGGCATCAGCACCTGGCGCGACGCCGTCGAGTTCATCCTGCTCGGCGCCACCACCGTGCAGATCTGCACCGCGGTCATGCACCGCGGCTTCCGCATCATCCATGACCTGTGCGACGGCCTGTCGGGATATCTCGACGAAAAGGGCCTGACCTCGGTGCACGAGCTGGTGGGACGCAGCACCACCCGCGTGAAGCGCTGGGAACAGCTGGACCTAAACTACCGCGTCATCGCGCACGTCGAGCAGAGTCGCTGCATCGGCTGTGGCCTGTGCTACACCGCCTGCAACGATGGCGCGCACCAAGCGATCGGCGCCAAGCCCGACGGTCGCGGTCGCACTCAGGTCGAGATCCTGGAGCACAAGTGCGTCGGCTGTAATCTCTGCAGCCTGGTCTGCCCCGTCGAAAATTGCATCACCATGCAGCGTATCGATGCCTTCGGTGATGCCCAGTTACCCTGGACCGACTACGGCAAGGACCCCGCTTCGCACCCGCATGTGCGCAGCAATCGCCACGATCCCGCGCCGTAGCCAGTCGCAGAAGATGCAAAAGACTTGCAAGTAGTGCAGGCGGGCGGCTAGCGCAGAAACGGCGCCGCGTACTCGGCCCGCAGGGGGGAGCCAGCCGTAAACAAGCCTAGCTGGCCGGCTGCGAAACGGTCCCGGCTGCTGTCGATCTCGGCCGCTACCCACTCTGCGTCGACGAGTGTGTCATCCAGCAGATAGCGACGTACGTGCCGGTCACGAAACAGCGCCAACAGAGCCGCGGCATCGGCGGGCGCGAAGGGCTCAAGGACCAGGCGATCAGTCTGCATGCAAGGGGGAGGGCAGAGGCCGGGGGGCGCGGTGAGGAAGACAGGGGGAGAGAGCGACGGGGGAGGCGCTAGCCGAGGGCGGCGAGGGCGGCGTCGTAGTTGGGCTCTTGCGCGATCTCGGGGACTAGCTCGGCGTGGATGACGCGGTTGCCTTCATCGAGCACGACGACGGCGCGGGCGCACAGGCCAGCCAGCGGGCCGCCGGCGATGGTGACGCCGTAGTCCTTGGCGAAGGTCGAGCGGAAGCTCGATAGGCTTTCAACACCCTGGATGCCCTCGGCGGCGCAGAAGCGCTTGTGGGCGAACGGCAGATCGGCCGAGACGTTCAGCACCACGACACCACCGCGGCCAGCGGCGCGCTGATTGAACGTGCGAACCGAGGTCGCGCAGACTGGCGTATCGACGCTGGGGAAGATGTTCAGGACCTTCTTTTTGCCTTCGTAGGTGGCCAGCTTGACCTCGGCCATGTCGGTGCGCACGAGCGCGAAATCGGGGGCACTGCTGCCGGTGGTCGGCAGCTCGCCGCTGGTCGGAAACGGGTTGCCTTTGAGCGTGATGGTCGCCATGCCAGAGCTCCTCTTGCGTGGGTTGGTTGATGGATTGTGAATCACAAACTGCGTCGCTGTTTTATCACATCTGCGTCTTCGACGCGGACGGGGCAGGGGCAGCCGCGGGATGCTGCCGGCGTAGGCTGGCCGCCACGACGTTTGCGATCTTGGCGCGCAGCGGACTGGGCGAGCCACCGCCGTGTGGGTGAACGCGGTTGGTGAGCACGATGATGAACAGCTGCTCTTCCGGGACGATCCACAGCGAGCCGCCACTCCAGCCGGTGTGACCGTAGCCGCCGGGTAAGAGGTCGCCGCGTGGGACGGACAGCGCGCTTTGAATATCCCAGCCGTAGCCGCGCTTTTCGCCACTGGTTAGTCCGGCCTGGTCGTGGGTCATGGCCGCGACGGTGAGTGGGGACAAGAAGCGCTGTCCAAACAGCTCGCCATCGCCGAGCAGCGCCTGACAGAGCCGCGCCAGATCAGCAGCCGTCGAGAACAGCCCGGCGTGCCCCGCCACCCCTGAGAGCTGGGTGACGTTTTGCATCGAGGCCTCGCGGCGCAGCATGCGGCGAGCACTCGGGCGCGGGGACTTGAACAGCGACAGCCCGGTCCAGACGGTGGGCGCGATGCGTGGCACCAGGCTGCGGCGCGGGCGGTAGCCGGTATCCACCATTCCCAGGCGATCGAAGATCTCGCGAGCCGCGTACACATCGAGGGGCTCACCGGTGACCTGCTCGACGACTTCGCCGAGGAGGATGAAGTTGAGATCGCTGTACACGAAGCGGCTGCCGGGCGGTGCGATCAGCTCGCGCCCAGCGATCGCTGAGAGCAGTTGTCGTCGGACCTCGGTGCGATCGACGAGCCCATGCTGCCCCGAGGTCAGCGCGGCAAAAAACGCAGAGGAGGGATCATCGAGCCCTGAGGTATGCGTGAGGAGCTGACGCAGCGTGATGCGCTCGTGCGGACTGTCGATGGGAGTCGCCGTCGCCGGGGAGGTTGCTGCGGTCGGGCGTGCCCCGCTGATGGCCGCGTGCCAGTCAGGCAGATAAGCACTCAGGCGATCGCCCAGGCGGATGCGTCCTTGCTCGACGAGCTGAAGGATCGCCGGTGCTGTCGCCACGACCTTGGTCAGCGAGGCCAGGTCATAGATGGTATCGAGCCGGGTGCGCTCGCGCGTGGGCTCTAGCGATCGGTGACCGTAGGCGCGCTCGAAGACGATGCGACCGCTCCGCCCAACCAACACAACGCCTCCTGGCGTCTCGCGATGGGCGACGGCTTCGCGCATGACGTCGTCGATCCGCGCGAGGACCTCGCCATCGACGCCTGCCTCCTCGGGCGTGGCTCGGGGCAGTGGCGGTGGGGGCTGTGGGCTGGTGGTCTGCGTCGGCGTCGTGGTCGATCGCAGGTGAGTGCGAGACGAACGAGCCTGCGCTGGGTTTCCAGGCTGGCCCAAAATTCCCAACGCGCAGAGACCAAGCCATGGCCATACACACGCGCCGGCCTGAAGGACCGCTGTTCGTCGCCTGCGAGAGGTCACCGTCAGTAATCGTGCCATGAGCTGCCGCTTGCATGACGACGTGGCCACCGCACTTTCTGGAAATATCTGCGCTGTCGTATGCGCTATGGTTCGGTCCTACAACGCACCACAGTCCCATCATCTGCCGAGGAGTGCATCGCATGCCGAACCCCATCAATCTGAGTCCCGCAAGGAAGCGTCCGCCGATCCTCCACTGGGCGGGCCTCGCTGGCCTGGGCGCACTGGGCCTGGCCCTGTCGGTTCAACCCGTCGAGGCGACCGTGGTCGGTGGCGCCGGCCCGACCCCGGCCGAGGCGCGCATTCGCCCTCTGCCGCTGCGCGACTTTTTTCGCAATCCCGAGATCGCTCGCATCGGCCTGTCCGACGATGGGAAGTGGATCTCGCATCTGGCGCCCTACCAGAATCGCATGAATATCTTTGTTCGGCCGGTGGGCGCGCCGATGAACGCCGCCGTGCGCATCACCAATGAGACCAGTCGCGATATCGCCGGCTACTTTTGGAAGGGCAACGACAACCTGGTCTACATCAAAGACTTCGGCGGCGACGAAAACTTCCACCTGGTCAGCGTCAGCCGCGATGGCAAGACAACCAAAGATCTGACGCCGTTTCCCAAGGTGCGGGCCGAGATCGTCGATGGTCTGCCCGATGATCCCGGGGCTGTCTTGGTCGGCTTGAACAAGCGCAAGGCCGAGATCTTCGATGTCTATCGCGCCAACGTCACCACCGGCGAGCTGACCCTGGTCGCCGAGAATCCCGGCAACATCACGAGCTGGTTCACCGATCACGCGGGGCAGGTCCGCTTGGCGGGAACCACCGACGGCGTGAACACCAGCCTGCTCTATCGTGCGACGGCCAAGGCACCGTGGAAGAAGGTCCTGACGACTTCTTTTAAGGACTCGCTGTCGCCGATGTTCTTCACCTTCGACAACGCCAAGCTGTACGCCACGTCGAACCTGGGGCGCGACAAGCAGGCCGTCGTGCTGGTCGATCCGGCGACGATGAAAGAAGAAAAGCTGCTGTTCGAGCACCCCGAGGTCGACGTCGACTCGCTGGGCTACTGGCGACAGCGCAAGGTGGTGTCCTGTGCCACCTTCACGACCTGGAAGAGCGAGCGCAAGTGCTTCGATCCCGATACCGTGGCGATGTTCAGCAAGCTGGAACAGAAGCTGCCCGGCTACGAGGTCAACGTCACCGCGACGAACAAGGCCGAAGATCTGCTGGTCATCCGCACCAGCAGCGATCGCACGCGCGGCTCTTACTACTTGTACGAGCGGGCGTCCGACAAGCTCACCAAGCTGGCCGATGCCGCCCCGTGGATCGACGAGAAGCGCATGGCCGAGATGAAGCCCATCAGCTACAAGTCGCGCGACGGGCTGGCGATCAATGGCTACCTGACCCTGCCGAAAGACATGCCCGCCAAGGGGCTGCCGGTCGTCGTCAATCCGCACGGTGGTCCGTGGGCTCGCGACGACTGGGGCTTCGATCCCGAGGTGCAGTTCCTGGCCAACCGCGGCTATGCCGTGCTGCAGATGAACTTCCGCGGCTCGACGGGCTACGGCCGCAAGTTCTGGGAGTCGTCGTTCAAAGAGTGGGGCGGCAAGATGCAGGACGACGTCAGCGATGGCGTGAAGTACCTGATCGCGCAGGGCATCGCCGATCCCAAGCGGGTCGCCATCTACGGCGGTAGCTACGGCGGCTACGCGACGCTGGCCGGCCTGGCGTTTTCGCCGGAGCTTTACGCCTGTGGCATCGACTACGTCGGCGTCTCGAACCTGTTTACCTTCCTAAAGACCATCCCGCCGTACTGGAAGCCGATGCTGGAGATGATGTACGCGATGGTTGGTCATCCCGAAAAAGACAAGGCGCTGCTGACGGCGCGTTCGCCGGTGCTCAATGTCGAAAAGATGCGGGCGCCGCTCTTGATCGCGCAGGGCAAAAACGATCCGCGCGTCAACATCGGCGAGTCGGATCAGATGGTCGCGGCGCTCAAGAAGCGCGGCATCGACGTGCCCTATCTGGTCAAGGACAACGAAGGCCACGGCTTCCGCAACGAAGAGAATCGCTTCGAATTCTATGAAGCGATGGAGAAGTTCTTGGCCAAGCACCTGTCGAACCCGTGAGTGCGCTGCGCTATCTGACCGCCGGCGAGTCGCATGGCCCGGCCCTGATTGGCATCCTCGAAGGCCTGCCGGCGGGCTTGCCGTTATCGTCGGCGGATCTCGATGCTCAGCTTGCGCGCCGACAAGCCGGTCTGGGCAGCGGCAGTCGCATGAAGATCGAGCGCGATCACGCGCAGATCTTGGGCGGCGTGCTGGCTGGACAGACGACAGGTGGGCCGCTGGCGCTGCGCATCGAGAACCTCGATCACCATCGCTGGGCCGAGCGCGACATCGAGCCCATGACCGTACCGCGGCCGGGGCACGCAGACCTCGTCGGGGCGATCAAGTATGGCTATGAGGATCTCCGCTTGTCGCTGGAGCGCGCCTCCGCGCGGGAGACGGCGATGCGCGTCGCATTGGCCGCCGCCTGCCGTGTCCTTCTGGAGCAGCACGGCGTGCGCCTGGGGGGCTATGTGGTGCGCATTGGCACCACCGCTTGGGAGCCCGCGATCAATGCCGATGCGGCCGCACTGTGGGCACGTTGTCAGGCGGCTGAGGCTTCGCCCGTGCGCTGCCCCGATGCCACCGCTGCTGGCCAGATGACGGAGTGCGTGCAGCAGCACATGCAGGGCCGCAACACCGTCGGCGGCGTCATCGAGGTCGTCGCGCTGGGCTTGCCGCCGGGTCTCGGCAGCTTTGTGCAGGCAGATCGGCGGCTATCGGCCCGCATCGCCGGGGCGATGTGTTCGATTCCATCCGTGCGCGGCGTCGAGTTTGGCAGCGGCTTTGGCAGTGCCGCGCTACCGGGCACGGCGGCGCAGGATGGCTATGGTCTGCATGGTGATGACATCGTGAATGACGGGCGTCACAGCGGCGGACTCGAAGGCGGGGTCACGACCGGCGCGCCGCTGCGGCTGCGAATCGCCTGTAAGCCCATCGCGACGACGCTCTTGCCGCAAGCCTCCGTCGATCTGGCGAGCGGCCAGCCGGCGCCAACGCAGTACGAGCGCAGCGATTTCTGTCACGTGCCGCGCGCTGTGCCTATTGTTGAAGCCATGCTCTGCTTCATTTTGGCCGACGCGCTGTGCGAAAAGCTGGGGGGCGATTCGCTGGCCGAACAGCAGGCCCGCATGGTCTCGCTGCGGCGGGCCAAGCTGTCTCAGCTGCCGATGTCCAATCAGTCCTGGCGGTTTGGCTATGAGCCCTAGCAGCGTCGGGCCAGCCAGCTTACAGATCGCCTACCCCGGCGGCAGCTATCCGGTCTGGCTGGGCGGCGGCCTGCTGGATCAGGTCGGAGCCGTCGTCGCGATGCTGCGGGCGGGAGGGCACAAGCTCGGAAGCCGGGTGCTAGTCGTCAGCGACGATCACGTCGAGCCCCTGTATGCGCCGCGGCTGACCGCGAGCTTGAGCGCGGCGGGCCTTTCCGTCTCGACCTTCGTCATGCCGGCCGGCGAGGGCAACAAGCGCCTGACCAGCGTGGGCCACATCTACGACGCCTGCGTTCGTACCCGGCTTGATCGCGAGTCGCTGCTCGTTGCGCTCGGCGGCGGGGTGGTCGGGGATGTGGTGGGTTTTGCGGCGGCCACCTATCTGCGCGGGCTGCCGCTGCTCCAGGTGCCAACGACGCTGCTGTCGATGACCGACTCCAGCATCGGCGGCAAGGTCGGCGTTGATCTACCCCAGGGCAAGAACCTGGTCGGGGCCTTCAAACAGCCGTTGGGCGTGGTGATCGACATGGGCTGTCTTGCGACCCTGCCAGTCGCTGAGCTGCGGGCCGGGGTCGCGGAAATCGTCAAGGCCGCTTTACTAACTGGCGGCGAGAGCCTGACCACGCTGCACGCTCTGGCCGATGTCGTCGCTGCTCGCGGCTGGACAAGTGATGCCGTGCAGCCGCTCTTGCGGCAAGCCTTGGCGCAAGCGCTTGAGTGCAAGCGTCGCATCGTCGCGGCCGATCCCTTCGAAGACGGCGAGCGAGCACTGCTGAACCTGGGGCATACCTTCGGTCACGCGCTGGAAGCCTGGACGCAGTACAGCCTGCGCCATGGCGAGGCGGTGGCGCTCGGGCTCTTGTGTGCAGCGCGGCTCTCGGCCGCTCGCGGTCTGTGCTCACCGAGCCTGGTGGCCCAGGTGGTCTCTCTACTGCAGCGTCTTGGGTTGCCGACCCGACTGCCCAGCATCGCCACGCTCGCCGCTGCGCAGGAGGTCATGGCCAGCATGCAGCACGACAAAAAGCGCAGCGCTGATCGCCTGCGCTTCATCCTGCTGCCGCAGCCGGGCCAGGCGACGATCGTCTCAGATGTCAGCGAGTCCGAGGTGCTGAGCGTGCTGGTCCAGCTATCGACCCCAGTGTCGCGATGAGCGATGCGTTTTTCTTCCGCGGACCGCTGCCCCCGTCGAAGTCGATCCTGATTCGCTATCTGCTGCTGCAGGGTTACGCACCGGATCTGCAGCCCCCGTGGCTTTCGGCCTGTGACGACGTGCAGGTGATGCAGGCCGCGATAGCGGCGCTCACGGCGCGGCCCAGTCCGTCGGTAGCTACACCACCGATCGTCGAAGCGGACTGCGGTGAAGCGGGTCTGGTCCTGCGCCTGTGTCTTGCGTTTGCCGCGCGTCGGGGCGGGCGCTATCTGCTGCGCGGCTCGCCCCGCTTGCTGGCGCGTCCCCACGGCCCACTTTTGCAGGCGCTGCGTATGCTCGGCAGCCAGATCGAGCAAGCCAGCGACGGAACAGGGCTGACCGTGGACTCGCCGCAGGGCTTCCAAGCCCCACCGCAGCCGCTGTCGCTTCTGGGCGGCTCATCAAGCCAGTTCGCGAGCGCCCTTTTGCTAAACGCCTGGGATCTCCCGTTTGCGCTCGACATCGACATCGACGCCAAGCCCGTATCGGCTGGTTACCTGCAGATGTCGCTGCACATCGCGCAGCAGCTAGGCATGACGGTGCAGCGCACGAAGACCGGCCGGCTGCACATTCCCGCCGGTCAGCGGCTGCAGGTCAGACCGACGCTGGCCGAGGCCGATGTCAGCTCGGCGCTGGCTGTCGTCGCCATCGCTGCGGTGGCCGGCTCAGCGCACATCACCAACTTTCCGCTGCGCAGCTTGCAGCCCGATGTGCGCTTCCTCGATCTGCTCTCGATGATGGGCGTCCGGCTGCGGCTAGACGACGACGGTCTGCGCGTCGAGCAACCGGTTCGCCGCGCCCTGCGCCCGATCATCACCAGTGTCGCCGACTGCCCCGATGTCGTGCCGGTGCTGGCCGTGCTGTGTAGCCTGGCCGAGGGAGAGTCGCTGCTGCACGGTGCGCCGCACCTGCGCGGCAAAGAATCGGATCGCATCGCAGAGACCGCAGCCCTCTTGCGCCTGCTGGGGCGCGAGGTCGCTGAGCTTTCCGACGGCTTGCGCATCTGCGGCCGACCGTTTGAGCCGGCTGATCGCGCGCCGCGCCGCTCGTATCACCCCGGTCGCGATCATCGCTTGGTGATGGCCGCGGCAGTGGCCCGCTGGGCTGGCTTCGCGATTGAGATCCACGGCCAAGAAGCCGTCGACAAGAGCTTCCCCGAGTTCCGGCAGATTGCATTGGGAACCTAGGTTCTCGACGGGAGATGGCGATTTCTGCTTGACCTATGAAGTTCAATATCTACAGTTCGTTCAAATTTTTCTGAAAGTTCAGAAAGCATGGCAACGCCTTCCTTCAGCGAAAGCACTCAGCCCGCGACTGCTCGCAGCGACGAGCTTGACCGCGCCGTCCTGCTGATCGCCGACGCCATCGGCGATGTCATCGAGCGCTGGGGCTTTCGCAAGGTACTGGGACGGATGTGGACCGTCCTTTACCTGGCGGGTGAGCCGCTGTCCGCCGCCGAGCTGGCCGAGCGACTGTCGCTGTCGAGCGGCTCGGTGAGCATGGCACTGGGCGAGCTGCAGGAGTGGGCGGTGGTCAAGCGCGCCCTGCGCCCAGGCGAGCGCCGCGAGTACTTCGTCGCTGAGACCGACTTCTGGAAGATGATCTCCAAGGTCGTCAGCGAGCGTGAGCGCTTCCTGGTGACCTCGGTGCGCGAGCGCTTAGTCGAAGCCAGCGCGCTGCTCAAGCAGATCCCCAGTCGGCAGGGGCGCGCGGCGCTGCAGCGTACCAAAATCCTGCTCTCGATCGCTCAGACCGCCGAAGCAGTCATCGAGTCGTTCCTGGCTTCGCGCCGTGCCGATTTCTCGGGCTTTGGCGCGCTGATCCAGCTGTCCCGCGGCAGCAGCCGCGACAAAAAAACCTCGTAGTTTCGCCGCGGCAGCCCGCACGCTGACCGCATTCGTCGTCGGAGCGCCAGCCCATGGCGACCCCCACGCGGAAAAGGGAAAACCGTGAATCCCCCTCTGGCACAAGACCATCTAGTTCGGCCGTCCAGCGCGACCCTTGGCTCGGCGTCGGCTCCGGTTGCCTCGGTAGCGGCGTCGGTCTTGGGCATGCTCTCGCAGGTCAGCGCCGGGCAAGGCATCGACACCTTGTCGGCCAAACTCGACGAGCTGCGGACCTGGATCGGCAGCGATCTAAGCGACGTCGAAGATCGTCTGCAGGCCCTGCTGCAAGATCGGACGCCGGCGCACAAGAGCGCCAAGCACTTGATTCAGCTCGGCGGCAAGCGGCTGCGACCGCTGTGTGTGGCGCTGGCGGCGCGGGTCGGTGGCGACTTCAATGAACACGCGCGCGAGCTAGCCGTGGCGGTCGAGCTGGTGCACAGCGCAACGCTTCTGCACGACGACGTCATCGACCTGGGAGATCGACGACGCGGGGCGGAAGCCGCGCGCTGCATCTACGGCAACGCCGCCAGCATTTACGCCGGCGATCTGCTGCTGGTCGATGCGCTGCGTCGCATTCAGGCCACGCGCATCCCGGGGCTCCTGGAAAAAAGCCTGGGTGTGCTCAACGAGATGCTCGAAGCCGAGGCGCTGCAGCTGGCCAATCGCGGCAGCGTGCGCGGCACGGTAAGTGACTACTTCCGCGTCATCGAAGGCAAGACCGCGAGCCTGTTTCGCTGGGCGCTGTTTGCGGGTGGGCGGGCCGGCGGCGTGCCGATGGCGGGCTGCTTGGATCTCGAGCGCTTTGGCAACAGCCTGGGCCTGGCGTTTCAGATCATCGACGACGTGCTGGACCTGACGGGCGATCCCACGGTGGTCGGCAAGTCGCTGTTCGCCGATCTGCACGAGGGCAAGATGACCTATCCCTTGCTGCTGGCGATCGAGCGCGACGCCGATCTCGCCGAACAGATCGAGGCCGCTTGCGCCGCGGAGTCGGGTCTTTTGGACGCGGGGTTGCACGCGCGCATCGCCGAGGTGCTGTGGCGCGCCGACATCGTGCCCGACTGTCTGCAACTGGCGACGCGCTGGGCGGGCGAAGCGGTGCAGTCGCTGTCGCGGCTCCCAGCAGGGCGAGCCCGGCGGGCTTTGGAAGACGTGGCGCACACCCTTGTGCGTCGCGCCAAGTAGGGGGGCCATCATGACATCCACTTCTTACGTGTCTCGCCCCGGGGCCGGACTCAAAAAACCTATTCCTCGACGGAGGCGGCCATGCTTGTCGCGTTGACGGAAGCGGCCGATGCCACGGCCGTCAAGCAGGAGTTAATCGCGCGCGGTCTGTGGATCGCAGCGACTCTGCGGGATCCGACGGGCCGCGAAGTGACCTATCGCATCGCGCCCTATTCCGGCCACATCGACGCTCGCGAGATCGAAAGCATCGCCGGAGTGCGCACCGTGCTTCTGCCGGCGCCCGAGCATCCGCGCATGGATGCGCAGGGGCCGTGCGTCGAGGTCGCCGGGGTGCGCATCGGCGGGGGCGAGCCGGTGTTTATGTGCGGGCCGTGCAGTGTCGAATCGCCGACGCAGATCGAACGGATTGCGGCGCGCGTGGCGGCGCAGGGGGCGCGCTTCCTGCGAGGCGGCGCCTTCAAGCCGCGCAGCTCGCCGTATTCGTTTCAGGGACACGGTGAGACGGCGCTCGACTGGCTGCGTGCCGCCGCCGATCGGCACGGCCTGCGGGTGGTAACCGAGGTCTTGTCCGAGCACGATGTTGAGCGCGTGGCGGCGATGACCGACCTCGTGCAGATCGGCTCGCGCAACATGCAGAACTTCGCGCTGCTTAAGCGGGTGGGCGGTACCAATAAGCCCGTGCTGCTGAAACGATCGATGTCAGCCACCGTCGAGGAATGGCTGCTAGCTGGCGAGTATCTGCTGCTGCATGGAGCCTCGGCCGTGGTGCTGTGCGAGCGCGGCATCCGCAGCTTTGATGAGCACACGCGGAACCTGCTAGATCTGGGCGCAGTGGCGCTCTTGGCGCAGGTGCACCGCTTGCCGGTGATTGTCGATCCGTCGCATGGAACCGGTCGCCGCGATCTGGTGCTGCCGCTATCGCGAGCCGCGCTGGCAGCCGGGGCGGCAGGCGTGATGATCGAGACCCATGACGATCCGGGACGGGCTCTCAGCGACGGTGCGCAGGCCCTGACCGGGGACGAGCTGAGCGCGGTCTTGGGAGCGCTGCGCGGACAGAGGGCGGCATGACGCAAGGAAACGCAGAGCTTGCGCTGACTCCGGCGCGCGATGGCAGCGGCGCGATGTTTGACGACATCGCAGGGCGCTATGACCTGCTGAACCGCATCATCTCGCTGGGCCTGGATCAGAGCTGGCGCAAAAAGACGGTCGCGGCGCTGGCGATTGCTGATCACGAGCACGTCCTTGATCTCGCAACCGGCACTGGCGACCTGGCGATCTCCGTCGCCGCGGGAGTGTCGACGGCGCAGGTCCTGGGCCTGGACCCCTCGGGCAAGATGCTCTCGGTGGCACGCCGCAAGGTTGCCGCGCAGGGGCTGTCGGGTCGCTTGGCGCTGGTGCGTGGCGATGCCCAGAGCTTGCCGTTTGCCGATGACAGCATCGATCGCATCTGCATGGCGTTTGGCATTCGCAACGTCCCCGATCGCCCGGCCGCCCTGCGCGAGATGGCACGGGTCACGCGGGCCGGCGGGCGCATCGCGATTCTGGAGCTTGCCGAGCCACGGTCGGGCCTGATGGGTCGCCTGGCGCGCCTGCACGTTCACCATATCGTGCCGCTGCTTGGCTCGATCCTCTCGGGCTCGCGCGAGTATCGCTACCTGCAGCGATCGATCGCGGCCTTCCCCCCAGCGGCTGAGTTTTGTCAGGTTATGGAGTCGAGCGGGCTCACGCTTCTGAGCTGTCAGCCGCTGACGTTTGGTGTGGCCACGCTATACGTGGCGACGCCGAAGAAGGCAGCGCGCGACGTGACCTCAGCGGGGCAGGAGCGCTAGATCGTGCGGGCCTGTCTCGCGCTTGCTCGGGCGGCGTGTCAGTCGCTTGCTCCCCAGGTGCGCGTGCACCTGTGCGTGCGAGAGCCGGTGATCGCCGCGCGGCTGCAGCAGGGCGGGCCGGGGCTGTGGGCGGTGCCTGGGCTGCCGTCGCCGCTGGCGCTGTTTTTGCCGCAGCGTGAGGTCGGCGTCGAACCAGCACAGGAGCAGGCCGCTGCCCTGGGCTATGGTCAGGCAGCGCTGCTTTGTCCGATGGGCGAGGGCCGCATCGCTGAGCTGATCGACGCGGCACAGGCGCTGCTTTCTGACCTGCAGATCTTCGCCGATTCTGACTGCGGCACGGCCCCGAGCCCACGTTTTTTCGGCGGTCTGCGCTTCGCACCGCAGAGTCCGGGCGAGCACCGCACCGCAATCGCCGACGATCCCTGGCGAGGACTGCCCGATGCGCACTTCGTGCTGCCGCGCTGGGCCCTTGTGCTGCAGGCTGGCGAAGGGTACCTGCAGCTCAACACCACGGTCGCTGAGCTTATGGAGGGCGCGGTCCTAGAGCACGAGCTAGTGCAGCTAGAGGCGGCGCTTGCGGCGAGGGAGCCGACGCCAGCCGAGCCCGTGCTGGCTGGCCAGGTCGTCGGGCTGCAGGCCGGTGAAGCGGAGCGCTGGCAAGTCCTCGTGGAGCGCGCCTTGCACGAGATCACGGAAGGTCGCTTGCACAAAGTGGTGCTCGCTCGCGGCCAGATCGTGCCCGCGCCGGCATCGTCTTCGGCATCGCTGGCTGCCGTGCTGGCCAACCTGACGGCGGCGTATCCGACCTGCATGCGCTTTGCGCTGCCACTTTTCGATTCCTGTCTAGTCGGCGCGACGCCGGAGCTTCTGGTGGCTCGCCAGGGCGCAAGCGTGCGGTGCGATGCGCTGGCGGGCTCACTGCCGCGGCGCGACTCTGGCGGCGGTCCGCTGGCTTCTGCTATCTCTCGGCAGGCGCAGACGCTGCTCTCCGACGAAAAGGAGGGTCGCGAGCACGCGCACGTGGTGGCCGCGCTGTGCGATCGCCTGCGGCCTTTTGTCGGTGCGATCCAGCCCGTCACGCCGCAGCCCCGCGTGCTGCGCAACGTCATTCACTTGTGGACGCCGCTTTCCGCCGAGCTGACTGCTCCGACGCATGTCTTGCAGCTCTTGGCGGCGCTGCATCCGACGCCGGCGGTGTGCGGTGTGCCGCAGCAAGCGGCGGCCCGCTTCATCTGCGCGCAAGAGGCACTGCCGCGTGGCTACTACGCGGCACCGGTCGGCTGGTTCGATGGGGCGGGCGATGGCGAGTTCTATGTCGCGATCCGCTCAGCGCTGCTGCGCGATGGCCAGGCGTTTCTGTTTGCCGGGGCGGGGATCGTGGCCGGCTCGCAGCCCGCCAAAGAATTTCGCGAGACTGCCGCCAAGCTCCAGCCGATGCTGGCCGCGCTGGGCTTGCTGTCTGATGGGAGCGAGCCCGTTGGTGCCGCGGGGAGCCCGGCATGAGCAGCCCAGATCTACACACGGCCTGGGCCGAGCTCTTTGTCGCTGCGCTCGCGAGTGCGGGTGTGCAGAGTGCTGTGCTGAGTCCGGGCTCGCGCTCGACGCCGCTGGCGCTGGCGCTGGCCCGGCAAGCGCGCATCACCACCCACGTCATCGTCGATGAGCGAGCCGCTGCCTTCTTTGCGCTGGGGCAGGCACGAGCCAGCGGACGACCGACGGTGCTGCTGTGTACCTCGGGCAGTGCAGGGGGGCACTACCTGCCGGCGCTGATCGAAGCGACGCAGAGTCACCTGCCGATGGTGGTGCTGACCGCCGATCGCCCCTGGGAAGCCTACGATGCTGCGGCCTCGCAGACCATCGATCAGGTGAAGTTGTTTGGTGACTACGTGCGCCACTATGCCGAGCTGGGTCTGCCGGATGCACGGCCGGGCGCGCTCGCCGCGGTGGTACGCATCGCGACGCAGGCCGTGGCCTACAGCCTGGCTCCGCAGCCGGGACCGGTGCACGTCAACGCGCGCTTTCGCAAGCCGCTTGAACCGATTGGCAGTCCGCATGAGGAACCCTGGCACGCCGAGCTAGCGGCCCGCTTGGCGAGTGGTGCACCGCGGGTCTTTTCAGCTCGCGTCACGCCGGATACGCCGGTCGATGCTGATGCGCTACGCAGCCTGGCGCTGCTCTGTCGGGAGCGGCCGCGCGGCCTCATTGTCGCCGGGCCAGCCTGGGCGGGCAGTGACCCCGATGCGCTGCGGCAGGCGGTGGCGCGCCTTCAGAGGATGACTGGCTATGCCGTCTTTGCAGAGGCCACAAGCGGCCTGCGCTTCGGGGCGGGACCGACGGTGCTTGGCGGCTTGGATGTCCTCTTTCGCGCGCTGGCAGGGCGCGTCGGGCAGAGACCTGAGCTGTTCCCTCAGCTGATCTTGGAGCTCGGCACGCCGCCAGTGTCCGCGAGCTATTCCGCTTTTCTGACGAGCTTTGGTTCAGCGGCTGGCGTTCGCGCGGTCATCGCCGCGCACGGCTGGAACGATCCCGATGGCCGCGCCGACCTGCTCGTGCAAGCCGAACCAGCGACGGTGTGCCAGGCGCTGGCCGAGCATCCGCTGCTCCATGGCGATGAGCGGGGGGGACTGGCAGCTGCGGGGGCACGCGCGACCTTTGTGGCGGCGCTGGCGGCGGCAGACTCGCAGGTCTGGGACGCTGTTCATGCCGAGTGCGCAGACGAGGTCTTTTCAGAAGGGCGGGTCGTGCGCGAGCTATTGGCGGCGCTGCCGGCGGGGGCGACGCTGCTCCTTGGCAACAGCTTGGCGGTGCGCGAGGTCGATACGTTTTGTCCTCCGGCTGGCAAGCCGCTGCGCGTCCTGCATCAGCGCGGCGCGGCGGGGATCGATGGCCTGGTGGCGGGGGCGGCCGGGACGCGATCGCTTAGCGAGTCGCCGCTGGCGCTGCTCTTGGGGGACCTGAGTGCGCTGCACGATCTGGGTGGTCTGGCGACGCTGTGTCAGGTCCGCGGACCGCTGCTGGTCATCGTGGTCAACAACGCCGGCGGTCGCATCTTTGAACAGCTTCCGGTGGCTGGAAGTCCGCTTGCGGCACCGCTCTTTGAGCGGCTGTTTCTAGCGCCTCAGCCCGTCGATTTCGTGGCCGCGGCGGCGAGCTTTGGCTTGGCAGCGAGCCGGGTCGGCGATCGTGCGGCTCTGCGCGTGGCGCTGCAGGCCGGCCTGGCCTCGGACCGGCCCCTGGTCATCGAAGCCGTCGTGCCGCCGAGCGATGGCAAAGCGCGGCGGGCGCGGATCGTCGAGCGCGTGACGGCGCAGATGTCGCGGAGCGATCTCTTGGCTCCCGCGGCGACGGTGCAGGCTCCAGCTGTCCGCATCGACCGCGAGCCAGCGATGGTCTTTCTGCATGGTTTTCTGGGCGGGCCCGATACTTGGCACGAGCTACAGCGCCGCCTGCCCGGGCCGAGCGTCGCGCCGTTTCTGCCGGGCCACGGTCCCGAGCCACGCTGCGTGGGCGAGCACTTCGATGCTGTCATCGAGTCGTTCGCCGAGACGCTGCCGACCCCGCGCTTCCGGCTGGTCGGTTATTCGCTGGGGGCCCGCTTGGCCCTAGCCTTGGCGCTGCGCTTTCCCGACCGCGTCGATAGCCTGCTTCTGATCGGCGTCGATCCCGGCTTTCCCGACGAGGCGCAGCCAGAACGGCAGGCGCGCCAGGCCTTCGAAGATCAGCTGTGCGCGCAGCTTGCATCCGGCCCGTTAGAAACGTTCGTCGACGCCTGGGAACGCTTGCCGCTGTTTGCCTCGCAAAAGGCTCTGTCGCCGACGCTGCAGGGACGGCAGCGACAGACCCGTCTGCAGCACCGGCCCGAGGGGCTGATCTTCAGCCTGCGCACGCTGGGCACCGGGCGCATGCCGAACCTCTGGGCTCGCTTGCCCGCGCTGCGCTGCCCGACTCGGGTGGTCAGCGGCGCTCTTGACGAAAAGTTCACGCGCATCGGTCAGGCACTGGTCGAATCGCGGCCTGACATCCCCCACATCGTCCTTCCCCACGTCGGACATAACGCGGTGCTGGAAGCACCGGACGCCATCTATCACCTGTTGAGGACTCCCCATGCCTACCGCCCACGCTAAGTCGAAAAAGACCGCCCCTGCCGAGGTGGCCGAGCACCGCGCTCCCCCGCCGCTCGTCGCGGTGACCCACCTGAACTTTCAGGACATCAAGTACGAAAAGACGGCAGACGGCATCGCCAAGATCACGATCAACCGTCCCGAGGTGCGCAACGCCTTCCGGCCGCTGACGGTCAAAGAGCTGTCGCGCGCCTTCGACGATGCCCGCGATGACGAAAAAGTCGGCGTCGTGATCCTCTGTGGCGAAGGGCCTGATGCCTTCTGCTCGGGCGGCGACCAGCGCGTCCGTGGGCACGGTGGCTACGTCGGTGAGGATGGGATTCCGCGCCTCAACGTGCTGGATCTGCAGCGTCAGATCCGCACGCTGCCCAAGCCGGTGATCGCCATGGTGGCGGGCTATGCCATCGGCGGCGGCCACGTGCTGCACATGCTGTGCGATCTGACGATCGCGGCCGACAATGCGCGCTTCGGCCAGACCGGTCCGCGAGTCGGCAGCTTTGATGGCGGCTATGGCGCCTCGTACATGGCGCGCATCGTGGGCCAGAAGAAGGCGCGCGAGATCTGGTTCTTGTGCCGTCAGTACGATGCGCAGCAGGCGCTCTCGATGGGCCTGGTGAACACCGTCGTCCCGCTCGCCGACCTGCTGCCCGAAACGCTGCGCTGGGCGCGCGAGATGCTGGCCAACAGCCCGACGGCGCTGCGCTTCCTCAAGGCCGCGCTCAACGCCGACTGCGATGGGCAGGCAGGTCTGCAAGAGCTCGCCGGGAGCGCCACCCTGCTTTACTACCTCACCGACGAAGGTCGCGAGGGTAAGCAGGCCTTTCTGGAGAAGCGCAAGCCGGACTTCACCAAGTTCAAGCGCTTCCCATGAGCCGTCCTGCGCCCCTGCCAAAGACGGAGACCGCGATGGAAACCCGGGCCGCGGCCTCGGCGCATCCGGCCCAGAGGTCGGCGAAGCGCCCGGCGCCAGGATCGCTTTCAGCCTGGGTCTTGGCCTGCCGTCCGCAGACGCTGATCGTCGGTGTAGTGCCGGTGCTGCTAGGGGCCGCGCTTTCCTCTCACGCCGGCGGGGTCCGCGGACTGGCGCTATTGGCGGCGCTGCTCGGCGCGGTCTTTATCCAGATCGGCACCAACCTGGCGAACGACGTCTTTGACTACGAAAAAGGCGCCGATACCGCGGACCGTCTGGGACCCCTGCGCGTCACTCAGGCTGGCCTGCTCACGCCTCGCGCGATGCGAGCCGGCATGTGGCTGAGCTTCGGGCTTGCGATGCTCTGCGGCGTCTATCTGACGGCGGTGGCTGGGCCGGCCGTGGTGGCGATTGGCCTTGTGTCGATTGCCTCGGGCTTGGCCTACACCGCGGGACCGTATCCGCTGGGCTATAACGGCCTGGGCGACGTGTTCGTCTTCGTGTTTTTTGGCCCGGTGGCGGTGTGCGGCACGGTCTTCGTGTCAGCCGGGGTGGATGCTGCGCTGGCGTCGCTGCCGATCCTGGCGTCGCTGCCGATCGGAGCTTTGGCTGCGGCGGTGCTGGTCGTAAACAACGTGCGCGACCATCGGACCGATGTCGTGGCCGGCAAGCGCACGCTGGTGGTGCGGCTGGGGCGCAGGTTCGGCGTGGGTCTGTACTTTGCGCTCATCGGGCTTGCCTACGTCGTGCCGGTGCTGCTGGTGCTGAGCGGGCGGCTGCGGCTTGCGGGCTTGTTGCCTCTCTTATCCGCGCCGCTGTCGCTGCCACTTTTGCGCGTGGTTGCCGTGGCGCACGATGGCGAGCGATTGAATCGCTCGCTGGCCAAGACGGCGCAGCTGCTGCTGGTCTACGGGCTGCTGTGGGTGCTAGCCATCGGCTTGTCGTAGCGAGATGACGGCGGTGCGTTGTAGCCAGCAAGACCTGCGAGCGGCGCGGCCCACGCGGCTGCGGGCTCAGCTCTGCGCGCTGGGCGGGGTGCTGCCGCAGGCGGTCGGGGGTCAGCGGAAGCGCACCGACGATCGGCGTGGGCTGTGGTACCTGCTGCAGGATGAGCAGGGTCGGCTCGGCATCGGTGAAGCGAGTCCGCTGCCCGGCTTTTCATCCGACACGCTGGCCGACTGCGCCTCGGCCCTGCAGGCCCTGGGCGACACGCTGCAGCCCGTCGATTTCGACGCCGAGGGCTGGCCGCGTTTTCCCAGCCTGCACGCGCTGCCCGCGGCACGTTGTGCGATCGAAACCGCCTATGGCGATCTCTGGGCCCAGCGTCTAGGTCCGGCGGGACGGCTCTCGACGGTGCTTTCGGGGGGAGACGCACCGGCTGGGAGCCGCATCCCACTCAACGCGCTGTGCAGCTCGCTGGCCGAGGCGCAGGCGGCGGTGGCGGCGGGGGCGGCGACCCTGAAGCTGAAGCTGGGCAGAGCGGACTTCGAAGGTGAGCTGCAGCACCTGTCTCTACTTCGCCGCGCGCTGCCCGCTGAGGTTGCGCTGCGCATCGATATCAACGGCGCCTGGACACCGGAACAGGCCCGCGAGCGCCTGCCGCGCTTGGCTGCGCTGCGACTGCAGTTTGTCGAACAGCCGGTGGCGGCGGGACGGGGCGAGCTTTGCCGGTTGGGGACCGCCGAGGTGCCGATCGCGGCGGATGAGTCGCTGCAGGATGCTGAGGAACGCCAGGCACTCTTGACGACGCCGTTCTGTGTCGCCTGGGTGCTAAAGCCAATGCTGCTGGGGCTGCGCGGCGCGCGGGATCTGGCGCTGCAGGCGCAGGCCCATGGTCGCGGCGTGGTGATCACCCATGCCTTCGACGGCCCAGTGGCGCATGCCGCGGCGTGTGAGCTGGCGTTCTCGCTGCCTCAGGCTCCGTGGGCGTGTGGTCTGGCGTCCCACATGGGCCTGCAAGCTTGGCCGCAGGTTGCGCTGCCGCACCTCGCCCACTGCGACTTGGACCCCAGCGTCGCGGCGGATGGGTATGGGTTGCGCGTCCCGGCTGGCCCTGGCCTGGGCTTTGTCGATCGCGCGATGTTTTCTGAATCGCCGCGAGCCATCGGGTCAGCGCGAGGTGGGCGATGAGTCCCGCCAGCCTGAGCCTGCGTCACGCGGCCGAGCAGGCCGGAGGCGAGCTGGCGCTTTTCGCCGAGGGAACCACGCTGACCTTTGCCCAGCTTGGCTCGCGCGTGGCCGGCGTGTGGCGTGCGCTCGTGCAGCAGGGGGTGCCGCTGGGGCCGCAGGCGAAGGTGGCGGTGCAAGCGCATAACTCTGTCGAGACACTCTTGGTCCTGCTGGCCCTGTGCGAGTCCGGCACGCCCTTTGTCCCCCTGCATCCGCGGCTGACTCCGGCTGAGGCAGCAGTCCTGATTGCCGACGCTGCGCCGGGGGCGGTGCTGTCGGGAGATGCGATCTTGGAGCTGGCCCAGCCGCCTCGCTCAGCCGCGGCCACTGCCACTGCGGTCATGGGCTTTGCTGCCCTGCCACCCGTCGAGCCGATGCAGCCGCTGGCCATCTTGTACACCTCGGGGACGAGCGGCGTGCCCAAGGGAGCGGTGCTCAGCCGAGCCGCCTTTGTCGCGTCTGCGGCGGCGAGCGAGACCAACTTGGGCTTCCTGGCCGACGACCGCTGGCTCTTGTGCCTGCCGCTGTGTCATGTCGGTGGTCTGTCGATCGTCACGCGCTGTCTTCTTTCGCGACGAGCCATCGTGCTGCTGCCGCGTCCCGAGCCGGCGGCCATCATCGCGGCGGTGAGCGAGCAGCGCGCGACCTTGCTATCGGTCGTGCCCACCGTGCTGAGCAACCTGTTATCGATGCCCGATGTGGGGGCGCTGCGAGCGTTGCGGGCGGTGCTGGTGGGCGGTGCGGCGACGCCGGATTCGCTGTATCGCGAGAGCTTGGCGGCGGGACTGTCCGTGCTGCGGACCTACGGTCTGACGGAAGCCTGCTCGCAGGTGTGCACCGGGCGCTATGCCGCGCGGCGACAGTTCCAGGCGGGATCAGGGGTGCCGCTGCCCGGCCTGGATGTGGTGATCGGAAGCGATGACGACTCTGCGGCTGCTGGCGATGAACGGGGAGAGATCACGGCCACGCCACCGGGCACGCCGGGGCGAATCTGTCTGCGTGGGCCGATGCTGATGTCGGGATATCTGCACCGTCCGCCGCTTGCGGGGCGCTACTTTGACACCGGCGACCTTGGCTTTGTCGACGAGAGCGGCGCGCTGCACGTGCTGTCGCGGCGCAGCGATCTGATTGTCACTGGCGGTGAGAACGTCTATCCCGCCGAGGTCGAGGGGGTGCTGCTCAGCTGTCCGGGGGTGGCGGCGGCGCTGGTCTTTGGGGTCGCCGATGCCCGCTGGGGGGCGCTCGTCGCGGCAGCTGTCGTGCCGTCGGAGCCCACGCCGTCTCCGGCGTCTCTGTCGCAGCTTGCCAAGATTGTCAGCGAACGCTTGGCCCCGTTTAAGCGTCCGCGCCTGTGGTGTCAGGTCGCGGCACTGCCGCAGCTACCCAATGGCAAGCCAGATCGGCGACGGGCGGCAGAGCGGTTCGCAGCGGGACTCTTGCGGATCGATTAAGCGGCCCCCGGCCTGGCGTTGGCTGCTGAGCGTTGGCTGCTAGCGCGACTTTCCGTCGGAGAGCAGGCGAACCTCCTGCTGTGGAAGCGCCAGATCGATCCGCTCACGACGGCAGGCCTCGACCAGGGACTGATTGAGCTCACCGATGGCATCGATGTAGTCCGGCACCGCGACCCAGGGGCGCACCGCGATGGCGATGGCGGACTCGCCCAGCTGACCCACTCCGACGACTGGCGGCGGTTCAGACAGGACCCGCGGGTTCTGCGATAGCACCTGCCGGATGACGGCCAGGGCGCGCGGCAGCTCGGTGGCGTAGGCCACGCCGACCTGCAGGTTCAGCTGACGGAGCTTGCCGTAGTTATGCAGCACCTCGCCGACCAGCTTGCGATTGGGGATGACCACCTGCGAGCGATCGGTATGCAGCAGCGTGGTGGTGAAGAGCTCGATGGACTCGACTTGGCCTTCGACGCCGATCACCGAGATGTACTCACCGACGCGAAAGGGGCCTGACAGGATGATCGTCAGCCCGGCCACGAGGTTACTGAGCACGCCCTGCATCGCCAGGCCGGCTCCGACGCCCACGACGCCGAGGCTGGCGATGAGCGGCAGGAGCTCGACCCCGAGGTTCTGCAGCGCCATCAGCGCGAACACCAGCAGCACCAGCAGCCCAGCCATACGCCCAAGCAGCTTAGCCAGCGCGACGTCGAGCTCGCGCCGCGCCAGCCAGCCCCCGGCCAGCCGGTTCACCTGCCGCGCGACCAGGCTGCCGACCGCGAAGATCAAGATCGCTGTCAAAAGCCGCGGCCCATAGCGCAGCGCGATCTCGGTCAGCACCCGCTTGGTCTGCTCCATCGTCTCAAGGCTGGGAGGATTCATCGTCGAACGTCCTGTGTGCGGGCGCAGTGTTCCGCCGCTGCTTCAAGTGTCGGGGACCGCAGGCCATGGCGTCAAAGCCTGTCTGCATCGACTGCGTTGCAAGCGGCTTAGAGCGTCGTCGGAGGGGGAGGCAGGCTGGGGGGCGGCGAGCCTGGGATCGCGGGGACGGCACTCGGCACGGCTCCGGCATCGGCGGGCGGTACAGCGGCAGCCGGCGCGGGGCCCACCGGCGCCGGGTAGCTGAGATCGTCGCAGGTGGCGCCCAGGCTGCCGACCGAGTCGTTGTAGAAGTTCACGGCATCGTGGGCATGGCCGTTGGCGTGGTTCTTCAGCCGCCAGCTGACGATTGACAGCGTCAGCCCGACGGTGCTCAGCGCCAGACCGGCACCCAGCCACAGGCCGATGCGATCCTGATCGGCCAGCCCGACCAGGCCCAGCAGTCCGCCTGCTCCCATCGTTCCGCCGAGGATCGAGGTGACGACGGCACCGACGCCGTTACTGCGTGCGCTTTCGGCGTGGCGGGCCGCTTCCGGTACACAGCGCACATGCTGCGCCAGTCGCGGGTAGGTCAGGCCTCCGGTCAGGCGCTCGCGGCCGGCGTAGATCTCAAAGCCGCCCTGATAGCGCATCGTCAGCTCGCCGCGGGCCACCACCTGCGGCGCGTACTGGGTCGAGGCGCAGCCGCCGTGGACACTCGCTGCCGCGATCGACAGCGCACAGGTCAGCGCCACTCGACGCAGACCGCGGGATGCGGTGCCGACGGTGCGGGGAGGGCAGGGGGAGGTGCTCATGGGGTCCCTCCAGGGGGGGAAGCCGGCTGGCCGTAGGCCTCGGGCGGCGGGGTGTAGGTGCTGCACGGTGCGCCTGGCGAGCGCATCAGATCGTTGTAGGCATTGACCAGATCGATGGCGCGCGAGCTCTTGCCGCTGGACTCGGGCATCGAGGCCGCAAGACCGATGTCGATAGCCGGTAGAGCCATCACCGCCAGCGCGACGAGGACCATCGCCGCTCCATCCAAGCGACCCCCGCTGCTGCCCCCGCCGCCCCCGCGCACACTGCCGCCGCCGCCCCCCCGTACGCTGCTGAAGCTGCCGATGCCCCCCCGACTGCGCAGGATTGCCTCGGTGATGGCCAGCGATGGAGAAAAGAGCGGCGGACGCGGCAGCAGCGGCGCAAAGCCGGGCTGAACCACAACGATCTGTGGGCCGTAGTAACGCGGCACCCAGTAGCCGCTGCTGACCGACAGCGAGTACGGCCCGGGCGTCGCGTTCTGCGGCAGCTCGACGTGGCCGACCGTCGTGTGCATGTCCTTGTGCCCGGTGATCTGCTGCAGCGTGATTGCACACTGGGCATCCGGGGCTGAGCCGGCTAGCTCGACGACAGGATCGTCATCCGGGCCCCAGACGACGCGCGCCCGACCATCGGCCGGAGCATGGTATTGCGACGTGTAGCCACAGGCAGCAAGCAGGCCCACCGCCAAAACACAGAGCCCGCTCTGTCCGCGGCGGCTCGACGAGGTAGATGGCATTTGAAGGGACATCTTCACCAGGGTTCCTTGCTCTTCATCGCGTTGGGTCGGCCGACTTGGGGCGCGTCCATCGAGCTGGCCCACAGGCAATCCGAACTGCGTTGGGGATCGGCCATCGGCGGCTGATGCGCTGCGCCCTAAGACAAGATGCTGCGCGAAGCGGAGTTGTAGTCAAAGCCATTGTCGCGGCAGTGGCGAAGTTGCCGAATCTTCTCGCAGACTCCCGAGCGCCTAGCGAGCCCGGGTGACCGGCACCATGCGACCGCTGCCAAAGGCGCGCTCCGACACTTTGAGGACGATGCCAAATTGCCAGCGCTTGTGCTCGGCGGCACGCAGCAAGCGCCGATAGCGCGCCAGATCAGCCGGAGGGGCGTCGGGCGGGGGCGGGCTGTGCGCGACCAGCGATTCGATGCGCGGCGACTCGACGGGATAGTCGAAGGGATCGACCTGGCCCGGGCGCAGCTCGGCCGAGGGTGGACGCTCCAGGATGAAGGCTGGAATCGGCGCCGGTCCCGTCGCGGTGGCGTTGATGTGCTGGCATAGCGCGTAGACCTGCGGCTTGGTCAAGTCGGCGATGACGCCCAGCGCTCCCGCCATGTCGCCGTACAGCGTGCTGTAGCCCACCGCGAGCTCGGTCTTGTTGCTGGTGTTCAGCAAGATGCCGCCGCGGCGATTGACATAGGCCATCAAGACCAGGGCGCGCAGCCGGGCCTGCAGGTTTTCCAGCGTCGTGTCCCCGGCAGGGGCCGGGCCGGCCTCTGGAGCGAGCAGCGGGGCCAGCCCAGTCTGGCAGGCCGAAAGCAGCGGATCGATCGAGAGCTCCTCGCAGCGAACACCGAGCGCGCGACACAGCTCGTGGGCGGTCTGCGACGAGCGCGGATCGTTGAAGTGCGAGGGCAGGCTGAGCGCGGTCACCGCATCGGCCCCCAGTGCCCGACAGGCGATGCACAGCACCAGCGCCGAGTCGATCCCGCCCGAGAGGCCAAGGAACGCGCGCCGGGTGCCGTTCTTGCGACAGAAGTCGCGCACGCCCAGCGTCAGCGCTGACAGCAGCTCAGCCTCCATGGAGAGCGGCTCCGGAGTCGCGGCGCGGCGGGCGCTCGATCCCGCATGCAGGCTGGCGATGGGCAGCGCGGTGACTGCCTCGGCAAAGCGCGGAAGCTGCAGCACCGTCTCGCCCGTCGGGCTTAGCGCCAGGCTGCCGCCGTCGAAGATCAGCTCGTCGTTGGCGCCGACGGCGTTGACGTAGACCAGCGGAACGCCGAGGGCCGCGGCGCGTCGGGCGTGACCCAGCCGCTGCGCCAGCACCCCCAGCCGGTAGGGCGAAGCCGACAGGCAGACCAGCAGATCGGCGCCCGCCGCCACCAGCTCGCGCGCTGGATGCGTAGCGTAGGCATCGTCCCACATGTCTTCACACAGCAGCACGCCCAGCCGATGTCCGGCAAACGGGATGGGGGCGCCGATCGGACCGGGCACAAACCAGCGCGGCTCGTAGAAGACGTCGTAGACCGGCAGCAGGCGCTTGGCTGCCAACGCGCGCACCTCTCCGCCCTGCAGAAGCACAGCGGCATCGTACAGGCCGGGGTGTCGCGGCGAGGTCATCTCCGTCGCTTTAGCCCGGGCCAGCGTCCCGCACAGCACCGCCGGGCCATCGGGGAAGCGCCGCTCTAGCTCGTCGGCTAGCTCGCTGGTGGCGGTCAGCGCATCGGCCACAAAGTCTGGGTCATACAGCAGGTCGCGCGGCGGATAGCCACACAGCGCAAGCTCGGGCGTGACGAGCAGCGTCCGGCTGGGATCCTCGGCCTGGGCTCGCGCGGCTCTGGCGGCATCCAGAATCTGGGCGCGGTTGCCGGCGAAGTCACCGATGCGGCTATTGATCTGGGCCAGCGCGAGGGTAGGGGGCTTGGACATCGCAGCCGTCTCCCCTAGCTGGCGTAGGGCCGTAGCTCAGAGGCCACAGCGTCGAGCAAGTTCAATGCCGCGAGCACGCTGTCGCGACGCAGACAGACCTCATCGCCGAGCATCAGGGTGCGATAGCCCTGCGTGATCAGGAACGCCGCATCTGAGATGTCGGCGCAGTCGGGCACGGCGTTCGGGCCGCGAGCCAGCGACGAAAAAATTCGACTGGCGGCGATGGCCTGGCGGTCAGCGGCGATGATCCGGCGCAGCGCACCCAGGATGGAGTGTGGGTGGTAGACCTCGACATACAGGTCGCCGCGGGCCGCCATCAGCCGGGGTGGGCTGGCGTCGCTGGCATCGGCCCGCTGCAAGGGATAGCCATCAAGCACCCAGTCGAGACCCCGCTTCGACTCGATCTTCAGCACCAGTCTGGCGCCTGGCAGAAGCTCGCGGACCTCAGTCAGGTCGCTGTGCTGTTCAACAAACGACAGCATTACGTTCTGCAGCCCAAGCTCGCGCATGGCCTGCAGGTAGGCGCGATCGGTGGCGGTCAGCGAGCCCTCGATCTGCAGCGACGGGTCCACGATATTGACCGACTCGCCCGGACCGATGAAGCGCCGCGGGCCATCGAGGAGGATCAGGCGCTCACCCTCTACCGCCACCACCCGCGCGTGCTCCTTGCCGTCGCAGAAGAAGGCGTCGGCGGGCGTGTTAAGGCGGATGCGGTGGCTCAGCCGGACCTCGGTAAACGGCGGCATTGCGGCCTGGGTCACGCGAAGCTGCCGCCCCTTCAGATCCACCCACAGTGGCGGCCCAAGCCGGGCCAGTCGGGAAAGCAGGCTGGCTAGCGATTCCTCGCCCTTGGTTGGCATAACCGTGTTGAGGCGCAGCCCGCTTACCAGGGGATGGGCCGCCACCTCGGGCAGAAACGGCGCGTAGGGGGGGATGGTGACGATGGCGCGGACTGGATGCGAGAGCGCGGACATGGTCCTTCCACGCTGCGGCAAGCCTGCAGCGAATACAAGCACCCGACGTGGGAGGCCGCTAAGCCCTCCGTCGGGCAGCGACGAGGACTGGAGTGTGGGGCATGGGCTAGGAGAGACTGATTTTAATTGTAACTTTCATTACATATAACGTTTGCGACATGTTACGATTCTCTCCGTATCGAGTAGCGGGGGTTTGCATGCCGATTCTTTTGTCCGAAGACGCGAACTTGGGCGAGGTCTACGAGGAGCTGTACTACACGCTGACCATGGCCCGTCTAAACCCGGAAGCCAGCGCACTTGTTCTCGATGCTGAGGCGCTGTGCAAAGCCTGTCTGGGCATGCAGTCGCGCGACCGAGCGTTCGCCGAGGCCCTGATGTTTGCCGAGAGCCGAATCGGCCAGCTGGGGCGAAATCTGGCACGCTATCTTGACCGTGCCGAGTCGACGCTGAGGGACGCCCTGGCCGGTAAAGAGTCGACGCTGCCAGCCCGCTTATTGGCCGGCCGGACCACAGCACAGCTCAAGGGACAGGTGCTGGCCGGTGAGCTCGATGCGCTGCGCGGCTGGCCGGAGCTGCTGGAAGAGGCCGGGCAGAAGCCGATGCTTGATCTGGCCCGCGACCTGCGCGCCCTGCTGACCTCAGCGGAAAATGCTCGCAATGCTCTGGCCGATGCCAAGCAGCGGGCCGGTGACTTCCGCGCGGGGGCTCGGCGTGCGTTCTGGGATACCTGCAATGCCAAGCGTCGGGAGGCTCACCGTCTGTTGAGCAAGATCGCGTCCGAAAAAGCCGCGCTGGGGCCGGAGTTTCCCCAGCTATTCTTCCGGTCCGGGGCTGGTGAGCTGCCGTCGGAGGAGACGATCGAGAGCCGCTTGCAGGCAGAGATTGCCGAGCTATCCGGTCGTCTGACCGACAGGCAGGCTCACCTCGACAGCCTGCGTGTCCGTCGAGAAGCCGAGCGGCTCCACGAGCTAGAGCAGCTCCAGGAAGCCGAGAAGAAGCGAGAAGCCGAGCAGAAGCGGGGAACCGCATCCGGAGCACCGACAGCTCGAAGGGCACCCATCGAGCGTCCAAGCAAGGTGGCTCGGCCGACGGCAAAAGCCCTGCCTCCCGCTCCGAAGGCCACCGCGCCAGTCGCCAAGGCTCCGCCCACGCCCCCTAAAGCTCCGCCGCCGTCAAAGGCCCCGGCGTCACCGGCTAAGAAGGCGCCAGTCGGCCCAAGCAAGGCTCAGAGGCCGACCAGCAAGCCCAGCGGCTCCGCCGCCCACGCCAAGAAGTCCAAAGCCGCAGCGAAGCCGGTCGTGGCCAGCAAGGCGAAGAAGAAGTAACTCCCGTCTCCCCCCGCTGAGCACAAAATGAAAAAGGCCAGTCATTGACTGGCCTTTTTTGCTTCTTCTTGGAGCGGGAGAAGGGATTTGAACCCTCGACGTCCACCTTGGCAAGGTGGCACTCTACCACTGAGTTACTCCCGCGAGACGCCCAGAAATCTATCGCAAGCTGGCGTAGGGTCAAGCGTTTTTTTAGGCCCCCCGTGTTTTTTCTCTGCCACGTGCTGTGGCGGGGCGAGGGCGGCGTCCGCTCGACGGCGGCTGGCTAGGCGGCGACGCGGCCGCTGATATCGGCCAGAGTGTTGAGAATGGCTCGGCGAGCTTCGGCAATCTCCGCCTCGTTGCCACCAAGCCACAGGCGTCCGACCGCTCCGAAGGTGATGACCTCCATCAGGTGGACAGGAGCAGCCTTCTCGGCCTCATTGGCGCAGATCGCAGCGTAGCCGGCCGGCGCGATCTCGATGAGATACAGCGTCTGGCCCTGACCGATCATGTCGCCATGTCGGAAGCGATTGATGAGCTGCGAGTGATAGCCCTCTAAGCCGGTGATGGTCTCTTCAGACAGAATCTTCGGCTTGATGCGCGCCGACTGATCGACGCCCATGGCTTCGAGAATCGCCTCGCCAGCCTGGCGCACTTCCCCTTGGTCGAACGAGTGCAGCTCGAGCAGCCCGTAGGCTCGTTCAACAATCTGCATACCCGGGATCACCCTCGTCTTCTTCAGCGCCACGTCGGTGAGCTGATTGATGGCGATGCCGGGGGCGATTTCGATGAACAGCGCGGCCTGCTGCTCAAGTGGCAGGAACCCCTGGGCCACCGTCTGCAGAAAGCCCGTGAACTGCGGCTGCAAGATGTCGATGTAGGAAAAGGTTCGCAATTCCATGACCGGCGGAACCTACCACAGCGCCAAACGAGCGCGCGGGAATTTGCAGGGGCTAGCCAGAAGCTGACCGGGCCGAGGGCCTACGGGCTCGCCGGCGGGGCGGCCGGCGGCGAAAACTCCAGGCGCAGCAGTGTGTTCTGCGGGTGGCTGAAGAAGAAGCGAACGCCAGAGCACAAGCGGATGCGGACACCACCCTCATCGCGCATGGGGCAACTTTCGGCGAGCGAGAGTCTTTGGCGAGTCTGACTGGTCACTCGATCGAGGAAGATACAGTAGGACTTGCCGGGCTTGATGGAGATGGTCCCGGCATGCGGAAAGAAGTCGCAGGTCGGCTCTGTCAGCTCGCCAGCCCCGCTGCGCAGCACCACTCGGCTCGGCCGCTCGGCAAGGCTAGTCTGAAGCAGCAGCCCGTCCCGGCAGTGCACAGACACGATCTCTCCGACAAAAACCAGCGGCGTGCAGCCACCGATGGCTTCTGCGATCTCGGCGAGCTGGCCGAGCGGTCCGCAGTCGATGCGAGTCGTGTCGCCTCCCTGGGGACACTCACGGGTCAAGGGGGCAGGGATGGTCACTTCGGCGAAATCGAGGCTGGACGTCCGGCGCGCCACCACCAAGGGACCGCGGCTGAGCGAGCCCGGGGCCCGCTCAACAAAGCCATGCGGCTTAAGGGTGGCGAACAGCAGAGTCACGGCATCGGTGCCGACCGCGGCGGCCTGCGAGCGTGGGAGGTTGGGACGCCGTACCAGTGCCTCGCGACTTCCTACGGGGTGCCAGGAGCAGTCTCCATCGCGCCCGCAGAGCCTGCTCAGCACCGGGCGATACACCTGGCCAGTGAATTGAAGCTGGGAGGACTCGCTGCCGCCACTTGTGCGGTGGGTGGCGATCACTGGGTGGAGCTCGTGGATCGGCTTGTCTCCGACGGCCAGTTCCTCAGGCTGCATCGACACGAAGCCACCCACCCATTAGCCGCAGGCTCCTCGCATCACGAAAAAGTGGTACTTCCCGGCGGCATCCTGGCCCGGCAGGTCGGGGAACAAATACACCGCGCGATCCGGCGCCCCATCCCCATCGAGGTCTCCGCGGAACAGGGCCGCACGCTCGGCCGTGCTGCCGCTTTCGGGCTGCTCCTGACCGAGTGAGCCTATCGTCGGCACGGTGTAACAAGGCCCAGAGACTGCAAATAAGGGAGACTTGGTGTCAGCGCGGCACGGCAGCGCCCCAAAAATGGCGAAGGCTAACACCAAGAACCGGGTTACAGGCGGTGCTCGCATCCGCCGATCACATCATGATGAGGCGGGGGTATGAGGCAGGGCCCTGGCTGGTGCCGGTCTGCGAACCGACATGTTGCTGAGCAAACAGCCACCTCTACAGTCGGTGATTGACACCAGGAAGCCGAGTGCAGTAACTTTCCCGCGCTTGCCAGGATAAAGGGCCTCACTACATGGCGACTGCATTCTCCCCTCAGGCGGAGCAGAAGATCCAAGACATCTGTCGACGGTATCCAAACACGCAGGCGGCGTGCCTGCCGGTTTTGCACCTGGCGCAGGACGAATTCGGCTTCCTGTCTGATGACGTACTTGACTTGGTCGCAACGCGCCTGTCGCTGCCCAAGTCACACGTCTTCGGCGTCGCGACCTTCTACACGATGTATCACCGGCAGCCCGTCGGAAAACGGGTGCTGATGATGTGCACCAATGTCTCGTGCATGCTGCGCGGCGGCTACGAGACGCTGCACAAGCTAGAACAGACGCTGGGCGTTAAGGCGGGAGGCACAACAGCCGACGGTGAGTTTACGCTCATCGAAGAAGAGTGCCTCGCGGCTTGTGCTGATGCGCCGGCGATGATCTGTGGCCGTCGCTATTTCTTGAACCTGACGCCGGACAAGGTAGATGAGGCCCTCGCTGAGTGCCGCAAGCTGCCTGCCCACAGTCATTCTCCCCATGGGGCTCCTCACGGGGCCGCGGGCGCGACCTCCGCCCCAGCCCAGAAGAAGCACTAAGCCATGCCAGCCGATCGCAATACCAAGGTCGTCACGCGCCTGTTTGGCATCGCCGGCTCGTCGAATATCGAAGTGGCGATGAAGCATGGGGCGTACAGCCGCCTGTCCACCGCCCTCGGCATGACGCCGGCTGCCATCATCGACGAGGTGAAGAAGAGTAACCTCCGCGGTCGTGGCGGCGCCGGATTCCCGACGGGTACTAAGTGGAGCTTCATCCCCAAAGGGGCTGAGACCGTCTACTTGGTCTGCAACGCCGACGAGTCCGAGCCCGGTACCTGTAAGGATCGCGAGCTCCTGTTCTGGGATCCGCACCTGCTTATCGAGGGCATGATCCTCGCGTCGTACGCGCTCGGCTGCAAGCACGCCTACATCTACATCCGCGGAGAGATGATGCGTGAGGTCGCGGTGCTGCAGGCTGCCGTCGATGAGGCCTATCAGAAGGGCTTCCTTGGCAACGAAATGCGCAGCGCTGCCGGTACCTTCAAAATCGATCTCACGGTGCACCGCGGTGCCGGCGCGTACATCTGCGGGGAAGAGACCTCGCTCCTCAACTCGCTGGAAGGTCGCCGCGGCTGGCCGCGGATGAAGCCACCCTTCCCGGCAGTCAAGGGATTGTTCGGCAAGCCGACGATCGTGAACAACGTCGAGACGCTGATGAACATCCCATGGATCCTCGAGAACGGCGGCGCCAAGTTCGCTGAACTGGGGGTCGCGCGCTCGGGTGGTACGCGCATGGTGTGCATGAGCGGCCACGTGAACAAGCCCGGCGTGTTCGAGATGCCTATCGGCATCACCTTCCGCCAGCTTATCGACGAAGTGTGCGGCGGCGTGCCCAACGGTCGCAAGGTCAAGGCCGTCATCCCCGGCGGTTCGTCGATGCCGCCCCTCGACATCGACGAGCTGGATGTCCCGGTGGAGTTTGACGCGCTGATGACCGATCCGCGCATCAAGCCGGTCATGGTGAGGCCTGGTCAGGTGTTCGAATTGGCCCCCGGACGTCCGCTGCGGACGATGGCCGGTTCGGGCGGCATTGTTGTCATGGACGACAGCACCGACATCGTCGCGGTGACGGCGCGCATCATGCGCTTCTACGCCCATGAGTCCTGCGGCCAGTGCACGCCCTGTCGCGAGGGCACGGGCTGGCTCGCTCGAGTCTGCACGCGCCTCGCCAACGGCGCAGGCCGCATGGAAGACCTGGAGCTTCTGTCTTCGATTTCCTACGGCATCGCCGGCAACACCATCTGTCCCCTGGGCGAAGCAGCGGCCTGGCCGATGATGGGCTTCTTGACCAAGTTCCGCCCCGACTTCGAGGCGCGAGCGCGAGAAGGGGAAGCCAACATCAAGGCGGGTCGCGTGCCTCCGCCAGCCGCCTTCGGGCATGCGCACGGGGGAGGAGCACACTGATGACGGGCATCGCAAGCTGGATTTCGAGCGCCGCCGTGACGGGGGTTCCCACCCTGCTCGCGCAGGCACAACAGGTACAGCGGATGGCGGGCGAGCCAGGCCCGGTGGGCTGGTGCCCGGCTTGGGCCTTCTGGGTCCTCTCCGCGCTGACTGTTACCGGGGCGCTGATCACCATCACTCGCAAGAACCTCATCGGCGCGGTCATGGCGCTGGTGGCGACTTTCTTTGGCCTGGCC
>CALFYE010000345.1 GCA_937952145.1 uncultured Myxococcales bacterium
CAGCAAGGTCGCGTTGAGGGCCTTCGCAGATTAATATGTAAACACCTTCTTAGCCTCCGCCCCTTAACGGGCGGGCGGGGATTCTGATCCCGGCGTGGCAAACGGCAGCCCAAAGGCCTGCGCCAGCGTCGCGGCTCGTCGGCAGGCGGGGTGATGCGAGCGGAACCGGGCGCGGAAGTGGGGATCGGCGATGTCGTCACAGCGCAGCCTGATCTGCGCCAAGACCTCGGCCAGCTCGGTTCGCGCTTGCGCGTGGGCTCCCGCGGCCTCGAAGACTTCGACCACGGCGATGCGGGCGGGTAGCTCGTGCATGCCGGCCCCACCGAGCATGGAAAACAGCGGCAGGAGCTGCTCGGCAAGGCCGCGCGCCTCGACCAGCTGCCCCAGCCGGACGAGGGCCAGGAGCAGGCTGGTGACGCCGGTCAGCGCCAAGATCGGCAAGACCGAGAGCGTCGGCACGAGCTGTCGTCCCAGCCCGGCTGCGGTCTCGGCATCGCCGCGCAAGAGCGCGAGCTTGGCCGCCAAGCCCACGCCAAAGAGCGGAAAGATCGGCGAGCCCGAGGTCTCGCTGCGGAGCGCCGCGATCAGCGGCTCGGCCTCGTCCCAGGCCACCCGATCGTCGAGCTCAAGGAGGTTGACGGCACTGGCGAGCTGCCACCACGGCAGCACGAACGCATCGTGGGGGTAGCGCAGCCGCTCACCTTGGTGGCGCAGGCGCTGGCGCAGACCGACGTGATCGCCGATCTCCACCCAGGCAAAGGCGGTCAAGCCGAAGGGCATCAGGGCAGCCGTCATGCGATCCCCGACGAGCTCGGACAGCCGCTGCGCCGCGTCCGCTTCGGAGAGTAGGCTCCACGGCTTTGGCTCGCGGTTGAGGTACAGGCAGGCGCGGAAGAAGTGCAGGTGACGACGGATCCCGGGGTTGTGGGGAGCGGCGCGCTCGACATAGGTGGTCAGGCGCCCATGCAGGATCTGCAGCAGCGAAGCCGGGGCGGCCCAGGTCAGCGGCGAGCTCACCCCCATCAGCGCCTCGACATACTGCGCGTCCGCTGCCGGCTCGGGGTCGGTGTGGATCAGCTGCATGACAAGCTCGCCGACGCGCCCCGCATCGTGCTGGGCCAGCGCGACATACTGCGCCACCCAGATCGCGATGCACCATCCCGCCGAGCCCGCCGGCAGCAGCTGCATGGCCTGCGTCGCCGGTTCGACACACTCGGCAAACTGGTTTTGGAGGATCCCGCGCAGCGCCATCAGGCTGAGGAATTCGCCGCGCAAGCGCCGCTCGCTGGTGCAGGCCAGACCCCGCTTCAGGAAGCGCAGGCTGCCATCGATGTCTCCACTCATCAGCTCGCCCCGGGCGGCGAGCAAGTACTGCTGCGCGGCCCGCTCCCGCGCCCCACCGCGCTCAAAGTGGTCGGCGATGATCGCCGGTGCTCGATCCGCTTGGCCAGCCAAAAATTCGGCGGCCCGCAGGTGCCCGGCCGCAGCATCGGCCTCGGTCAGAAGAGCGTAGGCGGCATCGCGCAAAAGCGCGTGGCGAAACTCGTACTCGGCACTGGGCCCCGGGCTGGACTGCGTGTGGCTGTAGATGATCTCGGCATCGACCAGCACCGTCAGCTCAGCCGTGACCTCGACGCTGCCCAAGAGCGCCGCCACCCCCGCTCCGCGGAAGCGTGCGCCGAAGACCGACGCAGCCAGCACAGCTCGACGGGCCCGCGGCGGCAGCTTGCTCAAGCGAGCCTGCAGCATGGCGACCACGGTGTCGCTTTGCGCATCGCTCCGACCTTCGGCGATGGCGCGGATCAGCTCCTCCAAAAACAGCGCGTTGCCAGCGCACTGCGCGACGGCTCGCGTCATGACCTCGGGGGACACGCCGCCGCCCAGTACGCCGACGATCAGGCGCTCGCAGGCTCGCTTGCTGAGGCTCTTTAGGGTCAAGACCTGCACCTGACTCATCTGCCCCAGGCGAGGCAGGGCGGCGTGGACCTCGGGGCGGGCGAAGGCCAGCACGAAAAGCGGCGCGCTGGCGTGGGTGCGCAGCAGCTCGTCCAGAATCGACAGGCTCAGCGCATCGCCCCACTGAAGATCATCGAGAACCAAGAGCATCGGCCCGGCCTGCAGCTCCGCCGAAAAGAAGGTCAGCAGGGCATCGCGAAGGCAGTCGCGCATCAGCTTGGGATCCTGCCTGGCGGCCTGCAACCTCGGCTTACCGTCGTCGGAAAACGGCAGCTGACAGAGCTCGGCCAAGAACCACAGCGTCACGTCGGCCTGCGCTTTGGGCAGGCGCTGCGTCAAGCACACGGTCAGGGCTGCCTGGGCTTCCGGAAGCGTCGCTTGCGGTGCAATCGCACACAGCCGCAGCAGGGCCGAACGCAGGATGCCGTAGGGCGCCCCGGCGTGCGTCATCTCGCCCCGCCCGACGAGCAGCGTCACCTCCCCATCGCAGGTCGCCTGGCGGCGCAAAAACTCGTGCCGCAGCCGCGACTTCCCCACGCCGGGAGCGGCGCACAGCAGCACCATGCGCGCTTCCGACTCGTCGATGCAGCCGCGCAGCTGGGCTTCGAGCATCGCGAGCTCGGTCTCGCGCCCAACGCAGGGCGTCGGCTTGCCAAGCAGCGGACGGCTGTCATCGCGATCGAGGTCCTCGTGCAAGAGCACAAAGTGGCCGGCGCGTGGAGTCACGACAAAGCGATCGCTCAGTAGCTCAGCCGAAAGCGAATCGATGTGCACACCGCTGCTGGCCGGCGGAGGCTCGGCCGGCGGCTCAGACCACAGCGCCGCCGCCGCCTGATCGACGACTTTGCCGACGGCGGTCCGGCCGCGAATCGCGCCATATCCGGTGGCCATGGCGACCTTGGCCTGCGGCCAGCGATCGCGAATCAGCAAGGCTGAGCGCGCCGCAATCAAGGCCTGGTCCTGCGCGCTGACCAAGGCCGGCACCGTCAAAAGCAACGTGCCGTTGGCCAGGAAGTCCGGCGTCCCGCCCAGGCTGGCCAGCACCTGCAAGAGCTGACGACGATCGGTCTCGGGCAAGTGCACGCCACTGCTCGGCTGCGTCACCCCAAGCCCCGAGACCGGCTCGCCCGCGGTGGCCAAGACAACGCTGACCAGGCTCTGCTCCTGATGGACGAAGCCCTGGCTGGGCAGCCCGGGATTGGCCAGCGTCACCGCCAGGGCCGGCTCGCTGATTTCGCCCAGGCCAGCCAGCCTCACGCGCAGCTCGCGAGCATCGGCCAGTCGCAGCGCGGGATCCTTGTGCAGTAGTTCCGCGACCACAGCACACAGCTCCGCCGGCAACCCCGGCCTCAACTTTTCGAGCGGTGGTGGATCTTCAAACAGGATGCGCACCAGGACCGCTGCGACATGATCGGCGACAAACGGTGGCTCACCGGCCAGGCACTCGTACAGCACGCAGCCCAACGAAAACAGATCCGCAGCCGGGGTCAGCTCGCGACTGCCACGCGCCTGCTCTGGCGACATGTACTCCGGCGTGCCGATCACCAGACCGGTGCGCGTCTCAGCCCGCGACCGCACGGCATGCCGCGCCACCCCGAAATCGAGAAGCTTCACCCTGCCAACATCCCCGTCGACCAGCAACAGGTTACTGGGCTTCAGGTCAGTCAATCAAAAAGACCTGCTGCCGTCGGTGGGGTGGAAGTTCCAGGGGCTGATTAAGTGACACTTCCGCGTACAAAATGGTGTGCCAGACTTCATCAGGCGACAGGGACCCAGCTCCCCGTCGCTGTAGCGTCGGCAGCGAGTACGCGCATGACACCCCACAGACTCACGTCCATTGCACAAGTCGTTGTGCTGATCAGCGACAGTTGCCCACGATTGGCGCAGAGCGTACTGGCGAAAATATCACCGCGGATAGCAGGCTCTCGGTTGTTCGTTGTCAGCACGTTGCGATTGGGCTATCTGTGAAGCGGAGAGTCTGCCGATGCCTGCCAAGCCCGCACACGTACCCAGCAAGCCGCTCCATCCCGCAGAAGGTCGCGTCGTCGCAGCCGGGGATCGTGGCCGCGCCCGACGTGCGCGAGCCGAGCAAGACAGCGTCGCCGAGATGTTCAACCCACCACCGCTCCCCAGGGATCCGGTGATCTTGGAAGAAATCAGACAGCGCATCGAAGTGGGTCTGGCTGAGGCTCGCGCGGGAATCGGCGAAGACTGGGACGTTGTGTACGCGCGCCTGTTTGGCCCGTCCACGCCACGATGACAGTCCGGTTTGCCGCTCAGGCAGCGACTCGGCTGGCCGAGATTGTGATGGCGCTGCGGGCAGAAAACCCAGTGGCCCTGAAGCGTCTAGCTCAGCAGCTTGCTCGGGCCAAGCGGCGGCTGATCGCCTTTCCGCGGAGCAGCCCCGGCGTCCCTGAGTTCCCGTGGTCACCGCTGCGCGAGTTTTTCATTCCGCCGCATCGTTTTTTCTACTTCGTCGACGACGGGCGGAAGACGATCTGGATTCTAGAGATCTGGCATGGTGCGCAGCTTCCCGACGAACCCCGCTTGCCAGTGCCATAACCGGCGCTCACGCTTGCCGGGTTTGCTTCGGCGATTCCCAATCCTGCCGGATTCCTAGGTCTGCGCGCGGGAGACTTGGGAATCCGTATCTGTGAACCACTCTGGGGCGACTCCCTGGCCGTAGGCCAGCCATGCCGCCGTGACTCCGAGCGCTCGCGCCAGCACCTCATCGTCCAGTTCCGATCGCGGCAGTAGCGTTCTAGCTCTGCCTTCTGCGCGTCCAGACTCATTCCTAATTCGGCTTGTTTGTCGGTCGAGACGCGGACATACAGTGCGACGCGGATGCTGCGCAGCTTTGGGAATGTGTCGGGCGCTGCGCTTTGGGAGCTAGTACGGGGAGTGTGTGAGGAGTGAGTGCGCATGGTCTGTTCTCCGTCGGTGAGTGGCGGTGTCGCCGTTTGGGGAACAGAGTTTGTTTTTTCGTGTCGTGTCGCGATGGATGATGCCGCGCTGGTGAGCGTGCGACAGAGCATCGGCGGCGCGATCGACGAGTCGTAGGGTGTCGCGGATGCTGAGGGATCCGGTGCGCAGGCGCTGACTGAGGTCGCAGCCCGGCAGCCATTCCATGGCTAGATACGGCTGGCCTTGCGGGGTCTGTCCGTGGGCGAGATAGGCGACGATTCCGGGATGCTGTAGCTCCGATAGGAAGCGGGCCTCGCGCAGGAAGCGCTCGGACTCGTCGCTGTTCGCCGCGGTGGCGTGCAGCAGCTTGAGCGCGACGAGGTCGCCGCTGAAGCGATCTTGGGCTTGATAAACGGTTCCCATGCCGCCCTGACCCGCGAGCTTGAGGACCTCGAAGCGATTCCCCAAGAGGGTGCCAACCGGTACAGACAGAGTCGTCATCGTTCATCAGTATAAGCCGCGATCGTTCCTCCTATAGACTCCTTATTTCCTGTCGCGCACGAGCCTGGGTTGGCTTCGGCCAAGGGTCTGGAATCGCTGAGCGGATCGGCAGTACTTGCCACAAGCGCAGCCGTCGACTTGGCGCATCGCTGAAAGCTTGGCGCGCCTCTTGCTGTGCTGCTGGGAAGTCGGTGCGGTGCGCAGCAAAGCGTGTCTGCACCGTCGGGGAGCTTCCTTCCATGGCTTAGGGAAAGGGGACAGATCATGTCGCATAGAACGCTTGCGGCCTTGCTGCTTTTGGCTGCGCCACTGGGGTGCGGCGGCAATACCTCGACGAGCTGCTTTGGGGCTGGCACACAGATCGCGACGCCCGATGGCGAGGTAGCGATCGAGACCCTGCAAGTCGGTCATCAGGTGCTGGCCTACGACGAATCAAGCGGAGCGGTGGTGGCAAGCACCGTCACCGCGGTGTTTCGTCACGAGGCGAGCGCATTAGGACACCTGCTACTGGCCGATGGCCACGCGCTGCGTGTCACGGCGGAGCACCCGATCTATTGCCCGCGCACGCGCAGCTATCGGCCCGCTTCCGAGCTATCGGCAGGCGAAGCTCTGCTGCGGCTTGCGCCCTCGCAGTCTGTGGATGGGGCGCCGCGCTCGCTGCAGCTTGAAACGACGACGCTGCAACAGCCTCTGGCCCAGCTGCCGGAGACGCAGACCGTCTACAACATCAGCGTCGCAACCTACGAGAACTACTTCGCCGACGGCCTGCTGGTCCACAACAAGACCCCAATTATTCCGGATTCCGCGATCCTGCCGGACTGCCTCGATGGTCAGCTGATCATGAGGAACATGTATGGCGACACGTCCTGCACCCAGATAGTGACGAACAAGCTGAAGCTGCCGGACTGCAGCCGCGTGCCGGGCTCCGTGCTGAACGCCTATGACGGGATTCTGGAGTGCATGCCAAGTGGCACCGGCAGCACCGACGCCGGCCTGAAGACGATCATGAACAAGGTCAAGATGGACACCGACGTCATCGAGACCACCCTCGATGAGCTCAGCGGTAAGGGCGGTGGGGCGGCCCAGTACTGCGGTCAGTACGTCGCGACCCAGAACGTCAACGGTGCGATCACTGGCAAAAATGGCGTGACCGGCGTCGCCAGCGCGGCCAGCCTGTGCCAGGCGGTGTCGGGCTGCGGCACGGGCGCCCATATGTGCACGGTCTACGAGCTGTATGAGAGCGCTGCCGCAGGAACCCTTCCCACGACGATCTCGCAGTCCTGGGTGCACATGCAGAGCTGGCAGCACAACAATGCCGCCCAGATCCCCACGGCCAGCGGCCTCGCCGACAACTGCTCCGGCTGGACCTATGGGCTGGATGACAAGCGCTGGTACGGCACGACCGTTGAGTGGAAGAACGCTGCGAGCGGACAGAAGGCCCTGCACTTCGCCAGCGGCCCGGGCGTCGTGCCCTGCAGCGCGCGTTTTCCGATTGCCTGTTGTCGATAACACCGACCTTTTGGAGGCACTATGAGCACCCAGAAAATTTGCTCTCGCCCGACGGCATGGATGTTGGCTCCGCTGCTTGTCGTGGCTTGTGACCAGCCGCGACCTTCCGATGGCGGAGGTTGGCCGGGCGATTCCTATGCACGCTACATGTGCAATGGCTTCGAGCAAGTCCTCAGTACCGACGGATCGGGCCAGCTGATCTGCAAGGACCTGCCCCCGGGCGCAGAGGCTCTGCCGGACTGCAAGAAGTACAGCCAGGCGCTGACTTCGGATGGCAAAAAGATGTTCTGCACCAACCGCAACAAGGAAGCGCAGACCACTCGCGACGCGCTCGACAACCTGGAGCAGAGCGAGATTCTGATCAAGGAGTACGCCACTAAGATCAACTCGCTGGGTACCCCCTTGGGTCCGGCTCCCCGCGCGGTCTACTGCGGCCAGTTTGTTGGCAGCCCGAACCCCAACGGCGGGCTGTATGACCCCGCCACCGGCGTGACCGGCATCCGCGGCGCCACCGAGCTGTGCCGCAAGGTGGCGGGCTGCAGCGCCACCACCGCCAAGATGTGCACGGTCTATGACCTGTATCACAGCGCCGCGCTGAACAAGCTGCCGGCCACGGTGACGCAGTCGTGGGTGTTCATGGCCTCGTGGCAGCACAACGATCCGGCGCAGGTCCCGACGGCAAGTGGTCTCGCTGACAATTGCGCCAGCTTCACCTATCCGCTCGATGACAAGCGCTGGTACGGCACCACCGTCGAATGGAAGGACGCACCGTCTGGCCACAAAGCCCTGCACTTCGCAAGCGGTCCGGGCGTTGTCGCCTGCAGTAGCCGCTTCCCGGTCGCGTGCTGCAACTAACCACAGGGGGATCGTCCATGCGCAAACTTCACATCGCCTCACTGCTTTTGCTTGCCCCCGTGCTGATGGGGGCCAACACCGACGAGCTGGCATCGAAGATCGAGCAGCTGGTCGTCAATTACCTGCCGATCTGCAAGCCGGCCGAGTACCTAACCTACAGCCAACACAGCGTCGTCTGCGCCGCGATCCCCGACGAGAGCGGCCCGCCCTTGCCTGACTGCAACAAGAACGATCAGCTGCTGACCTATACCGAGGTCAACGGCGTCGGCACCTTCGGCTGCGTCGACAAGGGGACCGAGTCCCTGGACCCGGCCGACATCGCACTCATCAACCAGACCAAGAGCCGGCTGCTCAGCTTCCGCCCCACCGTCGATGCGCTCAAGCCCTTCATGCAGGCCCGGTCCGCTCGCTACTGCGGCCAGTACACAGCGGCCCAGAATCCCAGCGGCGCCATGACCGGCAGCAATGGCGTGACCGGCGTCGCGGGGGCGGCCAGTCTGTGCGCCACCGTCGCTGCTTGCGGCAGCAACGCGCGGATGTGCACGGTCTATGACCTTTACGACAGCGTAGTGTTTGGCGCGATGCCACTCTCGCTCTCGCAGTCCTGGGTGCACATGAGCGCATGGCAGCACGACAACCCGGCCCAGGTCCCGACAGCAAACGGCCTCGCTGACAGCTGCTCGGGCTGGACGTATGGGCAGGATGACAAGCTCTGGTACGGCACCACCGTCGAGTGGAAGAACGGTCCGGGCGGTCTGAAGGCGCTGCACTTCGCCAGCGGCCCGGGTGTCGTGTCGTGCGCCGCTCGCTTCCCGATCGCCTGCTGCAAGTAGGCTCGACGCCGCCAGCCCGGGGCGCGCTTCTAACCGCCGCGCCAACCGGCCAAGCCACCGCTGCTAGGACCCGCGCAGCGTCATCGCAGAGAGACACCCCGCTGACACAGTGCAAGGCAACGATATCGCCGACTTGGCCTGATCCGCCGACTCAGTGCACGACACTGTGCCAAGCAAACTCCTCTGCCTGTGTCAGGCTGCGCCGTCTGTTGGGAGGAATGCGGTGGTGATTTTTGACCCTCGCGCAAACCCACCCGCCCCACAAAGCGATCGGCCCGCGGCAACACCCCAGCTAGGAGATTGTTGCAGTATTGGCTCAGCAAGGCTTCTGCAGGCTGCTAATTGTCATGGCAACTAGAAATCAACATACTGAAATGAATTAAAAAATATAAATATTTTGTTTATTTTTGAGAATTGCATGATTACTGCAAGAAACTGCTAGGGCAGCACAGCCCGCAGCTTTGCGATATCGATGCCGTAGTACGCGATGTAGCGACGAAGCTGTGTGCGGTGCAGACCCAAGCGCCGTGCGGTCTCGGACAGGTTGAGGTTCGCCGCGATCAGCGCCGCGACCAGGGCCGCATGACTGGGACGAGCTTTCGGGACGGCCGCGGGGTCTGGGGTCTTTGGGGGGTTTGGAGGGGCAGCCCCGGCCGCATCCGGCTCGCTCTTGGCTTCGGCGGGGGGCGCGTCCAGTGCGCGCGCGTGGAGCTGACCAGCGGTCTCGGACAGGTGCTCGCCGCGCAGTCGCCCAGTATCGGCCACGCTGGCTTCGTGCAGAGCGCTGCGAATTTCAATCAGGAGCTCGCGCACATTGCCGGGAAACGGACGCAGCAGGCAGGCCTCGATGAGGCTCACATGCGGGCTCAGGGAACTGCCCTGGCGCTTGAGCTCTTCGGCGATCAGCCACGCTATTTCTTCCGGGCGCTCACGCAGCGGGGGCACGTGCGCAACGGGACGGCCAATGCGGTAGTACAGGTCTTCGCGCAGACGGCCGGCCGCGACCTCGGCCTGCAGCGAGCGATGCGAGGCCGAAACCACTCGCAGCTGGATCGCCTGCGGCCGCACCGCGCCGACGGGCAGCACCTCGCGCGTCTCCAGGACCCGCAAGAGCTTGGCCTGCACCGAGGCGTGCAGCTCAGCGACTTCGTCGAGAAACAGCGTGCCCTGGTGCGCACTCTGCAGGTAGCCCTCGCTATCGCTTACCGCGCCTGAGAAGGCGCCGCGCTTGGCTCCAAACAGCAGTCGCTCGGCGATGCTCTCGGGAATGGTGGCGCAGTTGACGGCGATAAACGGTCCGCGAGCCGCCGGGCTCTGGCTGTGGAAGACCCGCGCCGCACCTTCTTTGCCGGCTCCGCTCTCGCCAGTGATGTGCAGGGTGGTGCTCTTTTCAGCCAGGCTGGCGATGCGCTGATACAGGCTGGCCAGCCGCGGACCGATGACCATGCCGCCCTGCACAAACAAGCCCAGCCGGGTCGCCGGACGAACATCGGCAACCGGCAGCAGCAGCGTCTCGCCGACGCGTAGACAGCGCAAGAGCGGGTGGAGACTGCCGCTCGTTACCGGCTGACCATCGATACTCGTGCCGTTTAGGCTTCCCAGGTCGCAGGCGAAAAAGCGGCCGTCCCGAAACTCGACACGGGCGTGGCGGCGCGAGATGCGGCGGTCCTCGGTGAGGAGGCCCAGGTTGTCGCGACCCAGCTCCAGCTTGCCATCGGGCTGGCTCAGCGGGAGCACCGACCACAGCGCCCGGCTGCTCGAGAAAATCAGCAGCAGACCAGGCTGGGTGTCCCTATCTGACTCGTCTGAGCTCGACTGCTCACCCGTTGTCCGGCCGAGCGTCGACCCATCCCGCGGCCCCCCCGGACCGCGTAGTCCCCCACTGTGCGGCGTCGAGCGACGACGAGACGACCCCATCGCGACATCTTAACAAACCAGGCAACCTCCTCACCGTGTTCGCCGCCATCTACCAAGCGAAGACCGGCTGGTTGCCAGCAGCTGGCTTGCTTCGCTGCTCGGGCCAGGCCGGACACCGTCGGGCCCAAAGTCTAACACAAGCCCGACCGACGACGTGGCACACAGACAGGACACCGACGCGCCGCCACTTTGTGCAGACGCGACGCTAGTGAACGCTCTTGGCGCAGCGGAAGCCGAGGCGGTGCGGGCCGCGGTTCGAAGGGGGTACGCCACGGCGCTCGGCACCGCGCATGCGCTCGGCGGTGAAGTACCAGGAGCCGCCTTTGAGAATCTTTTCGTGATAGCCGGGGCAGCGACCGGGACCGCCGCCGCAGGGACCTTTGGGATCGGGACCGGCGCAGTCTTCGCCGCAGGGCTTGCTGCAGCCGGCGTAGCAGTCGCTCTTCCAGTCGTTGACCCACTCCCAGCTATTGCCAGCCATGTCGTACAGGCCATAGCGATTGGGGGGGCGGCTGCCGACGGCCGAGGTGATGCCGGTGCCGCAGCCCTTGGCGCCGAGCGGGTGCTCGTAGTTGGCCTTGTCGCAGGTGGCCGGCTGGTTGCCCCAGGGATAGACATCGCCGTTGGGACCGCGGGCCGCTTTTTCCCACTCTGCCTCGGTGGGCAGGCGCTTGCCGGCGAACTTGCAGAAGTCGTAGGCCTCGTACCAGCTCACCGCGACGACCGGCTGCTTGGCGTGGGCGAACAGCGGGTAGTACTTGATCGGCGGATCGCAGCGACCGGCCTCGACGCAGCGGAAGTACTGGTCGTTGGTGACTTCGTAGGTGTCGAGGAAGAACGGCGAGACGAGCGCCCGATTGCGCGGCTTCTCATCGGGCTTGCCATCGTCAGCGCCGCGCCAGAACGGCCCGCCGGGGATACACACCATGCCGCTTGGGGCCTCGCCATCGCAGGCAATCTCGGTGCCGGTCTCGCCCGAGCCCACCTTGGGGCTCTTGGTCGGGGTGGTATCAGCGATCTTCACGGGCTCGGCCGGCGGCGGGGTCTTGCCCTCGCTGCCCGCCCCGCCATCCACCTTGGCCGACGGGGTCGGTGGGCTGACCGGCGGGGGTGGATTGGTCTCGCCAAGCAGCGGGGCTGGCGGCGGCTCTTCCGTCGGGGCATCGGGCGGGACATACAGCACCGGCAGCCCGGTCGCAGTCGCCGCCCGGTGGTCGCAGCTGAGCCCCGAGAGCCCAAGCAGGCCCACTAGCAACGTCATAAGACGTGTGGTCATTGGGCACGATCAAAACCCAAGCCAGCCCATCCCGTCAATCGGGGGGAGCGCCGAAACGGTGAGTAAAATCGCGCACCCCCGCCCCCCGCCAGCCCAGGGCAGCACCCCCGCCTCGGTCACCTCGCGGCACACGCATCCACACCAGATCACGTATGAAAAGCACGCTGCCGCCGGTCCTCCGTCCAGCCGGGGTCTTCTCGGTTGTTGCTTCCCGGTCGTTGCTTCCCGGTCGTCGCTTCCCGGTCGTCGCTTCCCGGTCGTCGCTTCCCGGTCGTCGCTTCCCGGGCAGCGGTTCCCGGCTAGCGCTTCTGTGTTAAACGAGGCCGATGGGTCCGCTCGTCCTCTTCGGTCTGGATGTCGGATCGACAACCTGCCATGCGGTGGCGGCGGTCGCGCAGGTGCGCAGCCGCTGTGACAGCGGACGCATGGAGCTCTGTGGCGGGGAGCTCTGCTATCGCTCGCAGCCGGTGTTTACGCCGTTTGTCGGTGACGATCTGGATATCGACGCGCTGGCCGGGCTTTTCGACGGCTGGCTGGCCGAAGCCGGGCTGACCCCGGCGCAGCTTGCCGGCGGCGGAGCCATCGTCACCGGGTTGGCAGCGAATACCGCGCAGGCCCCCGCGGTGCGGCGACTGGTGCAGGAGCGCATCTCGGCCGGGCTGGTGGCGACGACGCAAGATCCCCACTTAGAGTCGTGGCTGGCCTTCTTTGGCAGCTGCGCAGCGCTGTGTCAGGCGGATCCGGCGCGCCTCTTTCTGAACCTTGATATCGGCGGCGGAACCAGCAACCTGGCGCTCGGCCGCGGCGACAGCGTGCTCTTGACCGATGTGCTGCAGGTCGGGGCGCGGCACCTGCGCTTTGTGCCGGGGAGCTATCGCTTGATCTCGGCATCGCCCGTCGGGGGGCAGCGGCTGGCCAGCTTGGGAATCGAAAACGCCATCGGGCGCGAGCTCAGCCCGACTGAGGTCGCGGCCCTGTGTCGCAGCTTCGTGGCGGAGCTTGAAGAGCGCGTCGTTTTGCATACCGACCAGCCCGGCCGGCGCGAGGCTGTCGTGGTCTTCTCGGGTGGCGTCGGCGAGCTGATTTATCAAGCCTGTCAGCAGCTGGACAGCCACACCGTCGCCGCGTCGGACGCGCTGCCAGTCTCGCTGTCCCCAACGGCGTTTGGCGACCTGGGGGGCGAGCTCGCGACGCACATCCTGGCCTCGCCAATCCTCGCACGGGATGTGCACTCCACGCGGCCGCAGATGCTGGGGCGGGCGACGGTGTGTGGCCTGGCGCTGCACAACGTCGAGGTCTCGGGTTCGACACTTTATCTACCGGATCCCAGCCTGCTGCCGCTTGCCGATCTGCCGGTCGTCGCCACGCTGCCCTACACCGCAACCGATGCCGAGCTGGCCGCCGCATTCGCTCTGGCCCGACGAGCAGCGACGGGGGCCTGCATCGCCCTGTGTGGCATGCCCACCGCTTCGGCAGTTTCGCTGGGCCAGCGCCTGCGCTCGCTTCTGCCGATGGCTGATGCCCCGCCAGTCGTCGTCATTCTCGATGGCAACGGCGGCAAGACGCTGGGCAACTACGCTACTGATTGGGGCACGCGACCAGGTCGGCTCATCGTCTTGGACGAGATCCGCGTCCCTGCTGCGCAGTTTGTGACCCTCGGACGGCGCCGGCACACCGTCGTCCCTCTCTCGTTTTACGGAAGGAGTCGCCTGTGACCACCGCCCTTTCCCCCGTCGGGAGCATCCACGTCCCAGCGCCCCGCCCCGCTGCGCTCTACACCTGCTCCGTGGCCGGCTGCGAATATCGCTTCCGTGGACTCAAGCAACTCCTCGGCGCCGCCGACTACAGCAAGGCGGGCGATCGCCACGCTGGACTCGCCGCCCACTCAGAAGTCGAGCGCGAAGCGGCGCGCGGCCTGCTGTCTGACCTGACGCTGCAGCACCTCTTTGATCATCCGCTGACCGACGATCGCGGCGGCATCGATGAGGTGATGCGCGTGAACTACGACATCGATCACGCGATCTTCTCCTCGCTCGCCGACCTGCGCTTGGGCGAGCTCAAGGACCGCCTGCTCGCCGCCAGTCCAGGTCAGGCCGCAATGCTCGGCCGCGGACTCACCGGCGTCATGGCTGCCGCTCTGGCCAAGCTGCTCGATGTGCACGAGCTGATCTATGCCGCGGCGAAGATCCGTCGTCCGACCCGCGCGCGCACCCACCTGGGCCAGCCCGGCACGCTGTCATCCCGCCTGCAACCCAACCATCCCAGCGACGATCCACGCGGCATCCTGATGCTGCTTTACCTCGGCCTGTCGATGGCTGCGGGCGACGCCCTGCTCGGCATCAATCCGGCGGTCGACACTGTGCAAAACGTCACCGCGCTCCTCACCCTCCTCGACAAGACGCGCGAGCGCACCTCCGTGCCGACCCAGACCTGCGTGCTGTCGCATGTAAAGACGCAGCTTGCTTGCCTGGGCCGCGGCGTGCCGATCGACATCTTGTTTCAGAGCCTCGCCGGGACCGAGCAGACCAACCTGACCGAGTTCGACATCTCAGTGGCGCTGATCGACGAGGCCTACCGCGCGATGGCCAAAAGCGGCGCGCTCTCCGGGACGGCCCAGCAGTTCACTTACTTCGAGACCGGCCAGGGCAGCGAGTTCACCTACGCCAAGCACCACGGCATCGACATGACCACCGCCGAAGCACTGTGCTACGGCCTGGCCCGTCGCTGGGATCCGTTTATGGTCAACAACGTCACCGGCTTCATCGGGCCCGAGACCCATCGCGACAACCACGAGATGATCGTCTCGAACCTGCAGGATCACTTCATGGGCAAGCTCTTGGGCCTGCCGATGGGGATGGCGCCCTGTTACACGCTGCACGCGCACATCAACCTCGAAGGACAGCAGATGGCGACGCAGCTTCTGACCACCGCCGGCGCCAACTACTACATGGATGTGCACCTGAACACCGACCGCATGCTGGCCTATTTCGACACCAGCGGTCACGACGATCAGACCCTGCGCGAGCTCCATGGAAGGACGACCACGCCCGAGCATCGTGCCTGGGCCATCGCGCGCGGCATCCTGGCCGACGATGGCATCGGTCGCGGCGAGGCCTGGGGCGACCCCCGTCCGTTCTGTTCTTCACCCGGCGAGCTAGCGGCCCTGCGCCGCGCCACCCCGTCGCTGCACGAGGCGGAATCGGCCGGCCCGCGGCCGCTGGATCGCACCAGCCGCAGCGTCCGACTACACCAGGCGCTGTCGCGCGCCGCGATCTACACCGAGCTCGATCTGGGTCTTGTGCAGTCGCTGGATCGCTTTCGCATCGTGCACACCGCCGCCCGCAACAAGGAAGCTCACCTCAACTCGCCGGCGCTCGGCGCAGCCCTTGCGGCGGAAAGCGCTGCCGCCCTGCTCGCCGAAGACACCCAGGTGCAGGTCGTCGTCTCCGACGGACTGAGCGCCGCGGCGGTGCACGCCAACCTGCCGTCGATCTGGCCCATCCTCGGCGATGGCCTCAGCAAAAAAGGTCTGCGCTGCGGTCAGCCAATCGCCGTGCCCTACGGTCGCGTCAAGCTCGCCGAGCCGCTCGCGCAAGCGCTGCGCACCCAGCTCATCGTCCTGCTTGTGGGCGAGCGTCCCGGGGGCGATGCCGACGCGGCCACCAGCCTCTCCGCCTACTTCGTCTATCACCTCAGCGATCCCACCGCGCAGGCCGCCGCGGCGCTCGCCAGCGGTCACCCTGACATCCGCTTCGAGTACACCGTCCTCTCGAACATCTACGAGCGCGGCCTGCCCCCCGTCGAAGCGGCCAGCGTCCTTATCGAGCGCATCGAGCAGATCCTCACCCACCGCGCCGCCGGCAACCGCTTAGAGACCCTGCTGCACGCGGCCGAGGACTAGGCGACTGCGCAGCGCTTGGCCCCCACCGCACGACGGAATTGGGCAAATCCCCGCTCCTGTGGGATAGTGGCTGCCCGCCGCATGCCCGCACTTGGCTCGCAAATCCTAGCTGACCTCTATGGCTGTGATCGGGCCTTGCTCGATGACGTAACGGCCATCCGCTCCATCCTGGTCGAGGCGGCGTTGCGCTGCGGCGCGACGGTGGTCGATCGCTGCTTCCATCGCTTCAGCCCGCAGGGCATAAGCGGCGTCGTGCTGATCGCCGAGTCGTACCTGGGCGTGCACACCTGGCCCGAGCACGGCTACGCCGCCGTCGATCTGTTCACCTGCGGCAGCCGCCTGCGTCCCGACGACTGCTTCCAGTACATCCGCGAGGCGCTGCACTGTAAGGACTACAGCGCCCAAGTCATCGAGCGCGGCCTGCCCCCACGCATCGCGCCGCCCCCCGAAAATCCCGACGCCTAGCTGCCTTTCGGGCGGAACACGGTGCCGTAGCAGTCGATAAGCGATGGGTTTAGCCGGACCTCGTGATCGCTCTCGCTGCAGCGGATCCACAGGCGAAAGCCCGCGGCCTGGGCGGCGACCGCGCGGTGCAGGGACAGACCGTCGAACGCCACGATCGAGGCGGCCGGCTGCGACTCGCAGGGGGGAGCCAGCGCGCGCACGCGGCGATCGAAGTCGTCGAAATCGGGGATCAAGTCGGGCAGCGGCAGCGACACCTTCGCCGTTGCGAACTGGGTCGCGCAGTGCGTGGACGACTGATACGCAAGATAGGTCGGCGGCGGCGCCGAGCCCTGCAGGCGGGCACGCATATCGTGCAGCAGGCGATGCCCCAGAGCCCCGACGCGCTCGTCGCGTACCGCGATGCTGCCATCGACATGCCAGTGCCGGCTATCGACCGGCGTATCGCCGGGCTCAAACCACTGGATCTTCGAGTCGATGTAGACGAAGCGCTTCTTGCGCTGCAGGTGGTTCTGCATCTCCAGCAGCACCCGCCGCGACAGCGGCCCGGCCTCGGCGATGGCCGTGTCGATGGGGCACCAGCAGAAGGTCACGCCGTCCTCTGCGATCTCGTCCTGGGTGGGCACCGGCAAGGTGGCCTTCACTTCATACCGATTGGGGAAGGTGGCGACAAACTCGCCGATGCTGCGGGTGCCGGCGGCGGCGTAGGCCTCCAGTGTCGTCGGTCGCATCTCTTCCACCAGGGCGATTGGGGGCAGCGGCGCGGACTCCACCGGCGGCCGTGGCTTGGTCGAGCCGTGATAGGCGCCCTCGCCCGTAAAGGCAGCGATCTTCTGGGTTGCGATGGAGCGCGGACGTCGGACGATGGCGTCGTTCATGTGAAAGGAAATAGGGTCTGGAAGTACTGCAGCTTGGCGCGCGGATCCTGGGCCAGCCGGATCACTTCCGGCAGGCGCGGCAGCAGGTGCAGACCCGCGGGGTCGGACGGCGGCGCTGTACCCTGGTAGCGCCCCGGCAGCCCGAATGCGCGGTTGTAGTCGAGGTTCGAGATCGGCCGCCCCGCCTCGTCGTGGATGGCCGGCAGCGGCGCCCAGTCTTGCTCGATAAAAAAGCTCTCGGCGCCCCAGCGCAGCGAAAAGCCCAGGCGCTCCATGCGCACAAGCCACGGCGGATCGCCGATCTGCCAGAAGCCACGGCCGCACAGCAGATACTGCGAGTGCTCGATCGGCCGCCCATCCGCTTCCATGCGGTCGCGCGCGTACTTGAAAAGCAGCGCATCCAGAAACACGCGCGACAGGCGCTTGCCGCGATGCTCCTTGGCCACCACGAAGTTGGCGATGTGATGGAAGGCGAGTGGCTTGAACGACATCGGCGGCGGAAACGCGAACTGCGCGAACCACTTCTGGGCCGGATTGCTGCCGGCCGGCTGATCGAAGTCGATCGTCTGTTCGATCGTCGAGTGGCGCACGTTGTTGTAGCGGCCGGTGAAGAAAAAGATCGTGCCCTTGCGGCGCGCAACCAGCATCGTGGCGACAAGCTCGCTGGTGCTCGCATCGACCGGGCGCGACATCACGAAGCGATGGCCCTCGGTGCCCCACAGGTGCGCCACACCGTGCGGCGAGATGATGTCAAGCTGCACGCGTTCGACAACGCGGGCCGGCAGGTGGCCGCCATGCTGGTCCTTGGCGTCTTCCAGCGATCGGGTCAGCAGCGAAGACACGCCGCGGGCGATCGCCGGAACGTCGCTGTGGACGATGCCCAGCTCGAAGCCCCCGGGCAGCGTGACGAAGGGCGGGGCCGAGCGATTTCTCGACTCAGCATAGTGAACGTAGGCGTCCCGCAGCACCGCGGTGGGAACGAAGCGGTCATCCCCCTGCAAGTTGATCATGCGCGGCGTCTGCTGCCCCGCGAGCGCCCCATCCATCGCTTTAGGATATCAGGCCGCGGTAGCCCCACGAGCCCCTTTAATTTCCGGCCCGATTTCGCATAGATGACGATGCCGGCAATTCCCACAGAAAACAGAATGACTCAATTTCTAGCATCCGATACGATTAAATCGGGAGACGTCACTCCCGATGTGATAAGCGCTCAACAGTTGAGCACTTCCCGCTATTATTCCATCTCAATTTCCAGACGAAGGCTAATTCATGAACACCCTTAAATTCGGTTATCTTCTAATGAACACAGTAGCAGTCGCCTCGATAGTGGGTTGTTCCAATGAGCAACCACCAGAGAAGCCGCCTTTGGATTTGGAAGTTCAAAATATGTATAATTCTGGCCCCAATAAGCCATTTGTAAACGGAAGACCCAAGGATGGCAAGCAAGTCAATGGAATCCTATCTACCGGCCGGCGTGCTGACGGTCGACAAGTGTACGGCAAATTTGATACGAACGTCTTAAACAACGAACCTGTATCACTAATTTTTATCGACACGACGTCAGGGGCAACTTATAAGGGTGCTGATCTGATTGGAATCGAGACGAGCGGACAGCTGTCCGATGGCTCAATGCGACAGATTCGCTTCAAGGCATACGATGCGATCAGCGTACCAGCCACCAATTTGTACTTGGTGGCATATGTCGATAGTGGAGAATCCGTGTGTGGCGATCGAGAGGGGCAACCAATCTGGGCGGCAATACTGCCACAAATATATGATGAGAATACCGGAAATGAAGTAGCGAGCGATCCAACTAAGTATACGTTTAGTTGCCGATTTGGCGCCATCCAGAGATGCCAAGAGGTTGGTTATGTCAAAAACGGAACCGGGTTCGAGTCTAATGGTACATCTTCGAGAACTCGGAATTTGAATGATTATCATGCTGCTTGTGTAAAAATGTTGCGAGCCGACTACTGCGGCAATGGCAAGGCTCATACATTCGAGGGGACCACGGTGGATTTTTATGACCATCTTGTGAACGGCAACAAAGCCAAGACTGGGACAACCGGGCAAGATGGATATTATCTCGAATCGGATTGGGACATTGATGGTGCGCATTGTTTGAACGCAACCCGATGGATGCCAGCTAGTCTGAACAACCTAGCGATGAATCAGAGTAGCGCCAATCCAGACTGGGAATACGTGCGTCTGAACTGTCCAGAGCGGTTTGCCTACCCCGTGCCTATAGCCAACAGCGGCCTCTCCGTTCCCGACCGGGCCTGCGGCGCCCTCTCGAACTGGAATACGTCGGTAGGGTTTAACATGTACGTCTCAAACGCCCCCACGCAAATGGGCCGCAGCAAGATCCGCACAAATACCATGCTAAACGGTTATAATTTACAATAAAATCCGGAATAAAATAGAACAATAAATCATCGAGCAACGCCATAAGCCGGGCAGCTGCGCTGGATGCTAATGCCTTATTTTTGGCAGGGGGACGCAGGCCAGCGGGCGGGCGGAAAGTACATCGCGGCAGGTGATCTTGGCGCATCGGCAGCCCGGTCCAAGCGGCGGGGGAAGCGACGGTCGTTGGCTCCTTGGACAAGGACGTCATCCGCCGCGTCATCCAGGGGCACATCGGCGAGGTCAAGCGCTGCTACGAGACCGAGCTGGAGAAAAATCCCAACCTGGCCGGCCGCGTGATGGTGCGTTTCACCATCGATCCTTCGGGCAAGGTCACGGAGTCGGCGATACAGGAGAGCTCGCTGAATAATCCACCATCGGAGGGCTGCATCCGCGATGCCGTGCGGACGTGGATCTTTCCCAAGCCCCAGGGCGGCAAAGTGGTTGTCAGCTACCCCTTTGTCCTCGCCTCAGCCCCCCCGGAAGCGACGCCGCCCGCCAAGAGCAAGTAGCTGCGCCACAGTGGGCAGCGCAGGCCTGCGAGCGGCCAGGGGAGCGCTGCCGTGCCGCAGATCCGCACAGGCAGCGAAGCGGCTTGTAGCGCGACCACTTCGGCAATGCGCAGCTAGCGTTCGCTGGTTGCTCCAGAGTCGGCTGGCGTCCCCCGCCCCTCTTTCGACGACACCGCTGCGTCGGCTGCCAGATACGCAGGCCCCGCCGTCAGCTCGGGCTCGCTCAGTTCGGGATCTGGCTGGTCCTGCCGCGTCAGCCGCCCGGCGCGCGAGCGGCGCACGATGTATAGCGGACGCCCTTTTGACTGCTCAAACAGCTTGGCCATGTACGCGCCCTGCATGCCGACTGCCGTGAACAGCAGGCCAGAAAACAGTGTCATGAAGGCGAAGCCCGACAGCCAGCCGCGCGGCGTTAGCTCGGGCTGCAGCAGGCGCTGCAAGACGCCCCACAGGATGTACAGCGCGGCGCCGCCAAACAGCGGCATGCCGAGATAAAGCGGCCACTTCAGCGGCACCGAGCTATGCGAAAACAGCCCGCTCGACGCCAGGCGCCACAGCCGACGCAGGTCGTACTTCGAGCTACCGGCAAAGCGCGGCGCGACTTCATAGTCGAGCGTTACCTGCCGAAAGCCGACCCAGGCCACCAGGCCCCGCAGGAAGCGATGCGTCTCGCGACAGCTCCTAAGGACATCGGCGACTTCGCGCGTGAGCAGTCGAAAGTCGCCGACATCGGGCTCGGTGTGCACGTCCGAGATGCGCGCCATCAGGGCATAGAAGGCGCGGGCCAGCGCGGTCTTATAGCTCTCGCGCTGGTGGCTAGAGCGCTTGCGCATCAGCACCACATCGGCGCCGTCTTCCATCGCCGCCAGCATCGCGGCGAAGTAGGCCGGCGGGTGCTGCAGGTCGGCATCCATGGTGATGATCACATCCCCCCCCGCCGCATCGATGCCCGCCGTGATCGCCAGCTGATGACCGAAGTTGCGCGAGAGCTGCACCAGCCGCACCGGCAGACCCCGCGCGCTGAGCGCATCAATCGCCGCTACGGTGCCATCGCGACTGCCGTCATCGACCAGCACAATTTCCCAGCTGCGAGCGCTCGGCAAAAGAAGCTGCGCCAGCTTGCTATCGACCGTCGTGACAAAGGACTCGATACCCTGTTCTTCGTTGTAGGCCGGGGCGACGACCGACAGATACGGCCGGGCCGAGGTCGGGCTGGACGAGGCGGACGGAGGGAGGGGGACGATAGGCATCGGCGTACCTTACACCGCATCGGGGTGACAAAAGGTGACCTGCATCGGCGTCATCCACGTCGGCGGCAGGTAGCGCAGAAGTGAAAGCAGGCGCAGGCGCCGCAGCAGCCGGCCCAGCCGGAACAGCCGCGGATGCTTGTCGGAAAAGCTCGGCTCGCTCTCCAGGCGCAGGAAGGTGCGGTAGGTCTGAGCATCATCGAAGCGGGCGACCAGGCCATGCGCTGCCGCCCAGCGCTGCAGATCCGACGCCGAAAGGAAGTTCAGCCCGCGCCAGAGCTCGTCGTCCCGCAGCGCAGGCAGCCAGCGCTCAAGCCAGCGCGGCGAGAGCGGCCACAGCGGCAGGCCGAAGTGCGGCTCATAGGGCACGCGATAGTTTGGGCAGCTGTGACGCATCCGCCCGCCGGGCAGGAGGCACGTCGCAAGCGCCGTCAGGCTGCCTGGCAGGTCCGAGAGGTGCTCCAGCACGTTGTAGGAAAAAATCAGCGCGAAGCGACGCCCCAGGCTGGGGGCCTGCTCGGCCAAAAGCGGCAAGAATTCGCTCCCGTCGCAGCCCAGGAGGGCCAGCGCCCGAACCGCCAGCGCATAACTTTCGGGATGCCCGGCCAGCCCCGGCTCAAGCGAGGTGATCGGCAGGCCCCGTCGCCGCAGCCAGGCGTGCAGCAGTCCCAGCCCGCCGCCGACTTCCAAGATCGCCCCCTCGTCGATCGAGTCCTTGTTAGGTAGCGAGGACTCGATCATCTTCAGCGCCGCGACCGCGTTCCCCACCTGGGCATCCCAGGCCACTGCCGCCGCCTGCCGACCCTGATCGCGCCGTCCGCTGATCCGCAGCAGCCCCTGACACAGCTCAGCGTCGGCCAGTACGGCAGCACGGTGCTGCGCCATGAAGCGCAGGAAGGCATCGATCTGTAGGTCGGTCGGCATGCGAGCCGCGTGCATAACACAGCCCAGGCGAGCGCCCCAGCCTCGCCTTGCCGCTCAAAATCGGTATCGATGGCGCTTACCCCTGCGCGATATAATCCAGATATGGCACCTTCCAAAATCGCCAAGCCAGACTCCTGGAAGACCCTGCCCCTGCCGACCACGCGGGCCGACCTGGAGTTTTCTGCTTCGTACACGCCTACTGAATTTGCACGAATCCAGCAGGGACTTATTCCGGAGCAAATGGAAGATAAGTGGTTTATTTTTTATGATAATTTATGGCTTTATTTTCACCGCAGCTGGACCGGCGCCGGCATCTACGGGGTGCGCTTTGCGACCACCGAGACAGGTGCCGCCATCGTCGAGTCCTGGGTCAGCCGCGACCCCGCCCAGTACAAGGAGTCCCCGCTCGACTACGACCGCGCCCTGCTGGGGTTCCTGATCGATGCCTTCCTGCTGGGAAAGCACGTCCGTTTCCCGGTTCCAGGCCGGGTATCCACGGGCGCCCCCGCCGGTGTTTATCAACACCACGTCGTCGGTCGAGCCTATCCCGAAAGTCGCATTACCCCCAAAAAATAGCTCATACATCAATCAATTTAATATAAATAAATCGCCGTCGATATTCAATTCTTACACTATCATTGCTCAAATAAAATTAGATATCTCTCGCATCAAATCAATCAATCCAACAGGCCCTTTCTATCGAATTTTGTATCCAGAAGCCCGACGTTTGGAGCCGCCCGGGACCGGTATCGCCATGGCTCGTCAGTCGCCTAGGCAAGCCCCGCAAGCCCCAGGTCGGTGGCGAAAGGGTGGCTCAGAAGAGGACGCGGCGCGGTGCCAGGTCGGTGGCTGGTTCGGGGGGCGGCCGGGCGAATACTCCGACTAGCGTCGCGGCCAGAATCACCGCGCCGACCCCGCCCGCGGTGAGCCCCCAGAACCACCCCTGCTTGTACAAAGGCGGTGGCGGCGGCGGCGCCAGCGGTCGTCCCTGTAGCTCGCTGCGCAGTCGCTCCTCTTCCAGGGCCTTGGCCAGTGCCGCGGCTTCCTTGGCGCGCTGCTCAGCGACGCGAGCCAGGAGCTCGGTGCGGTCACGCTCAGCGATCGCCCGCTCGGCCTCTTGCTTGGCCTTGAGCTCGGCAATGTAGGCATCGACCTCGGGCAGAAGCGACGACTTGGGATCAGCGAGCTTGAACTGTTCAAACACCGTCAGGGCATCCTTGCCGCGCCCCGACTTGCGGTGTGCCTGCGCGATATTGAACAGCAAGGTGGGGACCTGCTGGCGCTCGTAGGCGGCATAGAAATCGGCGATCGCGCCGTCGTAGTTCCCGCGACGAAAGCGCTCAGTGCCGCGCGCCACCAGGGCCGGGGCAGAAAGACTGGCCGCTGGTGCGTCTTCCAGGCTGGCCCGGCCGCTTACCGGCGTCGGTCGCCCCTCAGCTTTTAGGGTGGAGGGCGAGAGCGCAAAGAGCAGCGCGGCGAGTGCGATAGGCAGCCTAGCGCAGCGCCGGAACATTCAGGATCTCCTTGGACTCCTTGGCTCCGCTCGCCTTGGGCTTCTCGGGGTGACGTGGGGGCTGCGGCTTTTGGCGTGCGACTCGGTTCGCACCCGCCGCTGTCGACTCCGCATCATTCGGGCCGGCGACCGGCGCCGCATTTTCCGTCGAGACGACAGGCGGCGGCGGCTTGGCCACCACCGGCTCCGGCGCGCGCTCGGCGGCGACCAGCGGACTGGCGCTCGGTGCTGTGGGGGGTAGGGCCGGCGGGCTGCTGCTGCGACGCGCCCGTACCGCGATGGCGGCAACCCCGACGAACACCACGCCCAGAAGCAGCACCAGCGGCAGAGCCAGCGGATGCGCCAGGCCCCGCACCTTCATCGTCTTGGGCCGCCGCACCACGCCGACCATTCGCGTCGGTGCACTGGGGGCCTTGCTCTGCAGCGTGGGCTGCCCGTCAAAGATGGCCTTCATGCCACGCGCCACCTGCTGCATCGTGGGCCGGTCCTGCGGCTTTTTTTCCAGCATGTGCAGGATCAGCGTCTCTAGATCCGCGGGAGCCGCCGGCGCCGCATCGCGCAGGTTGGGTGGCGCGTCCACGATGTGCTGGGCAATGAGATCCCCAGGGGCTGAGCCATCAAACGGCGGTGCGCCAGCCGCCATCTCGTAAAGCATGATCCCCAGCGAATACACATCGGATCGATCGCTGATCTTGGTCCCGCCCCCGCGGCACTGCTCGGGGGACATGTAGCGCGGCGTGCCGAGGATGGCGTCCGTCGAGGTCTTGACGCCGCCGAGGGTCTCTTGACCCAGCTCGCTTACGCTCTTGGCGATGCCGAAGTCAAACACCTTGGCCCGCTGGCCCTTCGGCGCCGTCGCATCCTCAATCAGCATCACATTGTCGGGCTTGAGATCTCGATGAACGATGCCGTGTTTGTGGGCCAGCGACAGGCTCTCGGCGAGCTGAAAGCCGATGGCCAGACAGCTCTCGATGGGCAGCGGCGCGGCGCGGGCGATGCAGCTGCGCAGCGACTCACCAACCAGAAACTCCATCAGGATGTAGGGCGCTCCGCCTTCCAGCTGGCCGTAGCTGTAGATCTTGACCAGGCCGCGGTGCTCCAAGTGCAGCGTCAGCCGCGCTTCATGCATGAAGCGCTTGATGGCCATCGGATCCTGCGCCAGCTTTTGCGCCAGGATCTTCACCGCGACGCGATCCACTCCGGGTACGCCGCCTTTGCCATCCGCCTCGGCTTCAAACACCGCGCCCATGCCGCCGCGCCCCAGGAGCCGCACGATCTTGTAGCCCTGCACTTTTAGGCCAAGGGCTCCCTGAATGTCGTCGGTAAGGGGTGCCTGAGCGTTCATGCGGGCAGTTCGCCTATCTTGGTCATGTTACTACACCTGCTCTCTTCCACGACGGCCTGCTTGGAAGCCCGATCTTTTCGGGGCGATGGATGCGCGATCGGTGATTTTTTGGCGGGATACTTCCAGGGAAGGAGGTTGCGCTGTGAAGCACCCCGTCGTTGTCAGCTGCCTGCTCGCTCTTGTCTCCTGTTCGCGCGATCCCACGCTCGTGGTCACCGTCGATTCCATCCCGCCCACGGCCCAGTCGCTGCAAGCGATTGCCACACATGCTGGCTTTGCCGCCGCGCGGGATCTCGACCCCTGGGACCTCCCTTCGCCTACGCCTTCGGCGCTGACCTTGCTCCTACAGCTACCAAGTGGGTTTGGCGGCGACCTGGGGGTCAGCGTGGCGGCCTTCGATCAGCCGGGCGGACGCGGCTGCTTGTTGGCCAGTGGCGTGGGGCAGACGGCGACGTTCAGTGGACTCGACGAGACGCTGCGCGCTCCGCTCTTCCCGGTGACTGACCCGGGCGCGTGCGCCGATGGACGGCCCCTCCTGCTCAAGGCATCGCCGCCGCTGGGATCGACGGGTGGCAACGAACCCGTCAGGCTGACCGGCTGGGGGTTTCGGCCCGACAGCAGCGTGATGATGGGCCGTGGCGCGGCTCCCCTGTCGTTCCTGTCGGCTTCCGAGATCGAGGTCACGACGCCTGCTCACGCTGGCCTCGGCCTGACAAATATTGCGGTCAGCAACCGCGATGGCTCAGCGGCGATGCGCCGTGACCTGTTCCGTTTCTACTCCGACACGGTGAGCTTCACCGAGATTCGCAACAACCTGCAAGTCAACTTCAACAGCACGGCCCATGTCGCGGTGGGACGCTTCGATCCCACGACCGATGTCGATCTCGCCATCAGCCTGCCGGAGCTTGGTGCGGTACGAACGCTCTTCTCCAAGAGCGGCGCCATCCTGAGCATGCGCGAGGCCGACTACCGGGTCGGGGCCGGACCGGGGCCGCTCGTCACCGCTGACTTTGATGGCGATGGCGATCTCGATCTGGTCGTGGCCAACAGCCAAGACGGCACCATCCAGTTCCTCCTCAACGATGGGGCGGGGAAGTTCACAGTGGGCGCGGTGTACAACGTCGGGCCGAACCCTTCGGCGATGACCACCGCCGATCTCAACAGCGACGGAAGGCCCGATCTGGCCCTGACCAACAGCTTCGCCGGGGTGGCGGGATTTTTGCGTGTGTTCCTAAACCAAGGGGGCGGCGTGCTGGCCGAGATTGCGGGCAGTCCCTTCTCGACCGCCATCGAACCCAGCAGTCTGGTGGCTGGCGACTACAACAGTGACAACCGACCCGATATCGCCGTGGCGAATGCCGGAGATGAGCCCCCGGGCAGCGGCAAGTACAAGGTGACGATCTTTCTGAACGTCGGCGATGGGCTGTTTCAGAGCTTGCCGACGACGCGCTACAGCTTGCTTCCGTCGGGCTGCCAGCAGCCGACGAGCATCGCGGCGATGGATTCGGATGGCAACGGCAAGCAGGATCTGGTGCTGATCTGCGCGCTCTCGAACAAGGTTCACATCATCCGCAACCAAGGCTTTCCCAACTACTCCGAGTACCAGCTGCCCACCGATGCTGGAGCCCGCAACCTAACGCTGGCTGACGTGAACGGCGACGGCATCGCCGACATCATCGTGCCCGCCCGCGACACCAACCAGCTGAACGTCTTTCTGAACAAGCAAGGCCGCGGATTCGAAGACGTGCCGCGGATCCGCATCGACACCCTGTGCGGTCGCCCCTTCGGTGCAGCGACCTTCGATTTCGATAGCGATGGGCGCACGGACCTCGGCGTGGTCGGAGACGGCATCACCACCAGCTGCGTCTCCCTCTTTTTCAACCAGTCGCTGTAACCAGAAACGCCCGCCCCAGCTCCTCCGCCGTTGGCCGCCCCTCCGGCTCGACCGACAGGCAGGCCTCCAGCAAGCTGACCTGCCGCTCTGAAAGTCCGGCGCGCCCACGCAGGCTGGTCGGAATCAAAAGCTCGCCGCCCATGCCGCAGATCACCACCGGCGACTGCAGAAACGGCGCCTGCCCCGTCAAAAGCTCGAAGGCCAGCACGCCAAAGCTGAAGACATCGACCGGCGGCTGCGCATGCTTCGATCCAAAGCGAAGCTCCGGCGCCATGTAGATCGGCGTGCCAATCAGCACCCCGGTGTGCGTGAGATCGCGCTCGCCGGTTCGCCCTCGCCCTGACTTGCCTCGCTCCGCCGATTCGGTCCCTGGCCCAGTCCGCCGCCGACCTTCCTCTGAACGGCTGCGCCCGTTGGCCGCAAACTCGCTGCTGATGCTCGAATCCAGCGTCGCCGCCACCTGGCCCTGTCTCGGTACCTGACCGGGCTCGGTATTCGCCGCCCCAGTGACCGACTGCAGCGCCGCCAGATCCACCTGCTCTGCGAGCGCCGGTCCCCCTTCGCCGCCCCCGCCCCGCGCCTCCTCCAGCAGCAGCGAGATACCAAAGTCCGCCAGCTTGACCCGCGGCGGCGCCCCCGCCTCCCCCTCGGCGACCATGACGTTCTGCGGCTTCAGGTCGCGATGAACCATCGGCCCCGTCGAGAAATGGGTTTCTTCTTTCCGAGCCCGTCGAGATGAGTCGGAAAATGGCCCCCCGCTTTTCTGCCCCTTCCCGCGCTGTGCCCCCAGCATGACCGATCGAGCGGGCTCAGAGCCCCCAGCTGCTACAGGGTAGCTACCTCTGCCCATCCGGCCGCACTGCACTGTGGCTGGCCAGCCAGGTTCCGGCTTCGGGTCTCAGCGGCTGGGCAAGGGCTGGCTGGGCGGCAGGCACTCGGCCGGGTTGGGCAGTGCAGGGACGATGACATCGCTATCATCGGAGGCGAAGCGAGCGAATAGCCGGCAGCGGATCAGCTGGTCGATTTCGGCGGCCGTCCGCGATTCTGGGGCGACATCCCATACCCGCGCCGTATTGTCCTCGCTAGCGGTGACGATGCGCTTGCCGTCGGGGCTATACGCCGCGATGACGACCGCTTGCTCATGACCGACGAGCACCACTCGCGTTGCTTCCAGTTTGAGCAGTGCGCTGTGCATCAAATCAGGCAACAGCGGGTTGGTCGATCGCCCTGTCTGCGCTCGATGTAATCGCAGCACCGCTTCGCTTAGGCTGCCGTCCTCCAGAAGGATCCCTTATGTCAACTTATGCAGCTTCGCTAGCGACCTCGTCGCCGGATCACCGCGCCGCTAGGCCGCCGCTAAACCGCTACCTGGGCCGGCATATCCAGGCCCGTCGACCAGCCCACAGATTTGATAGGCAATCCCGCTAATTCGGTTTCGACGCCGTTTCGACGGGTATTACCCGCGTTTATTCGACCGGGTAATTGACGGTTTTAAGCACTTTTACGATCTGATCGCAGTTGGCTTGACCGCGTTTCAGCATGCCCAGCTGTTCGGTGATAACCAGCTGCATGCGGCTGCTGCCGTTGTAGGCGGCAATGACCCGCTCATCCGCGGGCTCGGCAAACGCTTCCAGCTTGCACTCGGTGGCGATCGCGGCCCGGAAGCGCTGCAGGGGCTCGGGGGCCTGCGCCGCCGCCCCGCCGCCTGACCGCCAGACGACCAGTCCGACCACAACGCCGACCACGACCAGCGCCATGACGATCCACGAGGTCCGCGTGCCAGCGCCGCCGCTGCCGATGCGATCCCCCGGCTCACCCGTCGATGCTTTTATGTCCGCCATCACCATCCTCCATGCCCGACTTGAATTGAAAACGACCTATCAACCCACTTTACAGTGGCCACTTTGCAGCCTAGGCGCGTGAACTAATATGCGCAAGGCATCATTTGAAATAAATCGGATACACAACCCCCGCAAAATCTTAAAAATTGGCGATTTCTGGGGCGAATTTCTGCGATTTCTAGGCCAAAATTTATTTTGAAAATTATTACCAGCCAGGCGTTTTCTATTTTTGAAAAAAGACCGACCGACGAGGGAGGCGGCCGCCTACGCGGCGGGCGAGGCAAATATTGACCGCGCGCCGCGACCGCTGACAGCATCGGGAATGAGCCGCGTCCGTGCCACCAAGGCGATTCTGTCGGTTGTTGGGTTCGCCGCGCAGGCGGGGGTGCCGCCCCCGGTGCTGCTCGCTGCTGCGGGATTGGACCCGATGCTGCTGTCTGGGCCCGATGCCGACCTGCTGCAGGCCCAGGAGCTGCGGCTGTGGGAGGAGGCCGCCCGTCTGACCGGCGATCGCGACTTCGGCCTGCACCTGTCGGAGTGGGCCGCAAGCTGCACGGAGGACCTGTTTGACGTCATGGCCTTCGCCCTGCGCAGCTGCGCCACGCTCGGCGATAGCTTTCGCTTAGGCGAGCGCTACATGCGCCTAGTCCACCAGGGAATCTATCTGACGCTGGAGGAGGATGGCGACTGCGCCCGACTGGTCCACGGCCACTATCAGGAACCCAGCTCGCCACCGCGGCATCCGGTCGAAGGCATGCTGGCCCTGGCGCTGCAGCAGGGGCGCCGCGCCGTCGGTGAGGAGCTTTCGCCGCGCGCCGTCCACTTCGTGCACGCCCGGCCGGCCGAGCTGCGCGAACAGGAGCGGATCTTCCGCGCTCCGGTGCACTACGGTCGCCCGCGCAACGAGCTGATCTTCGATCGCGCCGTCCTGGCACGACCGCAGCACCATGCCGAGCCGCGCCTTCTGGCGGTGCTGGATCGTCAACTCGCGGGGCTCCTGTCCGAGCTGCCGGAAAACCCCAGCTTTCAGGCCGCGGTGAGGCGCTGCAGGATGGACGAGCTACCCGAGCACGAGCCGGGGATGGCGACCATCGCGGCGAAGCTGCACATGAGTCCGCGCAGCCTGCAACGCGTAGGACGAAGAGTGCGACCAGGCGACGCTGGTCAGAAGGGATCGATGGATGCGATGACATCGTGAAATTCTGTGAGCTGTCCAGCGGGTGCGAAGCCCGCCCGAAAAGGGGTGAGCCCGCCCGAGCCGGTAGCGAGCCTTGCGACGGAGGCGAAAGCGAATCCGGCGAAGCGTAGGCGCGCAAGCGCGTGGGCCGTGGGGAAAGCGGCCACGAAATCTATGAACATCCCGGGTGCCGAGGGCGCTCTTTTGACTCGAAGGCTACGACGCACCGACCGAAGCAGGGCGAGGGCGGATGCGGACCCGGCGGGGTGTACGACCATGGCACGCGCGACATCGGGACAGCCCAGTGACCTGGGAGGCCCACGTTTCTCCACGGGAAAATCCGGTGCAACGGGGACCCGGAGACCACTCTCCGACGGCGCCGCGTTCGCGGGACGCACGCGGCGTCGGTTAAGAACAAGCGCCTGCCCCGAGGTAGGCCAAAGGCGAGGGGCGACCGGAGCCGAGGCCGAAGGAAACGAGGGAGCCTCCGGACTGCATACGAGCTGAGAAGTCGGGGAACGGGTCGGCAGCCCGGACCCGGCAGAGCAAAGGCGGTCCGTGTGGAAGAGAACAAGAGGAGGGAACCATGTCCGGCGCAACGACGTCGGGGCGCATGTCCCCGGAACTTCTTTTGGTAGCGGAACGAGCGAAAAGAGATCCGAGCGGAAAGATTCTGGCGCTTGCTAACTTGATAGACATCGCAGCGCTACGCCGAGCCTACGACTGACAGCGGAAGGATGCGGCCCGCAACCTTCGACGGACGGAACCGATCTTTCATGTACACGCATCGGCAGGGATCGTGCTCCCTCTTATCGAGCAGCAGACCGCCCGCGCTCGGGTATTCCGAGATCAGCCTGTGGGGCCACCCCAAGCTGCGCCGCGAGCTCTAGGATGCGCGCGTAGTCGGGGATGCGCAGAAACGGGCCGCGCCACTCCGGATAGGGGATGAGCTCCATGCGGCACTGCAGCCAGTCGTATAGGGGGCCAAGGACCTGCCGGGCTTCGTCCTTATGGTCCAGCCTCCAAAGAACTTCTGTGAGCGCCAGGCTGGGCAAGTGATCCCAGGAGGCTGTACTTGCGCCGCGAACCGCATGCCGAAGTTCGTAAGCGCGGCGGGCCGCTGGCAGCGCCTCGGCCTCGCGGCCTAGCCCCAAAAGACACTGCGCCTCCAGAGCACAGGACACGCCGGCATAAAAGTCCTCGACTCCAATCTTCTTGGTGATGGAATGCGCCTCCGCAACAAAGACGAGCCCTTGCTCGTAGCCTCGCTCGCGGCGCTCCAGCTCTGCAAGGCTCAAGCTGAGCAATCTTATGAAGTGCAGGAACCTGAGCTCTCGATACCAGCTCAGGGCTTGATGGAGGAGCTCGCGCGCTTCCGAAAGGTTGCGACCCTCGCGCACCAGTTGAAGGGCGAGTGCCTGTCGGGTGAACGTCAGTGCCGGCGCAAACTTCATCTTTTGGCAGACGGCAAGGTTTGCGCGGAGCCGATGCTCGGCGTCCCGCCCCGCACCGAGCCAGCTTTGCAACGCGCACACCGTGCTCCGCAGGAACATCGCGTTGCGGAAATCCCCCGCCTGCTCAAAGCTGACAAGCGCTTTCTCACAGTGTTGGATGCACTCCGCCGGCGCTTGATAACTGATAATCCCCAGTACTTCATAGTACTGCGCCAGGGCCTGGGGGGAGGTCACCTTATGCGCCTCGATAAGCGTGTCCACAGCTTGCCGCACCGGCTCCGCGCGCTTCGGGGAGCCCGCATGATTCAGGACATGGACGATCCGGCACAGACCGATGATTTTTTCGGCTACGGCCTCCCCGATGAGAGGGGCATCCAAGAGCTCGGTATACAAGCCATCCAGCCCGCTGAGATCACCGGTTCGGCCGCGGACGACGATCGCATGGGCCATCGCCTGATACCAGCGCGCCGTCCCCGGGTGGAGATGGGCGAGCTCCTCCTCGGCCAGCGCGCGGCAGCGCGGGTAGTCCCCGGACCAGTAGGCGATCTCCCGCTTGAGGGCTCGCAGCAGGCCGAGTTCTTCGCCCTCCGCCCCGCAGCGCTCGGCCTGCTCGGCGGAGGACATCGCCCCTTTGAGGTCATTGCTGTCAAATGCGTGCCGCGCCGCCTGCAGGAACCACGGCAGCGCGCGCCGCGTCTCCTGCCCCTTTTCCAGGTGCTCGGCCACCATCTTGGGTTCCACGCCCGACTGATCCGCCAGGAACAACCCGGCCTGGCGGTGCAAGGTCACGCGGCCGGGCCCCGCGAGCAGCGTGTAGGCGGCCTCCCGCATCAGGATGTGGCGGAATCCAAACTGCTGCTGGCCCGGAAAGACGCTGTCCACCTGCCGCTCGATGAACTCGCTGGTGATAAGGACTTGCAGTGCGTCCAAGAGCACACCGTCTCCGGCGCTGGTGTCGAGGACCGCGGCAAGCCCGCCAGACCAGAACGTCTGTCCAAAGACGCTGGCCGCGCGCAGGGTGCGCCCCGCTTCGAGAGGCAGCCGGCCGATGCGAGCTTGCAGCATCGCCAGGATGGTCTCCGGCAGCTCCTCCTGATTCCCTTCTGCCGCCGCTCGAATGAGTTCTTCCAAAAACAGCGCGTTGCCCGCGGCCTGCTCGATGATCTTGGCCATGAGCGGCGCGGGAACGCTGTTGCCGAGCGCGCTCTGAATCAGGCGTTCACAGGCCTTGCGGCTGAGCCCCTTGAGCTGAACCTCGTGCACCGGTCGCCCCTGCCAGAGCTTGGGAAAGGAGGTGTGGACCTCGGGGCGCGACAGCGCCAGGACAAACCAGGGCAAGGTCGGGAGCTCCTGCATGGCGTAGTCGAGAAGCGCCACGGTCAGAGCATCCCCCCAGTGCAGGTCATCCAGGAGAAAAAGGAGGGGCCCCCTCTGGCACTCCTTTTCCAGCCAGCCGATAAAGGTCCGGCGCAGCTGAAACTGCATCAGGCTCGGATCCTGCCGCGCCGTTTTCAGCGCCGGGTAACGCGCTTCCGACAGGGAGCGGCCGGCAAGCTCCCCGAGAAACTCGGGCAGGATGCGAATCGCGGGGTCTAGATCTTCCGCGTCGTTATAGTCCGCGGCTATCGCCTCCAGCCGCTCGCAGAGACTGCTCTGCGGCAGATCGGCCGTCAGGCCAAAGAAACCGCGGAGTGCGATGCTTAGGATGTGGTAGGGGGCGCCGGCGGAGAGGAGCTCGCCTCGGCCGGCGAGAATCCGGACTTCATCATGGCCCTGCGTCACGCGACGCAGGAACTCGTGGCGGAGCCTCGACTTGCCGCTTCCCGGTGGACCGGTGACCAGGACACCGCGGAACTCGCCCTCATTGAGGCAACTCGAAAGGTGCCCGTCCAGGTTGTTCAGCTCTGCCTCGCGGCCGACGCACGGGGTGGGCTTGCCGAGGAGCAGGCGGCTCTCGTCCACGGTCTCCTGCTCTCTTAGGAGCAACCGCCGCTCTCCTATGCTGGTGGTGCTGGCGAACTGGAAGCTCGGCGGCAGGAGTTGCGCGCTTAAGCGATCCGTCCATACCCCGGGACCTCTCCGATCCTCTCCCATCCGTTCGTTCAGCTCCCCTTGCGGCCCGATCTGCGCCAGCATCTCAAGCGCGTGGCTGGCTACTTCGCCGACGGCCATCGTCCCCTTGACCACGCCGCGGCCGGTCGAGAGCGCCACGCGGGACTGGGGCCAAGAGCGCTGGATAAGCAGTGCAGCGCGGGCGGCCTGCGCAGCCTGGTCCACGGCGCTGTCCATCGGGGGCACGGTCACCACCAGCGTCCCGTCGGCCAGAAAATCCGGCGCACCTCCCAGCGCGGCGAGCGCTTGCAACAGCGCCCGCCTGTCGGTTTCCCCAAGATGCAGACCGCTTCCTGTCATCGTCGCACCCAGCCCCATCTCCTCCTCCGGCGGTGCAGCCAGGACGATGCAGAACAGGCTCTGATCGAGTTCTGCGACACTCTCGACCTTGGGTCTTGGGCTAGCCATCGTCATCGCCAGCGCCGGCTCGGGCAGCTCGCCCAGGCTCAAGAGCTCAGCTCGAAGCGCCGCCGCATCCGCCAAACGCTGCTCTTTATGCTTGGCCAGCAACCGACCCAGCAGCGACGAGATCGCTGCTGGAACCCCCGGCCGGCGGTCCTCAATCGGGACTGGCTCCTCGAACAGAATCCGCACCAGCACCGCAGCAATGTGGTCCGCAACAAACGGAGTCTGACCGGTCAGGCACTCATACAGCACACAGCCGAGCGAAAATAGGTCTGCGGCTGGCGTCAGGTCGCGGCTGCCACGGGCTTGCTCCGGGGCCATGTAGATCGGAAGAGCACACGTCTGAACTCCAGTCACGCCAATGTATCTCGTA
>CALFYE010000346.1 GCA_937952145.1 uncultured Myxococcales bacterium
CCAGCCTCGTCTGCGTCGTTGATCTTCTACATCTGAAACGGGGTCACATGCCGACGGGCATGCTCCCTCGTCGCGCCTAGCAGCCGAGGCCGTCTAGGCAGGGGCCCTGAGGTCACGAATTTCGGGGACGCTGACCTAGGAGCTTGTTGCAGTAATCAAGCAATCCTCAAAAATCAATAAAATATTTATATTTTTTAATACATTTCAGTACGTTGATTTTTAGTTACCAGGACAATTGGCAGCCTGCGGAAGCCTTACTGAGCCAATACTGCAACAATCTCCTAGCGCAGGTAGCCCCGCACGTCAGCGAGGCTGCGCTGGCTCTGCGGGTCACGGAGTGCGCTCCCCGCGGCATCGAGCAGGGCGGTCAGGTAGCGGTGGTGCTGCGGATCGTGCTTCTGCGTCGGGCTCCAGGTGCTGAAGCGGTGGACCAGGGGGCCGCGCTGCGACTCGCAGTGCACCGGCATGCCGTCGCGCCCGGCGTCCCTTCGGTGCGCTGAGTCGGACGGCAGCGAGTAGGGATCGACGGCCTGCACCACCGCCATCAGCCGAGCCAGCGGCCCGCGCTCGACATCGGCTAGCTCATGCAGCGCGACCCCCAGCGAACTCTCGATGCTGGAGGGCGGCGCGAAGCCGCGGAAGCCCAGCTCGTGCATGATCGCCGAGCGCGTCCCGCTGTGCAGCACGGTCCACTCGATCGCGGTCCACGGACCCTCGGCGTCGGCCACAAGGGTCAAGCAGCAGTCGCGATGGAAGGTCGGCGAGAACAGGGCCCGCAGCGCCCAGGCCCGCGGATCAGCGCTCGGCGATAGGGGCTTAAGGCCCATCGCCTTGAGCAGGAGCGCGGTGTAGCGCGCCTCATCGAAGCCCATCGCTACATGCCCTCGCCCGTCGCGCAGCGGCGCTGCTTACGACAGATCGACATCGGCCCTCGCGCCTCGCCTGGCCCCCGCGTGCGCGCTGCCCCAAAGCTGCGCTTCGACGAGCTCGCAGCACAGCTCGTTGATGCGCTCGTGATCGGGCGTGTGCGGTAGCGGGCAGGTCTGATACAGCGCCGACAGCTCGGCCTCTTGTTCGCGTGCGAAGTCGAGCAAGCGCTCGTAGGACCAGGCGCCAGCCCGGATGGCCAAGAGCTCGGCCGCGTCGGGGCGGCGGACGCGGATCTCGCCCAGGGTCAGGATCTCGCGGCACATGCGCATCAGGCGGACCAGGTGCATGCCGTGCTTGGTGTCGTAGCCGTGCCGTCGCTCTAGCTCGGCCCGCGTCTCGTTGCGCTCGTCGCACCACTTGCGGTAGCTGTCCCACTCGCGACTCTTCTGCGCGTAGCGGTGCTCGCGATCCAGCAGCTCGATGAAGTTGTCATCGAGGCCAATCGTGCGACCGGCGGCGCGCAGGCGCGCTTCATCGCTGCCGAGCCCCATCGCGGTCAGCGTGGCGACCATGCGCTCGCGCAGCTCGATCAGCGCTGCCGGATCGGTGACATCGATGCCAAACGTCGGCAGCGTGTTTTCCCACTCGGCGACCTGCTTTCTGATCAGCGCCTCGGCCGCGGCCAGCTGATCCTTGGGGATGATCGTGCGCTCGGGCAGGCCAAAGTCCCGCCTTTGCGGTGGCGCACTCGGCGGATGCAGCAGCCAGCGGCGGTGCGACTCGATGCGCTTAAGCTGCGCGGTGGCGTAGCCGCTGAACGTGTACTTCGCTTTCTTCGACAGGAACAGGTGGCGGTGCGCGCGCAGCTTCCGCCCGCTCTCGCTCTGCTGCAGCACGTCGCCCTCTTGCACGAACACGATCTCCAAAATGTTCGGATTGGCATCGGCGGCCAGCGCCATGTACTTGCGCAGCTCATAGACGACGAGGTCGGGCTGCTCGGGCTGGGTCGCGGTGGCGGGGCTGCCACGCTCTTCGTACTGCTCGACGCGGCGCAGCCCCAGGATGTGATCGCGCGGGGGCACAAAGACGCCGCGCAGATCGATGTCCGAAGTCGGCAGCGACGTGCCGTAGGCGTGACTGCCGGCCCGGACCAAGAGCAGGATTCCGGGGTCGACCTGCGCGCGCTTCATCGCCCGGCTCCGCGCCACGCGGTGAGCCGTCGGGCCGAGCAGCGACCCAGCGAGCACAGAAAAATCAGAAGCCTGGGGGAAGTCATCTCCACGTCCTTGGCCGGTGTGGGGCGGCTGCAGCGGTGGGCTCGCCAGGAAGCCGATGCCGCGGCCCAAAAGCTCGGATGGCCTGAAAATTGTCGGCGGTGGCAGCCGGGTAGGGCAAGCCTTTTGTCGCCAGCCCGCGGCCGGCCGGGGCGGCCCCGGACACGGCAGATTTTGCGCGATTTCTCGTCGCTGCGGTCCATGCAAAGGCGTGTCCGTCCGCCGCCCCGTCCGCGTATGATGCCGGCATGTCATCCATCGCTCGGGGCTGTGGCTTTGCGGGCTTGCTGGCCTTGCTCCTGCTGCCGGCTTTGGCCCCTGCCGAGACCCCACCTTTGACCACGGCCCCGACGCTGTCACCCGCCGACGAGCTACGGGCGCTGAAGGAACGCCTGGCTGCGCTGGAAGCCCGCTTAGGAGCCAGCCCGCAAGCCGCGCCGACCCCGGCTGCCGCCGCACCGCCTGCCCCGGCCGAGCCGTTTGCCTTTGGCGACTTCACTTGGCTCAACGGCAACAACCGTCAGAGCCGCGCGCTCCTCGACAGCCCGTACCTGACGGGGGGCCTGGTGCTGGATACCAACTACACGTTTTCGTTCAACCAGCCGATCGATCACACCATCGTCGGCAGCACCATCACGGCCCGCCACAACGAGCTCAACCTGGCGATGGTCAGCGCCGGCGCCGACTTTCATCACAAGAACGTCCGCGCCACCCTGACCCTGCAGTACGGCAGCCGCCCCAACCTGGTGCAGAGCAGCGACGGCACGACGGCGCGCGGCCAGTACAACCTCACCGAAGTGCACAAATACATCCGTGAGGTGAACTTCGGCTATCACTTCGACGTCCTGCACGGGCTGAACATCGATGCCGGTATTTTTATGTCGTATATCGGCATGTTTAGCTATCTGAGCTTTGAAAACTGGAGCTATCAGACCCCATATACTGCGGATAACACTCCCTGGTATTTTGAGGGGGTTCGCGTTCAGATTTTCCCAACCGAAAAATTGAAAATCGAAGTGTGGATCGTCAACGGCTGGCAGTCGTATTCCAAATTTCATGAGACACCCGGCGGTGGGCTGCAGTTTTGCTATCGCCCCTGGGAGTGGCTGTCGTTTGTCAGCAATGACTATTTTGGTGTCGAGACCCGCGATGACCCCGGGCGGGTGCGGTTTCATACTGACAATACCCTGCAGCTTCGCTATCTTGAGCGCCCCGACTCGCGGGTGATGTCGCGCGCTGCCGTCACCACCACCCTCAACTACGGCTTCGAGGCGGGCGGGGCGGTCAGCCTGGATAAACAGTATTACTTTTCCGCCATGTTATTTAATCGGTTCTGGTTTTATCGAAATATCTTCGCCTGGACCTTTGGCGGCAGCTACGTCACCAATCCCGGCCGCTACCTGGTCCTGGCGCCCCCCGATCCGCCGGCACTGGACGAGGCGAGTAAGTTCAAAATCGCTCCCGGCCTGGAGTTTTCCGCCTGGGAATTTGCAACCAACCTGGATTGGATGCCCAATCAGTTTTTGACCTACCGCATCGAATACGTCTATCGCGGCGCCAGCGTTCCTTACTTTAACGGCCCAGGCGGGATTACCTCGCCCAGCGGCTATGTCGATACCCCGATTGCCGGCTTCCAGCCCGACCGGGTCACGTCCGAGAGCCGCCTGATCCTGGCGCTCTTGATTCGGATGTAGGCAGTCGGGGGAGTCGTCGGGCGGGGCCGGACATGTGACCGTGGACAAGGCAGGCGGCGGGCCTCAGACGGGGGGACAAGACGCTATGACGCGTCGCGGGGGAATGCGATCAAGTCACGGTGATCGCCTTGGCGGCAATCCCCGGGAAAGATCGACTGGTGCCCGTCAGGAAGTTGCGCCATTGCACGACGCCGTCGCTGCCAACGTAGAAACAAGCGTCGCGTATCAAGGGATCGGCAGCGATGTCGGAAGCCGCCACTTCGAATACATCCCAGGCGCCCCTCCCCGAATTCCAGTGCGCAATCTTTTGATTTGTCGTGATCACCCAAAGGCTGTTTTCCGGCCCGGCGCTTAATCTTTTGGCCTGAACACCGGGAAAGCTCACGTTTTGATTTGCATCCACGTTGCGCCACTGGACGGAATAGTCCGGGTTGATGAAGTAGCAGGATGACGTATCCCGCGGATCGGCGGCGATATCCAAACGGCTCTCGGAATAGACGTCCCAGCGATTGTATTCGGGGGCGTGACGCGCCCAAACACCATTCGTCTGTATGGCCCAAACCCGACCGTTGGCCCCGACGCTGATCGCTTTGGCATATATCCCAGGCAAACTCTTGTTGATGTTCCTATCAACATTGCGCCAGTTGACGGTTCCATCGGGATTGATGAAATAGCAGGCCTCGGGCGTGTCGGGGTCGGCAACGACGACCTGGCGCACTTCCGAGTACCCGTCCCAGCGTTCCAGCTCCGGAGCATGTCGCGTCCACACCCCGTTGGTCTGTATTGCCCAAAGTCGCTTCCACGCTTGCACGGACTGCTCGTCACCCGTGTTGGGAAATCGCCCCGACGCGATCCGGGTCCACGCGTTCCCATCGTTGCTGCCCCAAAACTCGTAATCGGCAATTCTGCCATTGGGTCCATTCTGCCGGGGCAAGCACCGAAAGCCAGTCACTCTTTTGGGCACCAGCATATCGACTTGCAACCAGTGCGGATGCTGCGGCGTCGAGCTTGACCATTGAGTGTGCCAAATCGATCCCGTCGAGCCGTCAATGGCATTCTTGGCCGCGCCGTTTTCACCGACAGTCTCTTCACTGTTCGTCGTGACCACCCATCCTGTGCGATCAAGTTTTTGATCGTTGGAAAGCACTTCCAGGTTGCTGAGCGACGCCCAGGGGCCACCGTTGGCCTCGGACTTGGCGACCAGCCGAACGTGGCGATACGTCGGGGCTCCCGATGCACCCGTCGCGACGGCCAGCGCCGGAAAGGCTTGCGGTCCACGTGGGGTGGGCAGCGTCGGTTCGCCCGAGTCCATACGCTGTTTGACTAGCTCGACGTATAGCTCCTGAATCTTGCCGCGATATTCGGGAGAATCGAGCGGGATGATGATTTCCTGCATCGATCCAGGTATGTTGGGATCCGGCGTGAGCGAGCTAAATTCATATGTCAGCGAATCGCCGGGACCGCCGTCGACGTAGCCCGTGCGATAACAGCTGAGCTTGTAGGTACCGTCAGAAATCGATGAATTCTTATTGATCGTGCCGTCTTCCTCGACACCCCGCGGATACTGCTGACTGAAGACGTAGCTGCGTCCGCCGCCGCTGTATTGCAGATGCCCAGACATGGTGACCGAGTCGGTTTCTGCTGTCGCTGGCGCGCCGGCAATGTCGAGGGCTGTTTTGAAAACATCCATGATGTGCACGATGTTCGCCGTCGATGTACCTGTGGTCGGCTTGCCCGTGCCATCCTTTAGGTAACAAGGCGCGCCACCCAGGTATGCTCCACCATCGCTGACAATCATCGGAACGTGTACGCCACCAATCTTGTGCGTATTCTTGTCATCCTTTGCGATGCCATCCAGCTGTACACCCGTGTCGGCATCTCGATCCTGCGTACCATTGTCGCCCGCAAAGACGATAACCGTGTTCTTTAGCTGTTCCGCCAGAGTGGGATCATTTAAGAGCTGGCCCATGTAATAGTCCATCGACTCGATCATGGCGATGAACATTTGTTGCGGCGTGGGCGCGTCAGGAAGATTGATCTTGTAGGTCCCTTGGGGCGGTACGTGGTAAGGGTCGTGTGGAATAATAAACGTTACGAAAGCACACCAGGGCTGTTCCTGGGGTTGCTGCCGAATCCACGCCTTCGTCGATTCAATCGTATCGGCTGTCGCGTAAAGATGGGGTCGTTGGAATGGAGCCGTATCGACCACGCGCGTATTCGTCGCCGCATCGTCGATGTTCTTTTCCCAGATGTAATAACGAAGATCGGGTTGACCTTCGACGAAGCGAGGGTCGCACACGCGGCTGAGATAGTCTTTGCATTGGACAACAGCGGCATCGCGCTTGGCCTTCCGCGTCAATTCTTCGGTATCTCTAAGGCCTTGGAGGTTGACGCGCAGGGTGCTGGCCGGCATGCCATAGTCCTGGACACCGACCGGACGGACACCGCCGCCATAGATCCCCTCGAAGTGGTCCCAACCCCAGTCGATAGGAGTCTTGCCGCCGAGACCTTCGGCACCGCCCAGGTCCCATTTCCCGAAGATCCCGCAGCGATAGCCACTCGCTTTCAGCGATTTGGCCAACATCGGCATCGGAGCTTGCGCAGGCGTGGAATCGCGATCGGGAAGAGAGCGAGTACCGGGATATCCAACCTGAGTCTTCCAAGGATTGAGGCCGGTGAACAAACTTGCGCGAGTGGGTGAACAGACAGGGTGCGCCCAACCTCGACTAAAATGGATTCCACTTTGTAACATATGACCCAAGGTCGAGAGCGGGGCCGGGGCCTGAGCGCCCGCCGGGCCACCCACTTGCGCCGTAGCCGTATTTCCGCTGATACGCAACGCATCCACGCCAAGATCATCGGCAATAATAACGAGGATATTCTGCTTGGGCATGTACTGGGTTCCTCCCAAATAACGCTTTACTGCTCAATTTCGCCGTGCATCCCGCCGCCCCCTAGCGACCGACGCAAGCCGACTGACGCAAGCCGACTGACGCAAACCAAATAAATTTCTCACGCTAGCCCAAGAGTGTCAACGGCATTGCGGGAAACGTATGTGTTCTATCGTAAAGGAACTGTGCGTTTTGCGTGTACCTTGCGGCATGCACGGTAGGAATCACTTCATTCGACCTACTTCATCATCGCCACCATCGTTGAACGCGCAGAGCTTGTCTTCCTTGCGTGTCCGATAGCTAAGGTGTTACGTTGATTCTAAACGCGGCCAGTGACCCACTGAGACCCCCAGCGTGCCAACATCGCGAACTTGCAGTCAATTCAAACCAAGGAATGTCAAATGAATGTCTATGGGAATCACATCAACGTCGGCACTCGAGCGGTCTTGATCATGTTCGCCGAGAAGGGCCACGCACCACGATTTCATTCGATCGACATCTTGACGGGTGAACACCAGACGCCCGCGTACTTGGCGGTGCACCCGGAAGGCAAGGTGCCCGTGCTCGACACCGGAGCCACCAAGATCAGCGACGTAGGCGACATCCTGGAATATTTGGACCGCGAGCTAGCGGGGCCGAGGTTGCACAATCCCGCCGGGGGTCCGGGGGCGGCAGAAGAACACTTCATGGCCTTGGCTGGTTCGAGACTCGCGCCAGAGGCCGCGAAGCTGATCCGGGAGCTCGTCGAGCGTCGGCTGAAGGGACAGGAGCCCAACGAAGACGTAATCGACCGTGCGGTGAAAGGGCTTGCACCGCTGCTCGACGAGGCGGAGGAAGTATTGACGCGCAGCCAGTTTTTTGGCGGCTCGTCATTCGGATTGGCGGATGTGTATTGGATGGCGTGTATCAGTGTGTTGATGGATACGCAGAAAGAGAGTCTGGTGCGGTCGCGACCGCAGCTCTCGGCATGGTGGGATCGCACGAGCGCTCGCCCGTCGTGGCAAACGACAAAGCAGCGCTAGCGCAAAACGCTATTTACATATTAAACTGCGAATGCCCTTGGCGAGGGCTTGCTGCACGGCTGGGGCCCCCGCGGACGCGGACTCCCATTTTCGCCGGGGCGTCGAAAATGAGAGATCCGCTGCGGCCCCAGCCTTACTGGCTGCTTAGCGGAATTGAATATGTAAACAACTGCTTAATTGTCTGGATATTGGGTGGGGCTGAGCCTATCCGCCTTACGTACGGATAGGCCAAGTCGGGCGGTGAGCAGCGGCAGAGGAAAAGGCAGTCGGCGCCTAGACGGTCGATTCCAGCGTCGGTAGGGCGAGGCGGGCCTTGGCGAGCATCATGCCGATGTTGGCGCTCTTGCGGGCGACGAAGACCACGACGTGCTCGTTGTTCTTTTTGCCGCGCACAAAGACGTGCAGCAGGTTGTCCGAGAAGATGATCATCTCCTGGAAGTAGTGGTGGCCGTCGTCCTTGAGGCCGCGCGCTTTCTTGAACATGCGCTCGATGGCGACGACGTTGGACCCCTGAAAGAGGTCGGCGGTGGCGGCCGAGACAAGGTCGAGGACTTCGCGGGGGTGGGAGTCTACGGTCTTGACGGCGAGGAGCATGCCCGTCGTCATATCAACATAGCCAGCAGCAACACACTCCGGAATATCGCGAATAGCCTTACCAAGGGCCTGCTCAAGTGATGTCATGGGTCTTCTCCTTCTTTGCGGTCATTACGGCACCTTGCAATGGAATTGGGTGCTCATGGGGGGATGCGGATCGTTTCTTGCGCTGGCCTTGTTCAAGCGGCCACATGCGCCGTAACCAGTCTTCAAAACGACCAAGAAAAGCGACTTGCTTATCCGATTGGATCCAGCCGGGCTCGACGGAGCGAACCTGGGTTAAGGCCTGTGGTGCGGGCACGCCTTCCCAGATCAGCTGACAGGCGAGCATGGTTCCGGTGCGGCCGAGGCCGGCTTTGCAGTGGAAGCCGACGGAGCGGCCAGCGGCGAGAAGCTCGGCAATCTGGCTGGCCAGGCGGGCGGCTGCGTCCTCGCTGGGGACATCCATATCGACGATGGGAAAGTGCAGGCCGATCAGGCTGTGGGCTCGTAGCTCCTCGACGGGCAGCGTCTCTTGCGTCAGCGTTACCAAGTGGCTGATGCCGGCGCCGCGGATCAGGTCAAGGTCGTAGGTCAGATCGTGGGTCATGCCGGGGGCGGGCATGCCAGCCAGGGCGCCGGGACGCAGCCACTGAAAGCCGCGCGGGCCACGGCCAAGTGGTCGCGTGGGCTCGGGCGCCGCGTAGTCAGTCGGCGGTGCGGACTCGGCCTCGGCCAGGCGGTCGCTATACAACGCCGGTGCCGAAGGGGCCGGGGGCGGCGGAGCCGGGGCGATGGCGACCGGCTCGGGCTCGGGCTCGGGCTCGGGCGGCGGCGGAGCCTGGGTCGTCGTGCAGCCATCGATGATCCAGCCGTGCGGGGCGTGTAGCTCGCGGGCCAGCTGATCGTCCTGCGACACCAAAAGCAGACTGCGCAGGCGGGCTTGCTTGTGCAGCACGGCGATGACGCGCTCACGCGGGCCGAGCGGCAGGCCAGCCAGGGGATCTTCCAGCACCAGCACGCGCGGGCTGCCCACCGTGGCGCGCAGGATTTCGAGCACGCGGCGCTCAGCCGGCTCGACGCTGGTCATGTCGTCATCGAGTCGATCGAGGAGCTCAGGGAAGCCGGCGTCGTGAAGCAGGCGCTGCGTGGTCGTGCGCTGTTCAAGTCGCGACATCGCCTGCTCGGAGAGGGCGCTGCCGATGTAAAGCGCCACCGACATCATCAGGAGCTGCGCTCCGCTCTGCGGCGTGGCGGGCGAGTTGCCGTCGCCCAGCGTGCCATCGCCGTAGGAGGCCTGGCCATCGATGTGGAAGTTGGCGGGTCGCGGTCCGCACAGCGCTCGCACCAGCATGCGCTTGCTGACCCCGTCGGGAATCGCCAGCACATAGAGGCCGCGATCCGCCAGATCAAAGCTGACTTCGGAGAGCAGCTGACGGGCGCCGACGCGCAGGCTGAAGCGGCGCAGCGAGAGCACAGGGCGGGCGCCTCCCGGCGATCCACTCCACAGCGTAGCCACGTCGGGGGCGATCGTCGCGGGGCTGGGCGCGATGCTGGACGTGATGCTGGGCGCGATGCTGGGCGGCGGCGGCGGCTCGGGCGGCAGGGCCAGCGTCGGTGGTTCGGTCGCCTCGGGCTGAAATTCTTCCGACAGGTGCTCGGACAGCGCATCGGGCGACGGGACATAGCAGCCGCCGGTGCGCACGTAATCCTGGCCGGCTCGGCTGCTCGGTCCGCTGAAGAACACCTCGGTGGTGTCGATCTCTTGCAGGCGCCCGCCGGCGATAAGGAGGGTGGAGTGACTGATCACCCGGGCGTGCTGCTGATTGTGAGTGACGAACAGCACCGTGCGACGCAGACCCTCGGCCTTGAGAAGATCAATGATCGGCGCCGCCTCGCGCTCAGACAGACCAGCGGTCGGCTCGTCGACACAGAGCAGCTCGGGCTCGGCGAGCAGGGCGCGGGCGATCGCCAGACGCCACCACTCGCTCTCGCTGAGCGGCGGCACGATGCGGCTTGGCTCGCTATCTAGCTCGGGGAGGAGGCGGGCAAGTCGCGCCTGCCGGAGCTGCGCCTCTAGCTGCGCGGTGGTCAGCGCCTCACCCTGCGGCGACTCGGAGCGCAGGTAGCTCGACAGCGACAGCGATGGGCGGTGCAGCACCTGAGGCACGCTGAGTGGCCGACGCCCCCGTCCCAGCGGCCGGCCGTTGTATTCGCAGAGCCCCTCGAAGGACCAGCCGCCCGAAGCGCGATTCTGGCCGCCCAGGATGCCTGCCAGCGTCGATTTGCCGCTGCCGCCTGGGCCCATCACGGCGTAGACACCGCGTCGCTCTAGCCGGAAGCTGATGTCCTTAAGCACCGTGCGGCCATCGATGCGAGCGGTGAATCCATCGAGCACCAGCAGGGGGACGGTCGAGGTCGAGCTGGGAGCCTGCGGTTCGGCGAGCGGCTCACGCTCGGGGGGCGGCGCAGCGGGCTGAGCCGCGGGGGGGATCGTCGTCGGCGGGGCGGCAGGTATGGCGGGAGGTTCGGGCTCCGCGGCCACCGCTTCGGCCTGGCCAGCGAGGGTCTCGAAGTAGGCCAGGTTGACCCGCGGTCGGTATTCGGTCGGGGCTATGGACTCGTCGGGGGCGATGGCCAGCGGTTCGCTAGGCGCTGCCTCCGCCGCGAGCGTGGCGGCTCCGTCGCGGGCCGTCTCTGGCAGCTCGCGGGCCGTCTCTGGCAGCTCGCGGGCCGTCTCTGGCAGCTCGCGGGCCGTCT
>CALFYE010000347.1 GCA_937952145.1 uncultured Myxococcales bacterium
ACGCTCTTCCGATCTGTTGTCTGCGGTGTCTGTTTCGGCGGCGGGCTTGCTGGTTCCGTGCCGAACCACAGTGGGTTAGTGCAGGTGCCGGAAGGCACTCCCTGGAGCGGTTTCGGCGGGCTGGTTCTGGGGACCGCTGCAGGGGGCTGCTACAGGGGCTTGCGTGGGGGCTCTGTAGCGAGGAGCATATGCAAGAAATGAGCCTCCCATCTAAGTGTCGGAAATTGCTAAGCAAAAACGACCTGGCCTGCGGAATCGGATTGTGAACGTATCCTCCGGCCCGCGAAGCCTTGGTAGCAGCCCCCGATTCCGGCCCTTGAAACAGAGGTTCGAAGCAGCCTCCAGGACCTTTTTCCGAGTGCCTCTCGTGGCATTAACCCAGGGAACCCGAGGGGCGGGGTCGCCCCTCGCCGCCAGCTCCCTATACAACGCCGTGGACCCCATCCGTCGCATCCACCGACGATTCAATAGATTTTTGATTTCATTTTTATGTAATGTAAAATATGATTTTTTACAGGAGGCGTTTATGCTGGGAATTCCACAAATGAGATGTGAGAATTGTCGCACTTCATTCCCATGGAAAAAATACAAACGGTACTGTTCTGACAAATGTGCCGACGATGCGGCGGCAGCCCGGGTTTCGGAAAAGTCCCAGACCATGATGAAGCTTCCAGTCGCTCGGCTTACGAGGCAGATGTTCGACAAAATCATGCAATCGAGGTCATTCCCACCGCCGGATGAAGTGCACATGTTGATTGACGCCCATGCTCCGGCCGGTGCCATCGGGTATCGGTTGGGGTGCACGCAGCCGGTGGGCGGAGGCAAATATCCGCGCATCCGTTGGTTCCCCTCGCCCGTGCTCGGTCGGTTCCCGATCTACAAGCTGGAGCCATTTGAATCCCCTTCAGTTCCAATTCCTTTGGATTATGTAGTCGCATACTTTGACGCGCAACATCGAGTGATTGCTGAGCCCTTCGTGCGAGTGAGCATTCCTTACATTAACCCTAAACTCAACTGGAGCTCAGGAGATCGGAACCTCAAGGTTGCCCCGCCACCGCCAGATCATGAGCCGAGTTAGTGGGCACACCAAGTAGCCTCATGCTGCGGTATGAGCTTGCGGCGGGCGCTGCCAACGGTGTTGTAGTCAGCGCGCGGAGCGCCGACAGGAGTAGGACCTTACGTGCAGGCACCATGTCTGCCGCCCACCGCCTGTCACATCGAAGGCCGATTGGCCCGAGCGGCGCGGCGGCAGCACAAGCTCAGGCGCTTCGTGGCCGACAATAGCTTGGCCGCTGCCCCAGATGATGCTGCCACAAGCGCCAGAACTCCCGGAATCGAGTTCCCAAAGAACTGCGGCCGCTACGAGCATCAGCGGGTATCCGCGCAGGAGATCGGTAAGCAATTTCGAGCGACAAAGTAATGTCCATCGGACCCTCCAGGCACCACGGGAGCGCCTGGTCGCGATTCAAGGAGCGACATTCCTTCGCACTCAGGTTTTAATAGGGGGTTCGCCGCCTCCAGGCGGCAGAGAGACCTGACTAGTCAGCGCATACGTCTGCTGAACGAGCTGCCCCAGTTCGACGTATAAGCGACGCAGGCGGTCCAACTTTTCCACAGAGTCTGGGGCTTTGGCCAGGCTGGCCACCTCGAGCTTCACTTGGGCGAGACGAGCTTGCTTCTGTTCCAGCTCACGGAGGCCGGGAAGGGCTTGGACCGAACTCGGGCCGACCACGGGTGCCGATGAAGCTGTCTGCGGCGACAGAGTAAGCACCTTGGTGTCTCGCGCCGCTGTTTCCACTGCCGCGGCAGGGAGAGCGCTTGTGTTCGTAGCAGGCACCGCTTGCAGCTGCGGCCCTGCCTGCCGAGCAGAGGATGGAGACAGCTTATCGAGCGCACCGCTAATCTGCATGAGAGCCTCGTTAAAAGCCCCGCGGAGCTTGCTGCGGGCTGCCTCGTTTTTCTCGCCCTTCGGATCGGACGCGGTCTGAGATCGCTCCCAGAGCAGCAGTCCGCCCTGCATCAGCGTGGGCAGAAACGACAGCGCGACCGGGAGCCAGAGCTGCCAGCTCGGATGCTGGGCGGCGACCTGGACAGCTGCCAGCTCTTTGGCTCGGCGCTGCACCTCCGCCAGCTCAGCGGCTTGTTGGCGGGTCTCCGCCAAGTGGGCTGCGGTGCGGCGTAGCTCCTCGGCCTCGCGTTCGGCTCTGCGGGCAAGGGCCGCTTGCTGCTCCAGATCGTGGGCGCGACGCAGGTGTCGCTCGGTGACTTGCTGACGTACCCGAGCCTCGCTGGGTTGGCCGGTGGCCGCGACTAGCGCCTGCTCGTACTGCTGATCAACCGGGTCGTCTGACAGGGTCGCTCTGGCCAGGAAGAAGCGCAGTCCAGGCACACCGTCTGCGGGAGTGGGCGGAATCCGGCAGCCTTGCGCGTCGAGCCATACGATCCGATACACCTCGCCTTCGCGAAGGCGATCATCATCAGGCAGCTGCAGCTGTCGCACCGTCCAGCAGGGGGCTGTGCCGGCCGCGGTCTTGCGGGGCGCATACCGAGGCTTGCCGCCGGCCGAGTCTGGGGGCAGAACGAGGCGATAGCCGGCCGCATTCGGCGGAGCTTGCGACAACAACTGGCGAGCAAGCGGCACGGGTGCGACTGCCTCGCGAGCTCGCGCAACGATCCGAAGTTCGGCTCCGGCGAGAGCCTCGAGGAACTCGGTGCGTAGCGCATTCAGCAGGTCCGACACGGGTGGTTTTCGTGTACCCACACGAGGGAGACCGCCCCGACGTGTTTTAGGCCGGCGAGGATGGGGCGATGGCTGGCATGATGTAGGCCGCAGTGAGGAAGCGGGCGATGCGGGTCGGCTCGCCGCATGAGGCAGCGCTGCAGTCGGCCTGGCTCCAGCCCCCTTTGGCGGTTGACGTAAAGATCGATGCCGCTCGCGATAGGCCCGCGAGCGGCATTTGGTGTTGCAGTACCGAAGGCGGGCCACTGCCTCACTGGGTAAGGCACGCGAACAAGACAAGCACTTCTTCCCCATGCGACTCAGCGTACCTAAAATCACCAGCAACGAGAGCCCAGGCCGCGTAACGCAGGAGGATCGTGATGCGTTTTCGTGCGTCACGTTGCGGCGCGAACGGTGGAGCACAATGCCGAACGAATTCACGTACTTACAAGATGATGTCAGCAACTTTTCGTCGAGCTGCTGCTTTATGAATGCGTCACGATGCGCGCGCTAAACTGGCATCCGCATTGGGTGTAGGGCAGCGTCACGCTCGCTGTGAGCGCAACGTGACGCGGTTTGACTGAGAATCCGGGTTCTGCGTCGCCAGAAACGACTGCGGGCGGTGCCAGGTCCAGCCGTAGGAGAGCTGGCCTTCACGACCGTCTAGCCCGTCACCAGCCAGGAGCGCATCTTCGAACCCCTACCGCGTGCCAGGAGGATAAGCCCCTCGACTTGGGAGCCCTTTGCGCCGGCGATCTGCGCAGCTCGGCGCCAGATATGTCCCCGGCCCAGGCGAAGTGCGCCGCCGCGAAGGGGCTCAGCAGTGACACCCCGCTGTGCGTGGACCTTGATAAGGTGACTGCATCGCGTGGACCGAGCTGGTAAATCTCGTCGATTGCCGTGGCGGGAAGCTCGTAATCGGGGAACATGAAGCAGGCGCCGTTAAGCTGACTGTAACGCTGTCTGTGCATCTACTGTAAGCTACAAGCGGCCACATAAGTTCCTAAAGCCACTCCCGCTGGAAATGCGTAGGCAGAGTTCTAGTTATTTTTGTCCCGTCTGTAGGTAGATGACTCGCTGTTCAAAAGCTCCTCAAACGCGCGAGGGTCGTCAGGCATTTTGTACCCATAACAGTCAACTACGCCATACCTCCTGGCGGTCTTGATGAAGCCCACAGGGTCATCGATTTCGTCAAATTTTATCGATGGAATTTCAGATAGTAGGCGCAAGAATTTTCGTAGCTTTGGTGCATTGAGCGCTGCCAGTGCCCGATTGTCACCATTTGCTATTGGCGAGTAAATATTTGTTTCCAGGTTAAATGCTATGCAAATTAGTCCTTCTTCTGTATTTCCATATTCACTAATATTATTTTCCACGAAAATCCAACCATTATTTGCAAGTAAAACGTCCTCTGGTAATCCGTTCATATTTATATGGATACATTTCAAGCTGAGCCACATGGTAATCTCTGACACATCGTGCGTTGCTTTGAGAAAGGAATCTAAGCAAATCTTGTTCTCGGGCGTATCAGAAATGGCTCGAAAACTACCCTCTCCTTTTGAGTCCGTCGTAACATCTATGATACCAACTTTCGCAAATCCTTCCAGTGAGCTCAGTATGTATGAAGTGATTTTGGCAAGCCAGGACGCCCTTGCGGCAGCATTGTATAGATCAACTCCAGGGGGATTTTCTTTCATAGAATAATGCCAAGTTGCAACTTCCCAATTTCTAATGTAAGTTAGTTTCTCAGCTTCTTCCTGGCTCATCATTTTCTCCTGGTGCTCATCAGGGCAGCGTCGAGTATACTCGGACTACCTGAGTCCCTATCCGGCTCCATTCTGCGATGAGCCGACCGTCGTTATAGATGCGCACTGCGGTCAAGCCTCTTGACCTATTGGCATGGAACTGTCTGAGTACTTGTCTTTCGGCTCTTTGCACCAATTGCTCATCTGTCTCAGGTTGGCCTCTAAGCTGTAAGTCAACGGAGCCTTGGGGACCTTCGCCGTATCCACTGGTCTCTATTTGTCCATTAGCTTTTTCAATCTGCCGTTTAATCCACTGATCATTCAGTGGATCTTCTCGTGTCTTTATCTCTCGCAATTCTCCATCGACTAGCAAGTCGGGGTCTCCCTGATCAGGGACACTCCGCTCCGGCAGCTTCTCTACGTTCTTGCCTTCCTGCAAGAGCCGTTCGATTGCGTCTAGCTCTCCCTGGGCACCAATCCGATTGTCCACACGCTCGGATTTAGCGAGCTCCTGCAGTCGGGTCAGGTCGCCCTTGAAAGTTCCTCGTTTGGGTGTAGCCTGGCCAGCGGTTTCTTCGCTCGCTCTATGGTCGGCGGAGCTTGCTGGTTGCTCGGCTCTCTTGGGCTGGGTTGGGTCTGTTGGCGCACTTGGCGGCTTAATATGCTCCGCGACTCCATCTATGACAACCGTTCCCGCCACCGCACCGCCGGCCACGCCCACAGCGCTCATCCCCTGACCCCCACCGGTCGCCGCGGCTCCGATGATAATGCCGTCTTTGACGAGCTCGCCGCCGACGACCGCGGCCCCAGTGGCTGCCGCACCCAGGGTCAGCTTGCAATAGGTGCCGCACAGGGGGGTTGAGGGCTCGGGCTCGTGGCTTTCGTGCTCGCCGACCGCTTCGGGAGCGACAGCAACCGGCTCGGGCGCGCGGCTCACCGGCTGTGCGTCGTGCGGATGGGCTTTCGCCGCGACTTTCGGTGGACCTTTCTGGAGCGCAGCCGACGTTGACGGGCTTTGAGCTGACCGGTGGGTCGAGCTTGGTTGCGCGGCAGGGACGGGGCCGAGATTGCCCCTCCGCTCTGCGGGCGCTGCCGGCGGCGACGTGTTGTCCGCAACAGCTCTCGACGGCCTGCCGCCAGACCATCCCGGCAACCCAGGAAGATGCGGGAGCTCGGCGGGATCGTCCGCTTCTTTAGAGGTGCCCAGCTTGCTCGCGGGTCGATGCCGCTGTCCCCCGTACGCAGCCGGATGCGTGGACGCGGCCACCTTCGGCGGTCCGCCCGGCTGAGCCGAGAGCGCAGGCGGCGGTGTCGCGGCAACGGTTGTCCGTGTATCGGGGGCGGGGGTCGCGGGAGCCGCCGGAGTCAGCCATCGAGCGACCTGCGGCAGCCGGGCGAGCAGCGGCCCCAACGCCGCCTGAATCGAGGAGAACACCGCCGCCGCTTTCAGCGGCGACAAGTGATTCAGGCACGCCAAAATCTGCGCGTCTTCTGCCAGCGCTACCTGGACGGGGCTACTGCCATTCTCAATCTTGTTGCGCAGCGCCGACAAGTTCAGCGCTACCTGGCACGGCGAATCAAGCCCTGGCAGCGTCGGGCAGTCGTGCATCGCCGCCCGCTCGGCGAAGGTCAGCGGCACCTCTCCGTACAGG
>CALFYE010000348.1 GCA_937952145.1 uncultured Myxococcales bacterium
CTGGCACGCGATGCGCCACACCTTCGCCAGCCACTACGTCATGTCCGGCGGCAACCTGCTGGCGCTGCAAAAGATCCTCGGGCACAGCAAGTTCGAGATGACGTCGATCTACAGCCACCTCGCGCCGGACTACATGGCGGGCGAGATGGCGCGGTTGACGTTTGGGGAACCGACATCAATGACGATCTTGGCGTCATCCGATGCCGGGGATGGTGGAGTCATCGGCGGTTTCCTGGGGCGGTTCAGCGATGGGGGGAAGGGATAAAGAACGCGGGCTGATCCGCTTAGAAGTCATCGATCCCGCGTAAGAGGTCGCACAGGCACAGCGCCAGATCGCGGTCGTGGGTCACCTGCTGCATCGTCTGGTTTGGGGCCACGGCAGCGATGAAGCGCCGGTGGTCGCGGCGACGCAGCGCGTATTCGTCCAGCGCAGCACGGGTGACCTGGCACAGCCGATCCGCGGGCACGCCGTCGAGCGACAGGTACAGCCCCTCTTCCCCGGGCATCGGCAGCGACAGCGCGCCGCACAGCAGGCGCAGCGTCAGCGGCTCGGGCCGGGCCACGCGCCCGCGTTCGAGGTTGCGGATGGTCGAGGTCGCGACGCCAGACGCCTGCGCCAGCGCCTGGCGCGAGAGGTCCAGTGCCTCGCGCCGCCGCCTGCCGCAGCAAGCTCACCCGCAGCAAATACGGCTCTTGTGTCCGTCCTACTCTCCGGCGAAGTGCCGGTCAAGGGGAGGAGGGGGCGGTATGAGTGGGGCTTGGAATGCACGGCGCTGCGGCGGCTGAATCCCTGGCTATCCGACGACAGGCTGCAAAAGGCGGTGCGCCGGCTAAGCAGCGTGCAGGCGACGACGCTGATCGAGGCTTACGAGCGCCTGTTTCACGATCTGTTCTTGGGCTTGGTACGCCGAAGGCAAACAGCCGACCGAGATCGCCAACCTGCTCAACGACCACGGCGTCAAGCCGCGCTGCTGCGAACGCTGGAGCCCGGGGGGGACTCAAACCGTGGCGATAACAAAGTCGCGCAGCTCATAGCCCTGCGTGATGTCGCCCCAGGACACGGTTGGAGACTTTTCGATGCGCAAGCCCTCGATGGAAAGCAGGCGCTGTAGGAAGATGTCGCTCTCTTGGATCGCGACGAAGGCTCCGGGGCAGCGATGCTCCCCCTCGCCAAAGCTCAGCAGTGCGGGTGCACTGCAGTCGGCACGCAGGGGGCGCTCCGGACAGATCGCCCGCGGGTTGTCTCCCACCACATCGGAGTCTAGATTCGCTGTACCGATGTGAATATGAATCAGGGCTCCGCTCGGAATCACAGCCCGCACCCCGGCAGTCTTCACCGTAAGCGGAGCCTTCGTCCGCCGCTTTAGATCGCCCACGACCGGCTCCAAGCGCAGCGCCTCCTGCAGCAGTCGATGCCGCATCGGTTCGCTGCTCGATAGATACAGATCGCGCAGTGTCTGATGTTCCAGCAGATGCCAAGCGGCCATGCAGATGAACTCGCGCGTGGTCACCATGCCGGCGGCGGCGTAGGTGACGCACTCCGTCAGCACCTCGGGCAGCGTCGCCCCCTGCGACAGGAGATGCGAGATGATATCGTCCTTTGGCGCTGCGCGGCGAGCGTCCACGGCCGGCACCACGTCCAGATATAGGAACTTCAGCAAGTCCAGCTGTCCCTGCACGCGGCCCCAAAGGCCCCCCACCGAAAAGCGGCCAGAAAGGCCAGCGCTCCGACGAAAGAAGGCCGCGATGCGCTGCGCCATGCCGCCCATTCGACTGTTGGTCAGACCGACCACGCGGGCCGCGACCTGCACCGCCATGGTCAAGCTCAGCTGGCTCAGATCGACTCGCCGGCTGCGGCGCAGCCCAGCGATCAGCGCATCGGCGTAGCTTTCCATCATCGGGCGATAGCTCGCGCTGGTCGCCTTGGGCGTAAAGTAGCGCGCGATCAGCCGACGCTGGCGATGGTGCTCCTGGCTGTGCTGATACAGTACGGGTGGCCGCATGCGGGATGACAGACGCTCGATCAGCTCCGCCTTAAAGCCCGCTTG
>CALFYE010000349.1 GCA_937952145.1 uncultured Myxococcales bacterium
CACTCGCGGAGGTCGACGCGCTGTGGGAGGAGTTCGAGATCTCGGACGAAGAGACCTACAAGCTCATCACCGGCCAAGATCCGCCGACGGTGCGCGACATGGCGCTGTATGGATCGTGGATGCAGAGCCCCGCGTTTCCGGCGCTGCCCGGCTCGGCGATTCCGACGTATCAGCTTGTCGCCATGCCGCAGAGCGACACGTTCAAGGTGTCGAATCATCTGCGCGCGTGGTTCGAGATCGAAGTCCGCCCACGTCTTAGCGCGGACTCCGATGTCTTCCCACCGCCGGGGCCGACTCCGACGGATAACGGGCTGTCGTGGAGCATTCCGTCTCACCTGCTGTTTGTCAGCGCCAAAGGCTCGGACGGCAAGCGCGAGTACCGCGCCACCGGGACGATCATGCGCTTCTTCGAGCAGCCCGTCACCGCGATCAGCGCGGGCGTCTGGGAGTGTCGCTACGTCCTCCGCCTAGCCAAGAAGTAGACGACAGCGACGGGAAAACGCCGCGCACGCAACCCCAAAAAGGAGCATCCACCATGGCACGCTGGCAAGTTCGCAAAGTCGCCGGGAAAAAGACCCTGCAAATCTGGGACGACAAGTTCAAGCAGATCGTCGGCGAGAGCCCGTCGGGCAACGTGGCCGCAGTCTCTGCCGTCATCGCCACCCTACGGATCGTCGTCGGCGATGCCGCGCCTGGCGAGACCATCAACGTCGACGACCAATCGTAACCACGCACCGACGGGGGGGGCACCATGGCGCGCTGGATTCAAGAGGGCTACTGGGGACAGTATTTCATCCGCCTATCGGCCGAAGGCTTGCTCGCCTTTCAGCGTCCCATCGGCGGCGGACGCTGGCGGATGTACGTCGTGAACCTCAACCCCGCCGACGGCGGCGGCGCCAAGCTCACCAGCATCGAGATCTACGACAATGCCGGCCTCGTCGCGCCTGGCGTCGTAGAAGGCGGCACGCGCCTCCCCGGCTCGCCGCCGCCGCAAGCCTACGGCTACCTGCTCAACCCCGCCACCCCTACGACCTCGGCCGCTCCCGGCCAGGCCGGCTACGTCCGCCCCGGCGCCCCGCCAAACGCGCGCCTCGTCGACATCCTGCGCAGCCTCAACGATGGCATTCCAATCTCTGCCGCTCCGCCGCCGCCGCAAACCCAAACCACCGACGACGACGAACCCTAGGAGGTTCCATGCCCCGACTCAAAAAACTCCGCGAACCTGGCGACACGCAGGTCCGCAAAGCCTGGAACAAAAAGAAGACCCGCAAATACACCATCGCCATCACCCTCGACGAGAAGAAGGAGAAGCGCCGCAAGGCGACGAAGAAGACCACGAAGGCTAGCGCGAAGAAGACGACAGCGAAGAAGACCGCCACTAAGAAGCCCAGGAAGGCCAGCAAGGCCGGGAGCAAGGGCAAGGCGAAGCGAAGCAGCAGGTAGGCCCGCCCGGCGCGCTACTGGGCAGCAGGTAGCGCGATCCCCCGCTCACTGATCCCCGTTCACTTCACAGCTCTAAACAGCGACGAACCCCGTAGGATTGGGCGCAGGGGTCACAGATCGGTATCCTCGACTTGGACTTAGCAGCACGAACCGGACGGTGAGATACTGGAAGATGGCCAATTTTTTCGACTAGGCGTCAAAATAACTGCTATGCGAAATGTCTGTGCTGCCTTGCTGCTCCTTGGCTGTCAGCGCTCGGTGGTCAGCCAGGCCCCCCGCGATCTTGCAGCCAATCCGATCCCACTGACCGACCTCTCTTCCCCTTCCCCCACGGCCGCCGCCCCAGCGAGACCTCGAGATATTCGGGAGGTCTGCCTGGCTATCGATGCCGGCCAGCAGCATCCCCGGAACATCGAAGGGCAGCTCAATCGGTTGGCAGCCGAGCATACGGCGCTCTCAGCGATAGCATTGACTGAGAAGATTGAGGACAAAGGAGCGGTCAGCAGCCTAGGTATGCCCTCCCTTCTGCCGGTTGATCTCGATATCCTCTGCGTTCTCGAGAAGCGCTCGAAGCCCATGCTGACGGGTTCCGACTTCAAGTCCCATCAGAACTTCTCTGCTCTCCTCGGAATGGCCGGACTGACTAGCGGAAAGGTCACCGCAGTGCGCCGGGCTATCGACGGAACGAACATAACTATCAAAATGACTGGCGGCTACATGTCCGTGATGACTCGCCGAGCCATCGAGGTGAAAGTCGGAAAAGAGATAGAGGCGATCGGCTATGTGTCACTGTGGCAGCGTGGACTCGCCCAGTTCCCGGCTATTGCCGCTGTCGCTGTACTAGACGCCGGTGGCGCGCAGAAACTGGTCGAGGCATATGGGCGGCCCCCCAGCGCCCCCTCAGCGGCTCCTGTGCCCCAGCCGGCGCGATAAGCGCAGCCAGATAGCGCCCGAGCGCGCTGTCGCCTGCGGCGGCGGACCGGGTCGAAACTGTATCTGGGACGCTTAAGGTGCAGGGGGATTTCCCCCTCCCCGATCATCCCAATCGCGCGAGCTACATCAGACTAGGAAGTTGCCGAGAGCGTTCCGCGCAATTCATCAACTTCCGGTGACCCTTGCCTTGCGCTTGCAGCTAGGACGGCGGCGGTGACAGTGCGAGCTTCGGCACCATGGACGCGTCTGGACACCAACCCTTGCCTTGGCTAGCCCTCAAACCCGACACTGGCCGCCTTTCGCGCTCACACCCGCCCGTCTGCACGAAATGAGTTACCCAAAGGCTCGCTCGTGATATTCTCGTAGCGGAATCTGTCTGTCGTTTGCCGACGGGCCATCGTGTGACACTTCAGCAGGTAGGGGCCATGGGACTGTTTGAAGACCTTCGCAATCTCTCGGAGCAGATCAAGAAGCGGCAGGCGCATGTCAAAGGCGAAGAAGCCACGAAGCAGGCGCTGATTCTGCCATTTTTGCAGGTGCTGGGCTTCGATGTCTATGACCCGACCGAGGTCCGGCCTGAGTACGTGGCCGACTTTGCGAAGAAGAAGTCGAGCGGCCAGCTTGAGAAGATCGACTACGCCATCACTCTGAAAGGCGGGCCAGCGATCTTTGTCGAGTGCAAGGCGATTGACGTGCCGCTCGAAGATCATGATGGCCAACTTGCGCGCTACTTCAACTCCACACCGTTGGTGAAACTGGCGGTAATCACTAACGGCGTACAGTATCGCTTCTTCACAGACCTGCGCGTGGACAACATCATGGATGCGGCTCCGTTTCTGGAGCTGAACATGCTGCGCATCAATGAGCGCGAAGCAGAGCTACTGAAGCCGTTTACCAAAGAACACTTCAACCCAGGCATCGTGAAGCGCCATGCCGAGGAAGTGATCTCGCTGGTACGTGTGACCGCGCTAATCAACGATCTCTTGCGCAGCCCTTCGGAGAACTTCATCCGATTCATTCTCGGCGAGTTAGATCTGGTTGGCGGGCGCGTGAACGCCAATGTCGTGAGTCGCTTCGAGCCGATCGTGAAGAAATCGATCCAGAGTGCGCTCCTCGGGATGATGACCAAGGGAATCCAGCAGGAGATCGCACCGCCGCCGAGTGCATCGCCACCGGCTGCATCGCCACCGGCTGCATCGCCACCGGCTGCATCAACTGCGCCAGCCGCACCGCCTCGCGCAGCGATGGAGAAGTCTGCCGACACAGCTTCGCCAGATACCTCGGCCAAGCCGGCGAGCGTAGCCAAGCCAAGCCCTACCGCGTTGCCAGAACCCGATGGAACAACGGCTCCCGGCGCAGAGACCACCGAGGAAGAAAAGGAGATCTTCCAGGCGGTCAAGCGCATCTGTGCAGAGTCTCCGCTTCGCGTGCCCGTGAAGTATCGCGACGGGATCAACTTCCTCGCGATCAACCTCGGCCCGCCCCGCACATGGTTCCTGCGCTTGTCCGCGGGTAGCCGCCGCAAGTCGTTCGTCGCGCGCCTGCCGCTTTTGCAGGTGGAGCCGCTGGCAGGCGGCCTGTCGACGGAATCCGTACCAGAGCACGCAGACAAGACGCGCGTGTATTTCAGCTCCATCGCAGACCTAGACAAGCTGCGCGCGCTGATCTTGAAGCTGTACGAAGAAGCAGTCCGCCGCATGCAGTCCGGTGGCGCGGACGACGACGCGGGCGAGTAGGACCGAGGTCCTTACCGCGCGCGCTCGGAGGCGGTCAAGCGTGCACACGTAGCGACGGACACGGACGTACCGCGCGGATTTCCCCGCAGATGAGCGCGTATAGGCACGTCTGCTCGGCGTAGCGAACCCAGCCGATTGCCTGCTTGATCGCCTTCACGGCGCGGTGCTATGCGTCGGTACGGAAGGCGATTCATGACCATCTACCGCGGCGATGAAGCAAGCGTACTGGCAGAGGCGCAAGCACTCGTAATCGATCGGGCGCTACCTTGCGAGCTGTGCCGGCGGCGCATGCGCTATTTCCCCGTGCGCGGCGATGTTGCGGTGCGCTGTTATGGCCGCGGCTACGGGTGGCGCTGTTTGGCCTGCACTGCGGGCGCTGTCGTCGTCGGGTCGCGTTTGTCGGGGCGGGGCCTCTTGCCGATCGATTGGCTTGAGCACTGGCAGGCGATCGCGGCGGCGATCTTGGCTCAGTACAAGGATGTCAGCCGCGCCTATGCCCGACATTGCCAGCCGCTGTTTGCGGATGCCTTAGAGCGTCTGTGCATGCAACTACAGCTCGTCGGGCAAGCCCTAGCAGACAGCGGCGATGCCGTTGCCCTGGGGAACGTGCTGCCGCTCAACCTGCGGGCCTCGCTAGCGCCTAGCGATCGGCGAGGCCACAGGGGCGAGGTTGCCCCGCTCACACTGCTGTAGGGGCTGCCCTGTGCTTTGCTGGCCAGGTGGCGGGGTTGCAAGGAAGGGGGCGCAGGGGGCTAGCGGGGAAGCTGTGGGAAGTGGCTTCCCCGCGTTGCCGTCGCTGCGCTGTTTCGGAGGAAGGAAGGATTCGCGATTCTCGACGGGGCCGACTGTCCACCGCGATCTGAAGCCCGCCAACATCCTATTGGCCGCCGGGAACGCCATCGAAGTGAAGCTCGCGGACTTTGGTGTGTCGGCGCTGCTGCCGACGGAAGGGGCGGGGGACGATGACAAGCTGGCCGGCCCGGCGCCCGATGTCGATATGGCGCTTTACAACATCACGATCGACGAGCCTGGATCGGCCAGGTCCGGGCCAGAGTCCGCTCTGCCATCTGGGCCACCGCCCACGCTGGGACCCTCCGGTGAGACGCAGGGGACGCTGGATGGCAACGCCGCATCGGTCGGCGGAGCCCTGACGCAGACCGGCGTGATCATCGGCACGCCGCTTTACATGGCGCCTGAGCTTGTCAAAGGCGCCAAGCTGGCGCGGCCATCCTCTGACGTGTTCAGTCTGGGCGTCGTCGCCTACGAGCTCCTGACTGGCGATCTGCCCTCGCCACAGCCGCCGATTTTTCTCAACCTGCGACCGGGTCAGCGCTGGTACACGCCGCTCTCGATCCGCTGCCCTGATCTGCGTGGTCCCCTCGCCGATCTTATCGAGCGCTGCCTCGATCCCGCCCCTGACCGCCGCCCCAGCGCGCAAGCCATCGCCGATGCCCTGAGCGAGCTGCCCTAATCAACCAGCGTCAAGCTACAGGCGAGCGCCGCTTATCCATACGCTCCACGCAGGCTAGCCGGGCTGGGAGTCCCCCCGCGTCTTGTGTTTGCAGGTCGCTCATGATTTGCTCCGCGCATGCGACGGCTTGGGCTTCTGCTCTGCGTGATGTTGCCAGTGCTGATCACCACAGCGTGTCGCGAGCCACTTCCCAGCGAGGATCCAGCGCAGGTGGTGCAGCAGTTCTTTGTCGCCATCGCGGCGGGAGACTGCCCGCGGGTGCTCTCCGAGCTGGGGACTCCCTATCGCAAAAAGGTCGCGGCCGCTGGCTGCCCGGAGCTCTTGCATCAGCTGCAGCGCTTCCCGTTAGAGCGCGTGGTCGAGGTGACGCCAGATGGTCGCAGTGCCACTGCTCGTCTGGTTCGATCCCGCCTGCGCGGCCGACACACCGAGGCCATCATTCGTCTGCAGCCCGAAGGCGGGAGCTGGAAAATCTTCGCGCTGTGAGTGCAGGAGGAAGGTCCCCCGATGACGACCACCTTGAGCGACCGGCAGGGCCGGGGCACCGGCTGGTTCGGCTGGATCGCGTTGTCGCTGTGTGTCCTGCTAGCGGCTTCTTGGATGGCGCTGCGGGGACGCCACGACGGGCCGCCGGTTCGCCCCGCGGAGCGTGGTGTCGCGCGGACTGGGGCGCCACCGCGATCGGCCCAAAGCACCGTCCGCGATCCGCCGCCCCCGGCGATCGCTCCTCCGGCCGCCGGAACGGTCAGCCCTGCCGTCGAGGATTCCGCGTCGCAAGAGCCCCCGCCGGTCGCAGGGGAGGAGGTGCCGCGACCGCTGCAGCGCGAGCCCTCGGCCGAGGAAGCACGGCAGATGCAGCGGTCGGCGCTGGATCTGCTAGATCGCAGCCTGGCGCGACTTGAAGCCGAGCGGGCGCGGGCCGGGCAGGCGCAGTCTCCCGAGGAAGCCCGCCGCGATGAGGTGCGGATCGCGCGGCTCCGCCAGCGCCGGGCTGCGCTGCGAGCACAGCTTGAGGCACCGTGAGCGCGTGGCAGTTCCCGGCGGTCATCCGGCCGGTCGGACGATTGCGGCAGCTATCGCAAGTCGTGGCCACGGCAAGTCTTGGGCTGTGGGTTGCCTGCCTGCCAACCGGGCCGCAGCCAGGCAGTAACGAGTCGCCCGCTACAGCGGGAGCGCGGCAGTCGATCGTTGCCGGGGCGACGGATTCCGGCCATGCGGCGGTGGTGGCGATTGGTAGCCGGCGCACCGACTGCGGCGAGCGACTCGCGCCCCACTGCTCGGGGACGCTGATCGCGCCCCGCATCGTGCTAACGGCGGCACACTGTGTCACTGATGCCGCATTTCCCGACCAGCTTGAAGTCCTGTTCGGTGCCAGCGTCTCGACGCCCGAGGCGTGGGTCCGGCGCGTCAGCCATGCCGAGCTCCACCCGAGCTATCGGCGCCGCGGCGTGGGCCTCGATCTGGCGCTGCTGGTTTTACAGGAAGCTGTCGATCCCGGGAGCGTGCCACCGCTGCCGCTCGACTTTCAGCAGCGTATCGCGGTGACGGTTGGGGCCGTGGTGACCGTGGTCGGCTTCGGCCAAAGTGATGCGCAGGACGCAGCCCCCGGACACAAGCGCAGCGGCACGGCCCGCGTCGCTGCGGTGCAAGATCAGTCATTCCGCATCGTCAAGGGGCCAGCGCTAACCTGCCACGGTGATAGCGGTGGGCCGGTGCTGATGGCGGCTGAGGGACAGGAGCTTGTCGTGGGCATCGCCACCGCCGGCGACCCGGGCTGCCTGGACTATGGCGACAACCTCCGCGTCGAGGCCTCTTTACAGACCTTCCTCGCGCCGTTTCTGGCCCCCGGGGCACCCCTGCCCACTGAGCCATCTTCTCCCCCCGCCGCGTCGTCCACCGAGGATGCGCAGTGCGCCGTGCCTTGTGACGACCAACATCGCTGTCCGGCGGGGCTGATATGTCAGGACGTTGGGCAGGATGTCGCGAGCGAAGGCGAACCGCTGCGTCGCTGCACGTTGCCGGGCCTGCTGCCGGGTCGCCTGGGCGAGCGCTGCACCGTCAGCTCGCCATGCCGCGAGTCGGGTGCGCGCTGCGTGCGACTGCAGTCTCGCGACAACGTCGATGCCTGCCGCTGTTATCAGGAATGCGACCCTTCGGCGTCCCCAGGATGCGCCATCGTGCCGCCAGCTGCGGTCGGGGCGTTCCTAACGGAGCGTCGGTCCTGGCTGTCGCCTGGGGGGCTTGGCCTTGCCGCTTTTGGGCTGCTCTTGCTGACCGTGGTCAGGGCTCGCGGGCGACGTCGATGCGGACGTTAGATGCGCATTGTGGTTGCGCTGCTGAACCGATATGTTCGGCCTCGATTCGACGGCGCGCTCGTCGATGGAACTCGCCCAGAAAAGGAGCCAGATCATGTCAAAAACTCGTGCAGTGATGGGATGGGTGCTCGCGCTTTCGGCCTGTACAAACGCCGAGCCCGCCGGACCGTCTTCTCTTTCGATCAAGGCACAGGGCGCAGATGTAAAGGGGACCTTCCGCAGCGGCGAGACGGGTGTGACGTTTGCCAGCCGTGAGGTCGAAGCGAAGGTCTTCGACATCCTGGTTGACGTCAACGGCATGACCCTGTCGGCGCTGGTCGACGCCAACCATCAGGTCGCTGAGCTCGACGGCTTTGCCAGTACCGGCGGCGATACGCAGATGCTGGAGGCCGACCGCGCCGTACTGAAAGACCTGGTGCTGGCTCTCGATGGCGCCGAGGAGCTGGCCAAGGATGGCGTGACCGCGTCGGCCATGCTGTACCGCGTGGTGTCGAACTGGTCGCAGGCCACCGAGACCGTACCCATGCAGCGGCAGGTAGCAGGCTCCGAACAGCGCAGCTGGACCAGCCTATGCTCGTCCTTTGGCAAGTACGTGAAGGCGACTCACAACTGCAACCTATATGCGCGCAACGCCGCCAACTCGACGAGCAGTGCCAAGGTCGGAACGCGCACCGCTTCGACGTACTACTACGTCGGTGGACGCTGGACGACGACGACCCCGAATCACGGCGCGAACCTGTCCGAGTACGGGGCCTGCTTCGGTAACTGTGGCCCCAGCTGTCCCTCGGGAGACCAGACCCTGACGCTTGACTGCCACGATCACGATCAGTGCGTGCGCAATGGGCACTCGCTGACCTCGGCCTATTGCAACGACGAGTTCGTCTCGGCATCCGACGACGAATTCTTCGCCCCGCGCTGCACCGGCACTTAGAAGGTGTTTACATATTAATCTGCGAAGGCCCTCAACGCGACCTTGCTGCACGGCTGGGGCCCCCGCGGACGCGGCCTCCTTTTTCCGCCGGGGCGTCGAAAAAAGGAGATCCGCTGCGGCCCCATCCTCTGGAGCTCGACGGGGAATTAATTTGTAAACACCTTCTTAGAGGACTTGCCAGTTGGTCGACAGCGGGCCGAAGCCTACGCCGATGCGGCCACTACCGGGCATGTTGACGAAGACCGTGCCTTCGCCAGAGACCGGGATGACCAGCGATGGGCGTCCGCGCTGTAGCTGCGACTCGACAAGCTGCGGGATGACGCGCTGGATGACGCGCAGAGCCTGATCAATGCCCAGACCAAAGTTGAGGTTCAAAACAACGTTGCCACCGGCGGCGATGGTCGACTTCTGGAGCTCGCCGCTGAGCGCCGCACCGACCAGGCCCGCGATTAGGCCCGGCACGGCCGAGACGAAGTCTCGCATGGTGCGGATGGTTGGCTGATTCGAGGTGCAGGCGCCGGGCTTGGGCTGGCCGTTGCAGCCACGATCATTGGCCCCGCACATAGACACACAGATCGCCCCCAGACTCTCGGCGCCCTGGCCCTGAAACATCTTCATTGCCAGCAGCAGATCGAGAGCCGGGATCGGGACATTGTTGGGGTTCTGGATGGTCACCGTGGTGGCGAACTCGAAGACCATCTGCTCACGCGGGGGCGGTGATCCGAGGGCGACAGCGCAGCCCATGCGCGCGATGGGATCGTTGATCACCTGGGGACAGAAATACGCGCCCAGCGCCTGCATGCTCGGCGAGCGAGACAAGCGCAGCGGCGTGGCACTGACCCGCGGGTTGAGCAAGTTGGCGACCCCCTGCGCACCACCGCCTTGCCCCAGGAACTGATTAAGCAGGGCGCAGCCAGGTGCAGTGGCCACCACAAGCCCCAGCAACGCGATACGCAGCGAAGCGGCGAGAAAACGGTGGCTTGGGGGGGCCGGGCGAGCCGGTGCGGGCGACGGGAGGGGAAGGATCTCGGGAGAGCTCAGCATGGCCTTCATCTTGAAGATCTTAGGGTGGTTGCCACGCCGCCGGCTACACAAATAGCGATAGCGGTCGCGACCCCGCATGGACGTCGGTGGGGCTGCGCTATTCAGTTCGCGGGTTGGTCGGCGGCGGCGATGGATGGGGCGCGGAGCTGCGTTTGGTAGACAGCGCCATCCCGATTAGCACCAGCGCTGCGCCGACGTAGCCGCGGGGCTGTAGCTGCGTCTCGCGCAGGGCGAGGTCGAGGGCCAGCGCCAACAGCGGCTGCACCAAGCCCAGGGTCGACAACACCGAGAGGTCCAGGCGCTGCAGGAGCCAAAGATAGATGGTCCAGGCCAGCACACTTCCAACTACAGCGAGGTAGATGAAGGCCAGGTGAGCCGATGCCGGTGCCGTAAGAAAACGAGTCATCGACTCGTGCCGGCTGATGCTGAGCACGAACAGAACCACCGCTGTGTAGAACAGGAAGTAGGTCGTGCTGACTAGCGCCGAGATCCCAGTGGCGTAGCGCTTGAGCAGCGCGCCGTAGAGCGGCCAGATCAGCGCCGCCGCAACGCCTGCTAGCAGCATGGCTTGGAAGTGCTCGCGGCTGCCGCGAAGGCCATCCCAGAAGATGGCGCCGATGCCGCAGACGCCGATGGCCAAGCCGAACAGGCGATGGATGCGCAGCGGCTCGATGCCAAGGAGACGGGCGGCCAGCAGAGTAAACAGCGGGCTCGATGCGCAGACGATCGCCGTCGTGCCGCCAGACAGCGTCTGCTCCGCGACATAGATGCAGCCGTAGCCGAGGCCGTTGAGCAGACCTGCGGCGAGGATGCCCAGGTGCTGCGGCCGACTAAGCCAGAGGCCCGAGAGCGACTCGCGGCGTTGCAGGCGCGAGAGCACACACAGCACGGCGATGAGGACCGTCGCCAACAAGAAGCGCAGCGCTGCGCCAAAGAACGGTGGATAGCCGAGCAGGCAGACCCGAATCGCCTGCCAGGTCGTCGACCACACGAGGCATAGGAATGCGTAGGCCAGCGCAAGCACTGCGGCCTAGGGTACGGAAAATGCGGCCTGTCTGGCAATGATCCTGTGCCCTTAGCTGGCTTTACGGCGGAGCGGTGCGCGTCTCTGCCTCACGGGCATGCCCGCCGCGGGCGACGCAGCCCGGGCTCGTCGCGTGATACGATGACCTAATGGTCATGGTCGACCAAAAAATTGGCCGATACCGGATCCTTCGCCTGATCGGCAAAGGCGGCATGGGGGCCGTTTATGAGGCCACCGATGAAGAGATCCAGCGGCGCGCCGCCATCAAGATCTTGCACGCGCAGTACACAGCAAATGCCGAGATGGCCAGCCGATTTTTGAACGAGGCCCGCGCCGTCAACATCATCCAGCACCCCAGCCTGGTGTCCGCCTTCGAGTTCGGCAAGCTCCCCGATGGCGCCGCCTACATGGTCATGGAGTACCTGGATGGCGAGACGCTGCGCGAGCGCATCAAGAGACAGGGATCGCTAGGCCAGGACGCCATCCGCATCGCCCGCCAGATCACCTCGGCCCTCGTCGCGGCCCACGCCAAGCGGATCGTCCATCGGGATCTAAAGCCCGCCAACATCATGATCGTGGCCGATCCTGATATGCCGGGTGGCGAGCGGGTCAAGGTCTTGGACTTCGGCATTGCCAAGTTGAATGAGGGCAGCATCCCGGGGCAGCCTGAGACGCGAACGGGTGCGCTGTTGGGCTCGCCCGGCTACATGTCGCCTGAGCAGTGCCGCAACGTCAGCAGCGTGGATGAGCGCAGCGATATCTACGCGCTGGGGGTCATCCTCTACGAGATGCTGGTCGGTCAGCCGCCGTTTGTGGCGGAGAGTGATGCCGAGATGTTGGCGATGCACATGTACAGCACGCCGACCCCGCTCATTCAGGTGAACCCTGGAATCCGCCCGGAGCTGTCAGCGTTTGTCGAGCGCATGCTGGCCAAGACCCCCGAGGGACGGCCGGCAACCTCGGAGGTCCTGCAGTTCCTCAACGAACAGGCCGGCTATCCGGCTGCGCAGTCGATGCAGCTACCGATCGTAAGTGGATCGCAGCTGAGCAAGCGCTCGTCAGGAATTTTGGCGGTAGGTCCACCGGGGACGGCGCCCGATAGCGAGCGACACACCAACACGCTCAGTCGCGCGGCGGGCTCGGTGACCTCGGGGCCGCTTCGTCTGACACGGGTAGCGATGCTGGGGGGCACGATCTTGATCCTCGTGGCGGGGCTGGTCTGGACACAGCTGGGGCATCGTCGCGAGCCTGCCCAGACACCGCCGGCGCCGACGGTGAGTACCGCGGTCCTATGGCAGGTCGACAGCACCCCGACGGGAGCCACTGTGGTGCGGGAGCGGGATCAAAAAGTTCTGGGACAGACCCCGCTGCGACTGGAAGAGCCCCGCGGCACGGGGCAAGAGACCCTGCTCTTGCGACTGCCCGGTCATCGCGAGAGCAGTCTGGCGTTGGATCGGGCGGTGTCCCGCGATGTCAGCGTGACCTTGGCCGCCTTGCCTACCCCACCCGCCACTACCGTTGCTGGCAGCAGTGCGGCGAGCCGGCGCGAAGAAGACAAGGCCCACCCCCGCAACAAGCGCGAGGGCGGTAAGAGCAAGCGGGGCAAGGGGCCAAAGGTGACGCAGAATGCCGACATCGAACTCATCAAGTAGGCGCCGCTGGGCGCAGGCACTGGTCGTCTGCGGGCTGCTGCTGGGGCTGCTGGGAGGAACTAGGCCTGCCGTCGCTGCTGAGGAAAATCGCGACTTCCAGGAGCACTACCAGCGAGCGATGACGCTCTACAAGCTGGGGTTGCTTCGCCAAGCGGCCAAAGAATTTGTCGTGGCCTATGCGCTCAATCCGCTGCCGCGACTGCTTTACAACCTAGGTCAGCTTCTGCGCCGCATCGGCGAGTACAAGGAAGCGGCAGAAGCCTACGAGCTGTATCTGCGCACCGAGGCTGAGCTTTCGCCCGAGCGCAAGGCCGAGGTGGAGCGCTACCTGACCGCGCTGCGCGTTGAGACGCAGGCAAGCAGCAAGCCGCCGGCGTTAGTCGCTGATGCTGCGCGGCAGAGCTCGGGGCCCGCCGAAGACACCAATCTGCTGACGCTGCCGCCAGCGCCCGAGGCCAAGGCCGGCCGTTTCATGTTCAACGTGTCGCTGGGGCTGAGCTTTCCGATCTTCGCCGTCGATCTGAGCGGTCTCCCAAGCAACGGCGTCAACGGGCTGCCGTTTGGCTTCACGCTGCGTCCCGACTTTGGCGTGGCGGTGACGCGCAGCCGCAACGTCTACTTGGTCATCGCACCCGCCTTCACCCTGGGCAGCAGCTACAGCCTGATGTTCCCGGTCGGCGTGCACGTGGACATCCCGGTGGTGGTGCGCGGCCTCTTTTTGTTCTTTCGTGCCACGACGGGCTATGGCCTGTCGATCGACAAGACGACCAGCACCACCACCACCAACGGCATCCCCACTACCGTCGAAATGACGACGGTGAACCACTTTGGCTTGGTCGCGCCCGAGGCCGGCTTGAAGTACGTGCTGAAGACCCGCATCAACCTGACGTTTACCCCCGTAGCGGTGCCGATCTTCTTTAACTCTGCTGCGGTCGCCGGTGGCTATCAGCTGCTGTTCACGGGGGGGTACAATTTCTGAGCCGCCTCAGCGGCGCAGCCAAACGTTCCACACCGTGAGCGCCAGGGCCGCAGACACAAGGTTGATGTAAAGCCCCGTGCGCGCGCGGGCCCGGCTTTCTTGATCGAGCAGGAAGTAGAACAGGCAGGCTGAGAGATAGCCGCCGAGATGCGCCGGATGATCGACGCTCGCCGTAGCGGCCGCCTGCCCTTGAAGGAGGGTCGGCACTTGACCGCTGGCCACTCGCCACAGCGACAGCACATCGGCGGCCATGGCTAGCCAGCCGACCGCAAAAAGCGGCAGTGGGATCAGGGCCTCGAAGGTGATCGAGAGTGGCTGCAGGATCACGCCCAGCGCGACCAAGCCCGCAACGGCACCCGAGGCTCCTAGCGTCGGCAGTGGCCCTCCGCTCAGCGCCGGAAACAACAGCTGGGCCAAGAGCGAGACATTCGTCGAGACGAAGGCGGCCAGCCCATACGCCAGCAGCACGCGCGCTGGTCCGAGGTGCCGCTCGACGACGCGACCAAAGACAAAGAGGGCCAGCATATTGCCCAAAAGATGCGCTGGGCTGCCATGCGCAAACACATGCAGAACGAGCGGCAGATAGTGTCCAGCGCGCAGGTCTCCCGGATGCAGAGCAAAGATGTGGAGGAACTCTCGGTCAGGAAGACCGCTCGCCCGCGCCACGACCTCAGCGGTGAAGACCGCCAAGTTGAGCACGATCAAGGTGGTGGTCATGCGCGCTGCCGTAGCGAAGGTCGCAAGACGGAGCAGTGGTCGCAGACCGTCGACCAGGCGAGCCCGCCCCACCAGCAGCCCGAGCAGCCACAGCGGTGTCCATAAGAGATCGCCGAGCAGTCCCCAGAGCAGCGCTGGCTCGCCTGCGAAAAGCGGGCCGGGACTTGCCCCGCCGCCCGCTCGACGCGGGGAGTCCTCCCCACGACCCGCTGGGTCGCGCTGCGAACCCAGGGAACGAGCCGCCTTCGCCATAGCCGCCGATGTTCATCGGCCTTATGGGCGGAGGCAACTTTTCGCCGCCCTAGCGCAGCGGCAGGGTGATGACGAATTCCATGTATTCGCCTTCGACGCTCTCGGCGCGAATCTCGCCTTGATGGCCTTGGACGATGATGTCGTGGCTGATGGAGAGGCCTAGGCCGACGCCTTCGCCAGCCGGCTTGGTGGTAAAGAACGGTGTGAACAAACGGCTGAGGTTGGCCTTGGCGAGGCCGGTGCCGTTGTCGCGGACGCGGATCTCGATGCTCTTGTCGCGCCGCTTGGTGCTGACGCTGACCATCGGCGAGTAGCTGCCGCTGCTGTCTTTCTTGCGTCGCTGCGTGGCGTAAAAGGCGTTGTCGAAGAGGTTGATAAAGACGCGGCTGAGATCGCCAGAGCTGGCGGCGATCGAGCCGACACTCTCATCAAAGTCGGTACGTAGCTCGATGTTCCAGCCCGGCTGCCGGGCTCGCATGCCGTGGTAGGCGAGGTTGAGGCTCTCGTTGAGCAGGCGGTTGATGTCGGTCGGTCCGTGCGTGGTGCTGCGCTCGCGTGAGTGCAGCAGCATGCTGTGGATGATGCGGTCGGCGCGCTGACCGTGGTGGTTGATGCGCTGCAGGTTTTCCTTCAGATCTTGCAGCGCGGCCTCGATATTTTCGTGCGCCTCATTGGCCGTGCTGCCCGGCGGTGGTAGCAAGCCACCTAGCTCGCCTTCGATCTCTTCGGCGAGCTGCACCGTGAGCTGCGCGAAGTTGTTGATGAAGTTCAGCGGGTTCTTGAGCTCATGTGCAATGCCGGCGGTCAGCGCACCCAGGGAAGCCAGTTTTTCACGCTGCACAAGTTGCTGCTGCGTCTCGCGTAGGGCGCGCAGTGCGTCCGAGAGCTCGACGTTCTTGGCCGATAGTTCCTGCGTGCGCGCCCGGACACGATCTTCCAGCTCGGCGTAGAGCTGCGCGTTCTCGATCGAGATCGCGATCTGCGCTGACAGCAAGCGCAGCATCTCTAGGCGCCGCGGCGTGAAGGCGCCGGTGGCCAGCGTGTTTTCGAGGTACAGGATGGCCAGGATGCGCCCCCCCTTCATCAGGGGCATGCACAGCACCGACTGCGGTCGGTGGGCCCGCACATAGGCATCGCGGACGAACGGGCCTTCTTCGGCCACGTTGTTCAGCACCAGATCCTGCCGACGATGGGCCGCAAAATTGATGATCGCAGCGGGCACGTCCCCTGGCTCGTGGGCGGGACGCTCGCTGCTGGCGTCGCGCGGGGTCTCGTTTTTTCCGGCGACCGCGGCGCGCAGAGATAGGCTCGCGCTGGCGGCTGGGCTCCAGCTCCCGCTCTGTTCAAGCAGCAGGCAGCCGCGATCGGCACCGGCATTTTCGATGAGGATATTGACCAGCTTTTCGAGGAGCGTACTGAGGATGATGTCCCCAGCGATCGCCTGCGAGGCCTTGAGTACCGTCCGCAGATCCATCGCCTCATCCAGGTGATCAGACGATGTGGTGCTGCTGTGGGTCTGCGTGGTGCTGATCAGCGTGCGGCCACCGCCCGAGTTGGGGCTGCTCCTGGCTGGCCCAGCGCTGGGCGTGCTGAGTCGCTCCTCGATGCGCTCGAACTTGAAGCGCACTCCCCAGGCTTTGTAGTTGAGGTAGGCGCGCTGCAAAAAGGAGCGCGCATAGTCTTCTTTGCCGTGGTGACCGAAGAAGCGCGCCATGCACTCGCAGGCCAGCGCTTCCATGTGGTTGAACTCTTGCTGGGCAGCGCTGGCGATGGCGGCCTCAAAGAGCTGCATGGCGCGCCACAAGTCGCCGGTCAGCTCGGCCCGCAGCGCTTCCAGCAGCTGCTGCTTGTGCAGGAAGTTGTCGGGGCAGGTCCCGGCCCAGGCCGCGAAGCGCTGACAGCCACGCGACAGCAGCGATAAGAGCTCGCTGCGCCGCGGCTCGGTCTCGTGTCGCCACAGCGCAGCCGCGCACAGGCTCAGATAGAACTGGTGCTCGATCACCGAGACCGAGCCGGCGATAAACGACAGGCGCGGCGTGATCTCCTGCAGGCAGGTGAACGCGGCCTCGTACTGCTCGTAGAGGTACAGGCACTGCGCCTTGGCGATCTTGTAGACGCAGATCGCGATGTGGCTGCCATGTGCCGCAAACTCAGCGAGGAGCTCCGGCTCAGCCGGCACGATCTCGCGTAGCTCGGGCTTGCTGGGGACGAAGCTCGCGGCATCGGGCGTCTCGCCGGCCAGGTTCAAAAGCGGCAGATAGCAGGCGAGCACGCGGTCGGTGGCGATCTTGTTCTTGGTCTTGCGCTCGAACTGCAGGATGCGCTTGGCTTCATCCAGAAGCTCGGGCACCGGCCGGCCGTGATAGAAGGGCACCAGCAGGCGGAAAGCCAGGATGTTGCCGGCGAACAGCAGCTCGCCGCCCTGCATGCCGGCGCGATAGCCCTCTTCGTAGACCGACTCCAAGAAGTGCAGGTGGCGGTTCCACGGCAGGATGTACGTGCCGAGGATGAAGTGGACACGGCAGCGCAGATCGAGGCGGTCCCACTTGAGGGAGAGCTCGCGAGCCATCATGCCGAGTGCATAAGCCTGGCGCACATGCTCGGCGCTGCCGCCTCCGCCACCGATGGAAGACAGCGGCACACCGAAGCTGGCGTAAGCAAAGGCCGACTCTGCACTGTGGCCAAATTCGAGGCTGATGCGGACTTTCTTGGCCACCAGGAGGTTGTAAAGCGGTCGACTGGTGTACATGCCGGCAGCGTTCATGCTGACCAGCACGCGCATCGCCCATAGCTTCTCGGGCGACTGCAGCATCGGGCGATCGAGCAGCTTGCTGATGTCTTGCTGCGCGAGCTCGTTCTGGATGATCGCGGCCTCGGCATCGAAGGCGGCGCTGACTTCGCGCTCATTGGCGGGATCGGGCAGGCCGATGCCCAGCAGACCCAGCGCCTTCCGGCCGGCAGCGATGGCCTGCTCGTAGCGTCCGGTCAGCGTGTACTGCGCGATGAGCAAGCTGTACAGCTCGACTTGGCGCTGGGCGAGCGCGCGGTGGCTGTCCGGACCACGACCTGCCATCAAAGACAGCTGCTCTAGCAGGTGATGCAGCAGCTTCTCTGAGCGCTCGTGTTCGCCGGTGAGGTTCGAGGCCTGGGCCAGCTCTTTGGTCAGCGCAAAGCGCAGCTCTTCCAGCTGCGTGCCAGCCAGCGTCCCAGCCAGCAGCGAGAGACCATCGCTGGCGTACTGCTGCGCCGCTTGATAGGCGGTGGCCTCGCGGGCGCGCGACGCCGCATCCAGGTTCAGCCGAGCCACTTGGATGCGCTCTTCGCTGTCCTCAATCAGCAGGCCGCCCCGATTAAGGTGCGCGACGATCTCGAAGATCTGCTCGCTGTGCGGTTGCTCGCCGGCGGCTCGCAGCAGCAGGCGGCCAATCTGGAGGTGAACGGTGCGTCGTTCCGCTTCGCTGATCAGCGAGTACGCCGCCTGCTGCACTCGATCGTGCGCAAAGCGGTAGTGGACCACGGCCAGCTGCTGCGTGCCCGATTCCTCTGGCCCTGCCTCCGAGACCAGCTCAGCTGCCGAGGTGGCGATGATGAAACCCTCCAGCAAGCCCGAGCGCAGCGTTACCGCAGTCTCTAGGACCGGCCGCTCGTGTACGACCGACAGCGTCATCAGATCGAAGCGATTGCCAATGCAAGCTGCGAGGCGCAGCGCGGCCTGCGTCTTCTCCGGCAAGCGGCGCAGCTTGCCAAGCAAGAGCTCGACCACATTGTCGGTGATGGCCTTGGCATGGATGGCGTCCATGTTCCAAGTCCACTTGCGCTCAGGCGAGAGTGACAGCAGGCGTTCCTGCTCCAAGGTCTTGAGGAACTCACCGACGAAAAATGGGTTACCCCCGGTCTTTTGGAACAGCAAGTCGGTGAGTGGTGCGACCTCCGCAGCATCGCGGTGCAGCGTGTCGCACAGCATCTGGGTCAGATGACTGGGCTGCAGCGGCGACAGGGCGACTTCGGTGATGTGTACGCCTTCTTTGCGCATGCGCTGCATCGAACGCGACAGAGGGTGGGTGGCATCGACCTCGTTGTCGCGATAAGCGCCGATCAGAAACAGGTAGCGAAGGTCAGAGGTCAGCAGCACTTCGCGCAGGCGCAGTGAGGCAGGATTGGCCCACTGCAGATCGTCAAGGAACATCACCAGCGGGTGCTCAGGGCGACAGAAGGCACCGATGAAGTTTTGGATCGTTAGCTGGAAGCGATTCTCCGACTCGCTGGGCTCTAGCGTCGCCACCTCGGGCTGCGCCCCGATGAGCAGCTCTAGCTCCGGCACCAGATCAGTAAGCAGCTTGCCGTTGGGCGCGATGGCCTTCGTAATGGTGTCGCGCCAGCGCGCCACCGACTCGCCATCCTCGGTCTGAATCTGCTCGACCAGGTCACTCAGGACCTGTGTGATGGCTCGGTACGGGACGTTGCCCTGGAATTGATCAAACTTGCCGGCGGCGAAGTAGCCGCGGTGCTGGGTGACTGGTTTATAGATCTCGTAGATCAGCGCCGTCTTGCCAATGCCCGAATAGCCCGAGACGAGCAAGAGCTCAGGCGGTCCACCCTGCACCGTGCGCTCAAACGCGCTGAGCAGTTTTTCGACTTCGCTCTGGCGTCCATACAGCTTCTTGGGAATCTGAAATCGATCGGCGATGTCGTGGCGGCCGACTACGAAGTCATCGAGAGGAGCGCCGCTCTGGATAGCCTGCAGACAGTGACGGAGGTCGGCCTCGATGCCGCTTGCGTGCTGGTAGCGGTCCTCGGCATTTTTGGCCATCAGCTTCAGCACGATGGCGGAGATGGCCGGCGGTAGGTTCGGGTTGACCTCATGCGGTGGCTGCGGTGGGCGCGCGATGTGCGAGTGAACGACCTCAAGCGGATCGTTGCTGCGAAACGGCAAGCGGCCGGTCAGGAGCTCGTAGAGCGTGACGCCCAGCGAATAGAAGTCGCAGCGATAGTCGATGCTGCGGTTCATTCGGCCCGACTGCTCGGGCGCCATATAGGGCAGCGTGCCCTCGATCAGCTGCACGGTGCGTGTCTGCGGCTGCACATCGGTGTACGCGCGCGACAGGCCGAGATCGATGAGCTTCACCTCGTTGGTACGCGGGTTGTAGACGATGTTCTGCAGGTTGAGATCGCGGTGGATGATCTGACGCTGCTGCAGCCCGGCGAGCGCGCGCGCCACCTCGATTCCGATGTGCAGTGACTGCGTGATCGGCAGCGCGGGGCCGGCGCCTTCCCGCTTGCTCTCGGCCTTCATCTCGATGATGCGACTTATCGACTCGCCGCCGAAGTCTTCCTGCTCGATGATCCAGCGATCCCGCTCCTGCTGTATGCCGTAGGTCTCGACCACCAGCGACATACGGGCCTCGGGAGTGGGTCCCGGATTTAGCGAACGAGCCAGTTCGTATTCTTTTTTGAAGCGGGCTCGCCGTTCCACCGTGACGACGCTGGTCTTGAGGCACTTCAAGATGACGGGGCGGCCGTCACTCCGACGGATCGCCCGCAGCACCGAGGAGTTGATGCTGTCGTACAGCTGTTCGGTGACGTGGTATTTGCTAAGCGGCATCGTGGCCTACTGCGGTGTCGACCGCGGCGTCTCACCTGGGCGCGGCTTGCGGGTCACGCCGCGCAGACCCAGCTCAGGCACTGGGGACTGCACCACATCAGAGAGCTTCACCTTTCCACGTGGTGCACTCGCTAGATCCTTGGCTGCTTCGGGACGGCCATTGCCGCTGCTCGGTGCCATGGCGCTCTGGTCCCAGCCCGCCCCGGGGCGCCCGCCCCATCGGCCGTACACCGGGTTATCGCAGGTGACCTTGCCTTCCCAGTAGTGGCGGATGATGTAACGACCCTGAAAGTTGTTGCTGCCGCCGGCCTGCACCTGCGCGCCGTGATCGCCCAGCGTGCCGTCCCAGTTGGCGCGTCCACCCCACACCGCTGGAGCGGTGCGGAACAGCAGGTCATCGTTCAGCGTCTGCTGGTCGTAGCGGGTGTGCAGGCGTGTCAGCACCCACGACGGGCCGCGCCCAAAGAACGGTCGTCGCATGCGCGTCGGGGGCGGGGGCATCGACATCACGGCCGGCGTACTCGGAGCCGGCTGCGGCCCAATCTTCTGCGAGGTCGGAGGCGGGGGGCTCGGTGGGGCATCGCCACCCGCCGGCGCGGCCATCTGCATGGTCGCTAGCTCGGGAAACACCTGCTCGTCCCCGAGCATGTATAGATCGCTCTGGCTCAAGGGCGGTGTCGGACAGGGATCGCAGGAGGTGGTCTGCCACGCGTACTCAGTGATCACCGCGCGGCCGTTGGCTTTGGCCATCGCGGCGTCGAAGAGCTCGGCATAGAAGCCGCCAAAGCTCTTGCGCACGGCATCGGCGACTTCGATGTTGGTCGGCACAAACACGTTGGGATAGTTGGCGACCTCGTAGCGGCTGTCGGGGCTTAAGACGTAGACGATCAGATCCTGTTTCGACTCGGCGTTTAGTAGCCCTAAGCGCACCGGCAGGCGCAGCTCTGCCGAGTCAAAGCCGAAGCGCAAGGGCGACAACACCACCAGGCCGGCGCTATCGCGACGGACTTTTTTGATGTCGACCTTGGCGACAAAGAACTTCATCTGGTCGCGGATGTAAGGGGCAAGTGCCGCCGCTGCGCCCTTGGGGATGTTGTACTTGTTGAGCTTGAGCCAGGCCTCAAGCCCGCCCGATTCCTTGGCCGACAAGATCAGGATCTGGTACTCGCCGACCTCGAACTTGGCCTCGATCGTCACGCCCATGTCATCGGCCGGGCTGGGCGCGCGCTCCATGCGAGCGGCCGACGGTGCGCCAGACATCATGCGCTTGGCCTTCATCGGCGGCGGCACGTAGCAGGGGTCTTGCTCCCAGTATTCGACGAGGCGCGGCGCAGACAGCTCATCGATGTGCTTGAAGACGTCCGCCGACAGTGTCTTTACGTTCTCTTTCTGCAGCACCACGGGCACGGGCACGACCATGGCGAAGTCCTCGGGCGGACCCTTGTAGGTGTTCGACATGGTCATGACCGTGTGGTTGCCTTTGCGCATCAGCACCACCTGCGACGCGTTGTTGTAAAGCTGCGCGTCGGCCCCTGACACGAAGAAGCCACAGAAGGCATCGGCCGTCGTTTCCGCCAAGGTCGAGGCGGTTACGGTGGCAAGGAGGAGCGAGGCGAGTGTCCGCGAGGCGCGAGACCGCATGAGAACTCCAGGGGGCTGCAGGCCTCCGCAAGGAGGCGTTGTGGGCGAACGAGTCGACGTGACTATGCCGACCAGTCTTCGACTTCGTACAAGAAGCGCGTGCCGCCGATCAGCTTGCGGTTGACCGAGGTGCTTTGGACGAACACGGCGTACTTGTCCAGGCTGGCCGGCTTGATGCGGGCCGTCGAGTCTTCCGGCAGACCCAGCATGTCGCGCGCCGCCTTGCCTTCGAACATGTCGCCGGTCTTCTTGTCCATGAGCACGATCTCTTTGTAGCCCTGGATCGTCTCGGTCTTGGTGAACTCGTAGAAGCCGCGGCCCTTCTTGAACTTGGCGCCGTTCGACTCGACGAACTCGCGGATCGAGCTGTCCTTGTCGACATCGAGGATCTGGAAGCGACCGGGGGGCACGGCGCGCAGGTCGGTGCTGCCGAACTCGGTGCTCGGCGCGCGCTTGAGCATCGTCGAGAACACCTTGTTCAGGCCGCGGTTCATGCGGCCCTGCTTGATGACCTCTTGCTCGAAGCCCTGCAGCTGGGTATCGGACGACTGCTTGTAACAGATGGCCATCACCAGGTCGGTGATGTAGGCGAACTGATCGAGACCGATGTGAAAGCCGCCCGACTTATGAGCCAGCTCTTCGTAGAACTTGGTCGCGTGCTTGCGGTTTAAGCACTGCACGCCGTAGACCGGGATGCCCTGCTTGGCGAGCTTTTCGATCTCATCGCGCCAGTTGATCTTCTGCGGGTTGTCGCTGGGTCCGTGCGGGACGTCGTCGCCGATCATGACCAGACAGCGCTTGCTGCCGCTCTCCCAGGTCAGCGACTGCGCCTCGCGCAGCACCAGCTCGTAGCACTCCGGCAGATCGCCGCCGCCGGTGGCACCGACGTTCTCGACGAAGCGGGTGATCAAGCTGGTGTCGTGGGTCAGGTCCAGCTGCTTGGTGACGTAGGTGCTGCCTTTGTCGCAGTAGTCCCCGTGCGCGATGATGCCGATGCGCATCTTGGGGATGTCTTTCATCAGGCGCTCGACAGTCTCCTTGATCTTGCGCCGGACCTGCGTAAGGCAGGGATACATGCTGCCGGTGGTGTCAAAGCTGAAGACGACTTCGATTTCATAGTTGGCCATATACGCGAGACCCTCCCCAGGTGGACAAATGCGTCGGACGAACGATGACGGTTGCGGTCACCCCTTTGCCCACCTGACGAGGTCCCCAAGACCCCGAAAGTCGTCAGCCGGTCCCCCTGGCTTCTCGACGAGACTGCCGCCCTGGATCGACCCTAGAGAGCGGCCCGCAGACAAAGGGTATCGTCATATAAGACCCCGCTTTTTCGTCCGCTGTCAATCAGGCCGCGTAGGCGTCCCAACATGCGGCCCAACATGCGGCCAGAGATGCGATCATCCGGGCTGCCTGCGCCAAGCGGCGAAGGCTCTGGGCTGTTAGGCCCACGCCGAAAAGAGGGAAGCCATGGAAACGATCAAATACGTCCTGTCCGAAGAGAAGCTGCCGCGTGCCTGGTACAACCTCGCTGCGGATCTACCGACGCCGCCGCCCCCGCCGCTGCATCCCGGGACGCTGCAGCCGCTGGGTCCCGAAGCGCTGGCCCCGCTGTTCCCGCAGGCGATCATCGCCCAGGAAGTCAGCCGCGAGCGCGAGATCGAGATTCCCGATCCGGTGCGCCAGATCTATCGGCAGTGGCGACCCTCACCGCTCTATCGCGCGCGTCGCCTGGAGCGAGTCCTCGATACACCAGCGCGCATCTACTACAAGTACGAAGGGGTAAGCCCATCGGGTAGCCACAAGCCCAACACGGCAGTGGCGCAGGCCTTTTACAACCAGCAAGAGGGCGTGCGGCGCATCACCACCGAGACCGGAGCCGGGCAGTGGGGATCGTCGCTGGCCTTCGCGGGCTCGCTGTTCGGCATCGAGATTCAGGTGTTCATGGTGCGGGTCAGCTATGAGCAGAAGCCGTATCGACGAGCGCTGATGCAGACCTATGGCGCAAGCTGCATTGCTTCGCCTTCGAACACCACGGCAGCAGGGCGGCGCATCCTAGAGGCCCACCCAGACTCACCCGGCAGCTTGGGCATCGCGATCTCGGAAGCGGTCGAGGTGGCAGCTGGCGATCCCGACACCAAGTACGCGCTGGGCAGCGTGCTGAATCACGTGCTGCTGCATCAGACGATCATCGGCAACGAGGCGCTGCTGCAGCTTGAGATGGCTGGCGACTACCCCGATATTTTGGTGGGCTGTACCGGGGGCGGATCGAACTTTGCGGGACTGATCTTTCCGTTCTTGGGTGTGCAGCTACGCGGCGGGCGCCAGGTGCGCATCGTCGCTGTCGAGCCGGCCGCTTGTCCCAGCCTAACGCGCGGGCGCTACGCCTATGACTTTGGTGATACCGGTCGACTAACGCCGCTCGTCAAGATGCACACGCTGGGCGCCGACTTCATCCCGCCGGGCTTCCATGCGGGAGGGCTGCGCTATCACGGCATGGCGCCGCTCGTCAGTCATATTAAAGAGCTAGGCCTGATCGATGCCGTCGCCTATCACCAGACCGAGTGCTTTGAGGCCGGCGTGACCTTCGCGCGGGCCGAAGGCATCCTGCCGGCTCCGGAAGCGAACCACGCGGTCAAGGGCGCGATTGCCGAAGCGCTGCGCTGCAAGGTCGAGGGCACGCCACGCACCATCCTGTTCAATCTCTGCGGTCACGGCCACTTCGACATGCAGGCGTACAGCGATTACTTCGCCGGCAAGCTGCGCGATCAGCCCTACGACGGGGAAGCGCTGGCGCAGTCGCTAGCCGGACTTCCGCAGCTGGGCACGTAGCTCGGGGCGCAGAAGCAGGGCTTCCAGCTCGCCCCGCACGGCCTGCTCTTTCTCGGGACTGGTGAAGCGGCCAACGCTGCTCGACAAGGCGGTGATCAGGCCGCGCAGCTCACCCAGCCCCAGCGTCTCGGGATTGCAGTCGACTCGCTTGCACTGCGCCGACAGCACCGGCCAGGGAAACGCCGTGTAGCGCGACAGGATCTCAAAGACGCTGCGCGACAGCGGGCCCAGCTGGGTGCCGGGTGGCAGCTTGTAATTCGCAATCGGCATGGCCGGGGGCTACGGCGAGCCTCCTTCGTTCCCCGCGACCTCCACCGCAGCTTTGTCGGCCGGCGTCGCTTGCAACAGACGCGCTTCGTATTCCGACAAGCGGTGGCTGGGGCCCATGATGAACTCGCAGGAGGAGTCGCCGCGCGACAGGCAGCGGATCTCACGACCGTGCACTTCGACGCGGAAGGCCTCGCTGCACCAGCCGGCCGAATACCCCGCGCTAAACAGACAGCCGCAGCTTCTGAGCTTGCGTCCCAGCTTGGCCGTGACCTCGGACTCAAAGGTATTGGGGTGGTAGTAGTGCAGATAGTACGAGTCATCCATCGTCGGAGCGCTGTCCGGCAGAATGTCGACCAGCGCCCAGCCAGCGTGCGCAAAGTGCACAGGCCCCGACGATAGGCGGTCGAGTCCATCGCTCAGACCGAGTCGCTCGGAGAACGTGCGCGAGTCGCTGCGGCCGATCTCGCGCGCCGTGTTGTAGATGAAGTCGCGCGCCACTTCCTCGCCGAACGTCTCGGCGAGGGCATCGAAGAAACCGGCGTACATGCTCTCGGCGCGCACCAGGACGTAGCGATCGCCACCCACGTGCAACGTGCCTTGCTCCGGGGCGCGGCGAAAGTCGTCAAAGAGCTTTTGAACCAAGCTCTCGGCGCGGGCGAACGGAGGCTCGAAGTGGGGCGGTACGCGGACGCTCTTCAACATGCAGACCTCGGTGGGCTAGCGGCTCATCGCGCTTTCAGCCCCCGGGCCTGCGTCGCCGAACGGTCCCCCGGGAGCCAAGCAATGACCAGGACAGGCTAAGGACGACGCCATGGATCGCGCGCAGAGCGATCTACTCCTTAGTGTCGCACACTCCGGACGGGGCAGAGCTACTCGAAGAGGCCTTCGGGAAGCTCCAATAGCTCGCCCTGCGGATCGATGGCGACGACCTGGGCATCGGCCACGAATAGCGGGTCCGCCGTCGGTGAGCCGCCCTCTAGCTTGAACACCTGGTGGCGAAAGACCACGCGATAGTCCGAGCTGCGCTCAGTGCGCGTAACGACTTCTAGCTCATCGTGCAGGCGGGCCGAGCGTAGGAAGCGTAGGTGCATCTCGTAGACGACAAAGAGATAGCCGCGCGCCTGCATCTCGCCGAGCGTATAGCCACAAAGACCCAGCACCTCAGTGCGCGAGCGCTCGCAGTACTTGAGGTAGTTGGCGTGATAGACGATGCCCTGAGCATCCGTGTCTTCGAGATACACTTTGGCGCGCAGGCGATGCACTTCCTTGGACATGGCGCGGCGATGCTAGCGCCGGGACCGCTCCGGCGGGCAGAAAAATGACCGCCTAGAAGTCAACGTCCCAGATTCCGGCCGCGCGCTCTAGGGCAATCAGCCCGCGGGCGTGCTCGGCGAGGGCGTCGGCGTAGGATAGGTTGACCTCATCGACGGTGCGCTGAGCAGCGAGCACTTCCAAGAGCGATGCGCTGCCGCGCTGGTAGCTGTAGAGCATGGCCTTATGGACCTGCTCGGCGTCGTTGAGCACGCCTTGCGTGTACAGGCGCAAGCGCTCGACGGTGGCCCGGTAGCGCACAAGGGCCTGGGTGACCTCGACGGTGGCGCGGACGGCGGTGGCTTCGGCCTGCGCTGCGGCGCCGCGCGCGTTGGCTTCGGCGGCCGACAGCTCGCCGCGATAAGTGCGCGACAGCGGCAGCGGCAGCGAGAGCATGGCTGAGAGCGCGTCGTACTGTGGCGAGGCGAACGGCTCGCTAAAGAGGCTGCGCTGCCAGCTGACGTTCAGCGAGACATCGATCCAGCGATTGCGCGTGGCAAGCGCGATGCGAGCCTGCGCGGCTTCGCTGGCGCGCTGTCGGGCTTGCACATCCGGGCGCTCGCGCAGGGCCGCGGCCTGAAGCTGCGCTTCGTCGAAGGTCCGTGGTGCAGTGGTCAGGTGACCAGAGAGCGATGGCGGCTCGGCAAGACCACTCGCTCCGTCTGCTCCGTTTCCCAAATAGGCGCGCAGCCCCAGGCGCGCGGCTCGTGCTTCGGCGTCCGCCTGCAGCACCTCGGCGCGATAGCGCTGGCACTCGACGCGCGACTGCAGCAACGCGACATCGCCGACATCGCCGGACTGCACCCGCTTTTCGTTGACCGCCACCAAGCGCTCTAGGCTCTGCAGCGTGTGGCGTTTGCGCGCGACGACCAGCTCAGCGGCCAAGGCATCGACATAGGCGGTCGCAGCGGCGGCTCGCAGGCGCTGCCAGGTCTCGCCTAGCTCGGCCTGCGCGATCCGGACCTCGCCCCCGGCCACCGCGATCCGACCGGCCCGCTTGCCGCCGAGCTCAATCGGCAGGGTCAGGCCCAGGCTGCTCATCAGCGGGGCGGACTGACCCGAGACATCGACCTGTGCCAGACCTCCGCTCAGCACGGGATCGGGAAACACCTTGGCGATGGCGATGCCGGCCTCGGCAGCGGTGACGGCGTGCTGGCTCGACTGCAGCTCCAGGTTTTGCCGGTGCACGGCTTCCAGGAAGTCAGCAAAGCTCAAGGAGGCACTCGCCTGCGCGGCCAGCTCGCGCGGTGAGCACAGACTGATCAGCGCGAACAGCGCACAGCCGCCCCACGTCCACATTGGGGATCGCGCTCGGCTCATGCTGGCTCCTGACTAGACGGCGGGGTGGATCGCTCGCGCTCTTCGACCCGCGACTCGATAACGTAGTAAAGCGCGGGCAAGACGAACAACGTCAGCAGCGTCGCCGACAGGAGCCCGCCGACCACCACCGTGGCCAGCGGCCGCTGGACATCGGAGCCGATGCCGCGCGCCATTGCCGCCGGCAGCATGCCCAGGGCTGCGACGGTCGCGGTGAGCAGCACGGCGCGCAGCCGATCGCTGGCCCCGCGAACCACTGCTTCGGCGAGCGGCAGCCCCTGCGCCCGCAGCTGGTTCAGACCCGAGACCAGGATCACGCCATTTTGCACCGCCACACCAAACAGCGTGATGAAGCCGACTGCCGACGAGACATTGAGCGTCATATCGCGCACGATAAGCGCGACCATGCCACCTAAGAGAGCCAGCGGAACATTGGCCAAGATCAGACCGGCGTGCCGCACGCGACCGAAGGCGCCGTAGAGCAGGATGAAGATCAGCGCCAGCACGATCGGCAGGATCAACAGCAGGCGGGCCGCGGCACGCTGCTGGTTTTCAAACTGGCCACCCCAGGTCAGCTCATAGCCGGCGGGGGCCGGGGCCTCACGGGCGATGCGGGCCTGCGCTTCTGACAGGAAGCTCGACAGATCGCGGCCGCGCAGGTTGAGGCGCACGGTCAGATGGCGGCGGCCTCCCTCGTGCGTGATGGTGCTCTCACCGGAGCGCAGCTCTAGCCGCGCCACCTGGGCCAGCGGCACACGCGCACCACCGGGGGCCGGTACGGTCAAGTCGCCGATCGCCTCGCGGGAGCTGCGGACGCGTGGCTCGAAGCGCACGGCGACGTCGTAGCGCCGCTCGCCTTGGTAGACCTGCGCCACGGCGCGGCCGCCGATCGCAACTTCGATCAGCAGGGCGATGTCGGCGACGTTGATGCCGTGTCGGGCAGCCGCGGCGCGATCGACGGTGACTTGCAGCTGGGGCAGCGGGGGCTCCTGATCGATCGCGACATCGGCACTGCCGCGCACCGTCTGCAGCACGCCCACCATGCGCTCGGCTAGGCGTCGCGCCTCAGCGAGATCGCTGGCGAAGATCTTCACCACCAGGTCGCTGTGGGCCCCGGCGATTTTGTCGTTGACGCCGTCGATCATCGGCTGGCTGAAGCCGACGACGATGCCGGGGATCTGGGCAAAGCGCCGGCTGAGCTGGGCGATCAGATCGGCCTTCACCATGCCCGCCGGCCACTGCGAATAGGGATGCAGCGACACCGAGCTCTCGATGTGCGAGGGCGTCCACGAGTCGGTGCCGTCATCGTTGCGCCCGAGCTGAGTGACGATCGCGGCGACCTGCGGGAAGTTGAGCGCAGCACCTCGGATCTCGGACGCGAACTGATTGGCTTTCTCTAGCGAGATGCCCGGCGGCAGCTGCACCTGCAGCCAGATCGAGCCCTCATCGAGCTCCGGCAGGAAGCCTTTACCGACGACCGCGCCGAGCAAGAGGGCCAGCACGGCCGCCGCCACGCCGGGCCACAGTGCGCGCTGCGGTCGCGCCACCAGGCGCCGGATCGTGTATTCGTAGGCGCGCTCTAGCCAGGCGAGCAGCGGGTTATGCCAGACCTTGCGCGGCTTGCGCAGCGCCGACAGCGACAGTCCGGGGATCAGCGCCAAGCCGACGAGCAGTGCCGCCGCCAGGGCGTAGCCAATGGTGTAGGCCATCGGCGAGAACAGCTTCTTTTCGACGCGCTGAAAGGCGAACAGCGGCAGGTAGGCGGTGATGACGATGACCTTGGCGAAGAAGATCGGCCGGGCCACGCTGGTGGTCGCGCTGATCGCATCAGCCTCGGTCATTGGCAGATCTGGCGTGGCCTCGCGCCGCCGCAGCACCGACTCCATCACCACGATCGCGCCGTCGACGATGATGCCGAAGTCGATCGCGCCGAGCGACAGCAGGTTGGCCGGGATGTTCGTCAGGCGCATGGCGATGAACGCGATGAGCAGGGATAGGGGGATCACCGTGGCGACGAGCAGCGCGCTGCGAGGACTACCTAAGAAGAGGATCAGGACGAGGATGACCAGGCCAATGCCTTCGACCATGGTGCGCGAGACGGTCGACAGCGTGGTCCGCACGAGGTCGGTGCGATCGAGATACGGCACGAGGCGCACGCCGGCCGGCAACAGACCACCGTTGAGCGCTTGCACGCGCTCGTGTATGCCGGCGAGGACGCGCGACGGATTCTGGCCGCGCAGGAGCAGCACGATGCCGCTGACGCCATCGGGGTTGTGATCCTTGCCCAAGATGCCGTTGCGCTGCAGCGCGCCGAGCTGCAGCGTGCCCAGCGAGCGCAGAAAGACCGGCGTGCCTTTCTGCACGGTGACGACGATGTTGCCCAGGTCTTCGAGGTTTCTGATCAGGCCGATGCCGCGCACCACAAAGCCCTGATCGCCGCGCAGGAGCACGCTGCCGCCGGCGTTGCTGTTGTTGTTGTTGACCGCTTCGATGACGGCACCCAGCGACACGCCGTACTGCAGGAGCAGCGTCGGATCGAGCACCACCTGAAACTGCGTCGTCTCACCGCCAAAGTTGGTGACATCGGCGACCCCCGAGACCTGCTTGAGGGTCGGCACCACCAGCCAGCGCTGGAGCTCGCGCAGCTCGCGCTGGTTGTGCACGGCGCTCTCTAGCGTGTAGCGAAAGATCTCGCCGATCGGCGAGGTCAGGGGATCGAGCGCGGCGTTGGCACCCGGCGGCAGCTCGACTTCTTCCAGGCGCTCGCGAATGCGCTGGCGGGCGAAGTAGTCGTCGATGCCGTCGGCAAACACCAGCGTGATCAAAGACAGGCCAAAGGTACTGCGCGAGCGCATGACGTGCAGGCCGGGCGTGCCGTTGAGCTCGCGCTCGATGGGAATGGTGACTTGTTCTTCGACTTCTTCGGCGGCGTGGCCGGGATACTGCGTCACCACCTGGGCCGTGGTATCGGCGATGTCGGGATAGGCCTCGACGGCGAGCTCCTGCCAGGAGAGATAGCCGAAGAGACCGAGCAGGACGAAGATGCCCAGCACCAGAAAGCGACGCTTGAGCGCGGAGGTAACGAAAAGATCGATCATGGGGCGCTCAGGGGTTCACTGCAGGAGGACGGCGTTTTCGACGACGATGCGCTCGCCGGCGTGGAGGCCCTGAGCGATCAACGAGAGGCCCCCGACGACCGCGCCAGTCGTGACGCGGCGGCGCTCGTAGAGCGAGGGCCCGACCTCGACAAAGACGTAGCTGGCATCGCCCAGAAGCACGATGGCGGCGGGCGGAACGACCAGCTCAGCGGCGGCGCTCTCGGTGAAGCGGACGCTGCCGAACATGCCGGGGCGCAGCCGACGATCAGCGTTTTCGAGGGCGACGCGGACGGGGATGGTGCGGGTCTCGGATCGCAGGAGATCGCCGACGAACAGCACCTTGCCCGGCCAGGCATCACCGGGATAGGCGCCCAGCGTCACCTGCGCGTCTTCGCCGGGGGAGACGCGACGGATGTCTTTTTCCTGCACGCTGGCGGTGATCCAGACCTGCGACAGATCGGCGATGGTCATCAGCGGATCGGCGAGATCATTGCGGTACTCGCCAGGCGCGACCTTGTACTCAACGATGCGGCCAGAAAGTGGCGAGCGCACCACCAGCGGTCGGCCGAGCGCCCCGGGATCGATGCCGAGCAGCTTGAGGCGCAGCGTGGCCCGCTCTAGCTCGCTGTGCGCCAGATCGCGATCGGTCTGCGCTTGCTCGACCTCGCGCGCCGCGCCGATGCCGGCCTGCTTGAGATCCTGCTGCCGCGACAGCGTGCGCTGGCTCTGGGCGAGGGCGCTGCCGGCGCGCAGGTAGTCGGTCTGTGCCGCCACCAGATCCGGCGAGTCGATGTCGAGGAGCGGCTGCCCCTTCTGCACCGAATCGCCGAAGCGCACGTAGAGCTTGACGATGCGGCCGGGGAGGGGCGCGGTGACGCGGGCCAGGCGCGCCGGATCGGCCTCGACTTCGGCGGGAGCATCGAGCGATCGACGGATGCTGCGCGGCTCGATTCGATCGACGCGCAGCCGTGAACGCAGCGGCGAGCCCTCGGGAACGCGCAGGCGCTCGCCCTCGCGGACGACGGCTGGCGGTGAGCCCCCGGCCGGCTCAGCGGGGGACTCGTGATGACAGGCCGCGTGGCCTGAAAGCAGACTCAGCAACAGGATGCGACGACCCAGGTAGGGCATGGGGCGCGCACCTTAGCCCAGCGAAAAATTCCCGGTCGGGAATTTACGATGACGATTGCGTCAGTCTTTGGTGCGCTTACAGCTTCTTGGCGAGCTTGTCGGCCGCTGCTTCGGCCTTGCCTTTGTCACCGGTCAGCAGGATGCCCTTGCAGGTTCCCACCACGACGGCTTTGGTCTGCTTCAGCGCATCGAGGACGCAGCCGTTGGCCTTGGGCTGATTGGAGGCCAGGATGGCCGCACTGGTCGGCTTGCCGGTCTGCCAGGTGAACTCGGCCAGAAAGGCGCCGCCGGCTGCCGCACAGGCGTCGAGCACCTTCCGCTGCTTGGCTAGCTCGGCGACGATCAGCATCGAGCCGAACAAGCCGCCGCTCTGCAGCTTGCAGGTCAGCTTGCGCACTTCTAGGCCATCGCTCGACAGGCGACCGACGTTGAGGTTGGTCTCAGCGGCGCGGCTGGGGCTCAGGCCCACAAGCAGAGCCAACCCGACGCAGAGCGTGCAGGCAAGCCCGCGGAGCACTGAGGCCGCTTTGTACATGCAGCCACGTTAGCACGAGCCGGGTGGCGCAAAGGGACGCTGCCGCGAGGACTTTGTTGCAGCGGTCATCGCGCGCTGCGGGCGAGGAAAAGAGGGAACTTAGAGCGCCTATCAAAACCTACTGCGGACCCCGGCCGCTGCGTCAGTCGTCGGTCACGGCCGGGAGGCCGCTCACTCCTCCCTCCTTGCTGCCGGGGTTCCTCGCTACGGTTTTGTTAGGCGCTCTTAGGCGCTCTCAGCGAAGCGCACGCTGTAAATCGGTGGCAGGTGGACGCTGAGCGTCACGAAGTTCTCTCCGCCATCCTCGCTGATCCACAGCCCGCCGGTGGTGCTGCCAAACAGCAGGCGCTCGCCGCTGTCGTCGATGGCCAGGGCGTGCCGATAGACGATGTCATAGGCGTGCTCTTGCGGCAGACCGCGGCGCAGCGTCTGAAAGGTCTTGCCGCCGTCGCGCGTGCGGGTCATCACCACTTGCCCCCCGACCGGCAGGCGGTGCTCGTCCTTCTGCGCTGGCAGAAACCACGCCGTCCTTGCATCCCGCGGATGTACCGCGACGGCAAAACCAAAGGTCGCCGGCGCGCCGGGCGGCGCCACGATCTCGGTCCAGCTCGCCGAGCCATCCTCCGATCGGAAGATGCCGTTGTGATGCTGCACCCACAGCGCATCGGGCGTAGCGCGACACTGCACCATGCAGTGCGGATCCTGAATGTAGGGATCACCCTGTCGGTCGGGAGGCATGAATGCCGCGCGCATCCCGCTGGCACAGACTTCCCAGCTTGCGCCGCGATCGCGCGTTCGCCAGACGCCGCCGCAGGATACCGCCAAGAGCACGTGCGCCCCGTCGCGCGGATCGACGCAGATCGAGTGGATGCCGGGATAGTCGGCACCGCCGCCCAGCCACTTCTTGCGACCTGGCTCGTCCCACAGCGACTGCACAAACTGCCAGCTCATCCCGCCATCGCGCGAGTGGAAGAGCGCCCCCGGAATCGTGCCGCACCATAGCTCGCCGGGCTCGCTGCCGCTCTCTAGCGCCCAGATGCGCTGCACGCTCCAGGGCAGCGGGCGGCCGTGCGGATCAAGCTCGGGCGGCGCGCCCTCTGGACGGGGCGGAAAGCGCGGTGGGGTGCACGCCTGCCAGGTCTTGCCGCCGTCCGTCGAACGCGAGAGCTTGGGACCGAAGTGACCGTGGTCGAGCGCCGCGTAGATCGTCCCCCCGCGCGCCGCTGACTCAGGAAGAACGATCGACACATTTTCGGCCAAGTGCGCCACGTGCGCGATGCGCCAGGCGCCGTCAGCCGCACCCCCTGCCGCGCGCTCCCAGCGAAACAGTCCCTTGCGCGTCGCGACCCAAGCCAGATTCCCCTGCGAGTTCATGAAGGCTCCTTCGATTCCTAGCGATTGGAAAAAGCGCCCTAGCCACCGGATAGGGCTTGCATGATGTAGATCTCGGCTCCGTCGGGGATGGCATCGCTCTGGTGCACGCGATCGCGGATCTGCTCACCGCCGACAAAGATGCTGACGTGCCGCCGCACCTCGCCCTGGTCGTCAAGGACGTAGCTGCGCAGCGCCGGGTTCTGCGTGAACACCGCCGAAAGCGCCTCGTGCACCGTGCCGCCTGGCACCTCCAGGGTGGGAACATCCAGGTGACGACGAAGATTGGCGGTAAACGCGACGCGAACCATGGCGCCGACGCTACTTGCCGAATCTGACAGCTGTCAACGACGAGCCCTACCTGAGCCTGCTTGCCACCGTCATCGCCCGCCCGGCTCGCGGCGTTTATGCATAACCTCCGGGAAGAATTGCACAATTGCCGTTAGGAATGATTTGTGTATATATTGCAACATAAGAGGTTTGCATGCAGAGCTGGCTTGATTACTTCCCGCACTGGCACGAGCCGGTCAGTGTTCATCCCGTCGTCGCCGACGTGCTCTCGCTGGGGCCGCGCGACGAAGCAGAGCTCGACTTTGCTCGCTTCGTCGATGCGGCGCCGAAGACCGAGGTGCACGTGCACGCCGAGGCGGCGGTCGCCCCGTCGTTCTACGCTGGGCTTGCGGGACAGCCGGCCGGACCGGCGGCGCCGTTTTCGGACTTCGGCGACTTTCTGCGGCGCTGGATGCGCAACCTCGGCCACCTGCGAGAAGCAGCAGACTACGCTCGCCTCGGGCGAGCCTTCGTCGCGGATCGCGCGGCGCGCCGCATCGTGCGCTGCGAGTGTCATCTCAGCCCGCTCGATACCTCGCTTTATCGGGCCCGCGCTGCGCCTGGGCTGCCGGAGTTGCCTTTGGCCGACAACCTGCGCCACTTCGCCGCCGGCCTGCGCGATGGCATGGTGGCGGCTGGCGGACAGGTGCGGGTGCGCGCCGTCGTCGATTTGGTCAGTGTCGCCACCGAGGACGATCTACGGGCGGCCTACGCCGCGCTGGCGCCGTTTGTCGATTCGACCGACAACCGCGATGCTAACGGCGAACGCATCGTCGTCGCCATCGGCCTCGGCGGTCCCGAGCAGCCAGCCCGCGCCGCCTTCTTCCAGACCGCCCTTGCTCCCTTCCGCGCCCTCGGCCTGCGCCTGGATCTGCACAGCGGCGAGCAGCTTCACGTCTCGCCTGCCGAGCACGCCCAGGCCGTGGCTCTTCTCTCCCCCGACCGCGTCGGCCACGGATTCCGCGGCGCTGCCGATGGCTTCTATTTCGCGGGCGCCATCGCCGCCTGCCCGCTTTCGAACGTGCTCCTGCGCTGCCATCCCGATTCGCTGGCCAGCCATCCAATTGCCGATATGTATGCGCGTACGCTCAACGTATCTATCAATACTGACGACCCGCTGCTATTAGGCACTAACTTAGTCTTGGAATATGTCGCCCTGCGCCGCTGCTTCGGTTTCGATCGCGACTTCTTCGCGGCCACCCAGAAAAACGCCGAAGCGCAGCTCTTGTCGCTGCGCTGATCCGTCCGCTGCACCCCGACCGCGGACCGCGGAATTTGCGGCAGGATTTGCGGCCTACGCGGACCTTGCGCACCGCGTTTCTCCGTCGCCCAGCGTCCTTCCGAAGTCCGCTGCATCCTCCCCCCGCTCGCCCCGCCTTGGCTCTAGGATGAGGACCAGCGGAAGGCGCCGATGAAGACTCTGCTGAAGATCCTCCTGTGGCTGCTTGGGCTCGCGCTCGTCGCGGGGCTGGCCATTTCACTTTTGACACCGCGCCTGGATCGCTGGGGGGCCAGCGATGCCGAGGTCGCCGCTACCTACCCCGGCGATGAGCTAGTGCCGCAGCCCAAGAGCTTCGTCAATCGCGCCGTCACTGTGCACGCCCGTCCGGAGCACATCTATCCCTGGCTGCGTCAGCTGGGCGCGGATCGCGGCGGGCTTTACAGCTACACCGGCTTTGAAAAGCTCATCGGCTGCCCGCTGGAAAACGCCGACCGCATCCATCCCGAGTGGCAGGCCCTCGCTGTCGGAGATGCGGTCAAGATGTGCCCACACGATCCGGCACCGCCGCCGTACATCGTGGCCCAGATCATTCCCGATCGTGCCCTGGTCATGGGGCATCAAGAACAGGGCAAGTGGGTTGACCTATGGCAGTTCATCCTGACGCCGCAGCATGACGGCACAACGCGACTTCTCCTGCGCACGCGCACGATGATGGTCGGCGGCTTCTGGGATGTCATCCACCCCGGCGTCTTCATCATGGAGCGCGGCCTGCTCCTCGGCGTAAAGAGCCGCGCCGAGGGCCTCGCCCACGGACCGTAGCGCGATCGCGCCTCGCGTCGGCATCGCCGCTTGACCGCGCGCTCCCGCCAGAGGCTAACTGAGGCATGTCTTCTGATCTGCGAGGTGCGCCGTCGACTGCGCAGCGACCGGTGTGGATCGACACCGATCTGGCGCTGGGGGCGTGGCGCGGCGATGTCGATGATGGCTATGCCCTGGCCGCCATCTTGGCTGCTCCAGATGTGCAGCTCCTTGGCATCAGCACGGTCTCGGGCAACGCGCCCACCGACGTGGCATACCGCTGCGCCACGGCGCTCCTACAGGCGGCGGGACAGTCGCATCGGCTGATCCAGGGCGCCAGTCGTCCCGGGCAAGACAGCGCCGCGGCCGAGGCCATTGCTGCCCTGCCGGCCGGGGCTGCGGTGCTGGCACTCGGTCCGCTGTCTAACATCGCGGCGGCGCTGCGGCGCGATCCTCGCCTGGCCGAGCGCATCACCGTGTATCTCGTCGGTGGCAACCTGCAGAGCTGGGGCCGCTTTCCGCCGGTCTGGCCGCACGAGTTCAACCTGGCCATCGATGCGCCGGCGGCCGCCGCGGTCTTTTCTGCGCCGCTGCACCGTCGCGTGCATCCGCTCCCCGGCTGCGGCCGCCTCCTCATCTCGCCCGTCGAGCTAGCCGGCATTGCCGCCGCTTCACCGCTGGGTGCCTATCTGGTTCGTCACTCGCTGCGCTGGCTGGCCCTGTCGCCCTTCCGCCTGCGCGCGCTGCGCTTTCCGCTGTGGGACCTTGCCCCCGCCCTCGATTTTCTGGGGCTGCTGCCGGCACGGGTCGACACCCAGCGCGTCCGCCTGCAGGGCCGGGGCCTGCTGCGAGTCGATCCCACTGCGCCCCCGACTGAGTTCGTCTATCCCCAGGACATCGCCGCCGCCCTGACCCACTTCCGTCAGCTGCTCGCCGAGTCGCGCCGCTAGCTCGCGAACTCTCCGAGGCGCGACGCGCATTCCTGATACGATCTGCTGTCGCTCAGCTACGCGATGGGGGGAGCTATGCTGGCCCAGCTAGAGATGTGGATCGGACTCAACGCCGAGAGCACGCTGCTCGCCGCGCTGTGTCTTGTGATCTCGGTCATTGCGCTCAGCTTCGTCGAGAGCCGCTTCTCCGACGGCCGACGCGTGCCGCTGCAGAGCGGCAAGACCGGCGCACAGATCGCGCAGACCATCCTGCAAGAAAATGGCGTCTTCGGGGTCGACGTGGTCCGGCACGAGGGCTTCCTCAACGATCACTTTGATCCGGGGGAGCGAAAGCTCTCGCTGACTCCCGAGGTATATGACGGCACACACGCCACCGCCGCCGGCGTCGCCGCTCACGAAGCCGGCCACGCGCTGCAGCAAGCCAGCGGGAGCGTGTCCTTGTGGCTCCGCAGCGCGCTCTTGGGGCCGGCTTCCGTCGGCTCGGGCATGGCCGAAAACATGATCATCCTGGGCCTGGCGATGTCGGGCTTTCATCGCGTCATGCCGGGCACCATTGGCTATGGCTTTGCCATGGTCGGCATGTTTCTGTTTTCGATCTGCGTGCTGTTTTCGCTGTCGATGTTGGTGAACGAGATCGACGCCTCGCGCCGCGCCCGGGCTGAGCTTATCCGTCTAAACCTGCTGCAGACCGACGAAGAGCGAGCGCACGTCGATCGCATCCTGCGCGCCGCTGCCTACACCTATGTCGGCTTCGTCCTAACCAGCGCCTTGCACGTCGCCTTCTGGGCCCTGCGCGCCTTCGCCTCACGCGATGACGACTAAGAGCGCCTATCAAAACCTGTTGTGGACCCCATCGGCCGCGTCGGTCGTCGGT
>CALFYE010000350.1 GCA_937952145.1 uncultured Myxococcales bacterium
ACTCCTCCCTCCTTGCTGCCGGGGTTCCTCGCTACGGTTTTGTTAGGCGCTCTAACTCTGGTAGACCCTGATTCCTAGGCTGCCAAAGAATGCGGACTGGCTGTGCAAAAATGGACTTGGGTCCAGAGCACAACGATTTTTCCAGCACCGGCAAATGGTGAGCGCTCTCATGTCCAAGTCTTTGTTCCTCAGGTGGAGCTTCGGAGAGAGTGTTCTTGCTGGGGACCCCAGAATCAGGCCGCGATCGGGCGCCGCGCGCGCGACAGCAGCTCGCGAGCCCGGGCCGTATCAGGCAGGCCGAGCTGATGCCGCAGGACGTCAGGGATCGGCACCGAGAGCTCCTGATCGAGCTGCTCAAAGGCCGCGTCGCGTGCGCTGTCCACGCGCTGCTTTTCATCGCGGGACAGCCGACTGCAGGCCCAGGCATCGACGTCCCAGGCCAGCTCGGCGTGAGCGAGCTCGTCCTCGGCGATCGTCATCATGACCCGACGCAGCCACGGATCGGCGGCGGTGTGCGCCTGCCACAGCGCCACCATCGCTCCTAGCGTCTCGCGGACACAGCCCTCGACAGCGTTCTCGATGGCGATCTCCGCCAAGGTCCGCAGCCGCGGGGGCGACACCTTGACGAGAGCCGGCTGCGCGCCGTAGCGGCACGCCGCTTTCGTCATCAGGTCGGCGTGCTGCTGCTCCTCTTCCGCCGCCCGTAGCGCGGCTTTCACCCGTGCGAGCGGGGCGCCGTGCAAGAGCAGCTCGGAGGCTAGGCGCAAAAACGCTGGGACCGAGGCCGCTTCTAGGTGTGCCTGCCGCGCGAGGAAATCAGCGAGTGGATCGCCTGCGGCCTGAGGGGCTGGCAGCAGACCTTCCGGACGCCGCCCAGCGACGCACGATTGGGCATATTCGCAGCTGGCCAGGGGCTGCCCGCCAGACTCGCTGAAGCGGCACAGCGTGACAGAGTCAGCGCTTGGCATCAGCCGCCTGCAGACTTCCTCGCAGCCTGCATCGGTGAGCCCTCCGTCGCCGAGTCCGCCATCCCCGAGCAGAGTGGCCCTCGAGCTCGTGGGAGGCGGGCACCCACCGCCGATGAGCGGACAGCCCTGCAGTGCCGACAGCGGCAGCGCTGCGATGACCCATTGAGCAAGAATTCTCTGGGCTCTTTTCGGATGCATGAGTCCAAGTTTGGCATGCAGGGCCGCTTGCCAGTCACGAATCTTGGGCGGGTCGGGATGACCAATTGACCCTAAAGAATGCCCGTGGGTCTTGCTTTATTGGGACGACTTCTGATTTCGTCAGAATCGACACGGTTGCCGGTGGATTATTGTTCATATGTATAAATACAATTTGTTTTGATTTATAGTCAGCAGCCTAATGCGCGATATGAAAACAACATTCTGCGCGTGATCTTGGCGCGCAGGGGTCGGCAAGTTGCCGCAGCGCAGGGGCTTACAGCGCCTGCAGGGCTCGCTCTAGCCGGTGGTCGGCTGCGCGGGCTAGCTCGACGAGGCTGGGGTCGCCGAGGCTCCCCATGAGGACGGAGGGCTTGGCGAGCTCGACGGAGTGCTGGCCGTCCCCAAGATCGCGGATTACCGCATTGCAGGGGAGCAGTGCGGTGACATCGCTATTATGCACGTAGGCTTCATAAGCTAATTGCGGGTTACAGGCGCCCAGAATCACCACCGCGGGGACCTCTTTCCCCAACTTATCGCGGAACTTTTCGTGCAGATCGATGCGGGTTAGCACACCGAATCCTTCCGTTTTAAGAGCAGCGGTTACGCGCTGAATAATGGAATCTAGGGTTTCGTTGTTAGCGCTAGAGATTATCCGTTTAAGGCTGAGCGTTTCCATCACTTTACAGTAGGGCAGCTCTCCTGCGGACGGCAAGCACAGATCGTGAGCGGCGGGCAGCCAGCAGGCCTTTCGTTCGGCCGGGGCAACGTGGGCGCCGCGACCCCTCGTTCGACGGAGAACTCGGGTAAAGTGGGGGCTGGTGGTGTCCGCGGTTTCTATTCGACCTGAGGGCAGCAGCCGGCTGCGCTGCGGGGACTACGACCTGGACGCGGTGGTTGTCGAGCTCGACGGCGGGACGCTGGATTTTCGCTTCGAGCTGGGGCAAGGGCTCGGCATCTTCTGGGCGCTGCCGGCCGGGGAGGGTGATCGGCTGCGCCTGGCCCACGTCGATGGCGCGGCCTACACCGTCGATGAGCCGACGCTGTGCGCCGATCCGTTCCTGTTTCACCTGCCAGCGACTACCTGGCGTGGCGAGCTAGGTCAGCTGGGCGATGGGTCGACCGTCATCGCGGTCACGGTCGAGGCCCGCATTGAGCCAGCCAGCTATCGCTGCGAGGTGGTGCGTCGTCTGGCCAGCGGACAAGAGGACGTGCGCGTCTTCGCTTGGCCTGCTTGCGCGGTCCCGCCCGCATCACCATCGCCCCGTCCCCAGGTCGCCGCAGCAGACCCGGCCACCACGGCCTTGCTCGATGGGCTGATCGACGCGTTTCATCGCTGGGACGAGCCCGAGCGGGTGGCGGCGCGGGCGGCGCGCGAGGCCGAACAGAATCGGCGCACGGTCGCCATCCTTACGCATGGCGGGGCGGAGCCGCTCGACGCCATCCTGGCCGCACCCGACGACGATGCACCGCGGCTGGCCTGGGCCCAGGCAGTCGGCGGCACACGCGGCGAGCTGGTTCGTCTGCAGTGTGAGCTTGCGCAGGGCCGCCTGTCGCTCGTCGACACCATCGCTCACCGGCGGCGGGTCCGCGGGCTTCTCGACAGCTCGGGGGCCGACTGGTCTGGGCTCTCTGACTTTGCGACCGAGGTGCGCTTCGAGCGTGGCTTCGTCGACGCGGCGCGCATCTCGGCAGACACCTGGCTGACGCACGGCCACACGATCCGCGAGCGCGCTCCGCTGCTCTCTGCGCTGACCGTAAGTGGCCTGCGCGGCCGAGAGAGCGGCGGCGGCGAAGGCACGGCCCGCATCCTGGCCGACATCGATCGCCTGCTTGCTGACCCGCAGCTGCGGGGCTTAGCCGCGCTGGATCTGAGCGGGGCGGCGGTCGAGGTCGAAGATGACGACCACGACTACGTCAGCTCGCTCTCGCCCGAGGTGCTGCCGCGGCTGATCGCATCGGGGCTGCTGCCAACGCTGCGCGGCCTGGATATCGGAGACGTGGAGGCCGATGGTCTGCGGGCGCTCGGGGCCTGCGAGCTCGCGCGGCTGGAAGTCCTGCGCGTCGGAGCCTGGGGGCAGCCGTATGCCGCTTGGCAGCCGCTACTTGCACCGGGTCGCCTGCCCGCGCTGCGCTCGCTTTGGATCTTGGGCACCAACCATCCGACGTTTCCGATCGCATCGCTGTTGGATGCGCTGCCGGCCAGCCTGGTCGAGCTGGCCTTCCAGCCGACGAAGACGGCGCAGCTGACCCAGCTGGCGGCGCACCGCGTCGGCCGGCAGATCGAGAGCCTGGTCTTTCGCGCCGGCTCACTGGGCAACACGCACCTTCTCGCCGCGCTGCCGCGGCTGCGCTCACTCGACGTGTTCGACACCTACGGCAGCCTGGGCGCTGAGCTCTCCGCCGAGACCCTGCCGGCCCTGCGCGAGCTGAGATATTTCAGCTCGCCGATGGGCAGCAAGCTCGATGTCCTCCGCTCGGTGATCGGCAGGTTTGGACCACAGCTTGAGCTCCTCGATCTGCGTGGCAGCAACCGCTTGTCGACCTTCGGCTCGGATGGTGCGGTGCGGGGGGCGCTCGCTGCCTCGGCCGCAGGTGTCATAGGTCAGCTGGTGTTGCCCAGTAGCGAACCGCCAAGCGACCGCCTGCTCCACCTGGGTCGGGAGCACGGCCTGCCCTTCTGGGATCACGTCCGCATCGCGCCGTGAGCGTGGCTCGCTCGCTGCTGGGGCCGCCGCTGAACACATTGACCTGCCGGCTCGCGACGAAGCACAATCGCCCAGGGGATTCGCTGACCCAAGGGGGTCCGCGGCGGGGGAGCAGCCCTCGCACATCCATATCGACATCGACATCGACATCAGCAGGGCGGCGGACGGTGTGGCCCGCCGACAGAAAGTAGGGGCGTGACATGTTGCGACTGCGACGAGTAAGTCTGGCACTTTGGATCTGTGCGGCGACGGCCGCGGCGGCGCCAACGCTGATCCCGGCGACGACGCAGGCTCAGATGGACGAGCCGGTGGATCCGCGGGCCGAGAAGCTGCTCAACGACTTTCTAAGTGCGCTGACCGGCAACAAGGACGACATGAACGCGGCCGTCAAAGCCGCTCTGCCGCACCTGCACAAGAGCCTGCTCGGCCCGGGCGGCAGCGACGTGACGCAGGACCTGCGCAACTTCAGCTTCAAGAAGGCCTGGCAGAACGCGCAGTTCTACGCGCAGCCGGTGAAGATCACCCGCGTTCGCAAGACCGGCACCACCGGCATCGGCTTCCGCGAGACGGCGGAAAAAGGCCGCGTCATCGACTACTTCGTGGGCAAAAAAGAAGGCGTCGCTGGCATGCCGGCCCCGGTGAAGATCTTCTTCCCAGAAGACGGCAGCGCGCCCAAGATCTCGTACGTCGGCAGCTTGTAGTCGGTCGCGCTCACAGCCGAGTCAAGACCTCAGCCCCGTCGTGGGTGACGAGCACCGTGTGCTCCCACTGCGCCGAGAGGCTGCCGTCGGCAGTGACGATCGTCCAGCCATCGCCGAGCGTGCGGATCGCTGCGCTCCCTAGGTTGATCATCGGCTCAACGGTAAGCGTCATGCCAGCCCGCAAGCGAGGCCCGGTGCCCGCCCGACCGACGTGCGGTACGTGGGGGTCGGCGTGCATGGTGCGGCCGATACCGTGGCCGCCGATCTCGGTGACCACCCCGACGCCCTCGGCGGCAGCGATCTCGACGATGGCGGCGCCGATATCACCCAGGCGTGCACCGTCGCGGATGACCGCGATGCCGGCCTCGCGGCAGCGCTTGGCGATGTCGACGATGCGGCGCGCCTCGCTGCTGACCTCGCCGATCAGGAACATCGCGCTGGTGTCGCCGTGGTAGCCATCGACGTTGGTCGTGATGTCGACGTTTAGGATATCGCCGGGCAATAGAAGCTCGTGCGGGCTGGGGATGCCGTGGCAGACGACGTGATTTCGGCTGGTGCAGACCGCGGCCGGGAAGCCGTTGTAGCCAAGCTGGCTGGGCCGACCACCGCGTCGCGCGGTGTCTTTGCGCACCAGACGATCGATGTCGGCCGTCGACATCCCCGACCGAAGCTGCGAGCCCACGAAGGCCAGTGTCTCGGCCGCCGCCCGCCCAGCCCGACGCATGCGCTCGATCTCTTGCGAGCTGAGGATTTCGATCGCCATCCCGCTTTTATGCGGCGCCTCGGCCAGACCGTCCAATGCCGATTTGATCTCGCCTGCCGACCGCATCGGCCTTGCCCCGCGATGCATCGCAGTGGCATCCTGACAGAGTGAGTCTGTCGCAGATCCGCTACTTCGTCACCGTCGCTGAGGAGGGCAACGTCGGCCGTGCCGCACAGCGACTTTTTGTGGCGCAGCCAGCGGTTAGCCGACAGATTCGCGCGCTGGAAGACGAGATCGGCACGCCGCTGTTTTCGCGCACGCCGCGCGGCATGTCGCTCTTGCCCCCCGGGCGGGTTTTTCTGGATCACGCGCGGGCCATCTTGGCCGCCGTCGACCATGCCGCAAGCGCCGCCCGCGCCGGAGCCGCGACGGCCACAGCTGACTCATCTGGTTTCACGCAACGCCCGGGGCCGGCTCGTCGCAAGTAGCGGACAGGCGGCCAGGCGAGCGGGGGCCGACCGTTGCTAGTTCGGCGCGGCCCGAATTCGGGCGGCAAGCCGGTCTGTGTTCGCTTAGGTCGCGGGTTCGGCGATAGCGGCGGCGACTACCTCAGGACGCTCCTCGGCAACGGGATGGCCAGCGTCGGCGACAGAGATGAGTCGGGCCTGGGGAAAGGCCCCCGTCCAGCGGTCGCGGTGACGACGGGTGAGGACCGGATCGCGCTCGCCCCACACCAGCGTCATCGGCACGGCCGCGAGTGCTTGCCGGTGCTGCCATAGGCGCGCGTAGTGCGGATCGCTGCCAGCCAGCGCGCAGGCCAGGGCATAGGTGCCTTGCCGCGCGCTGCGCGTCGAAAGCGGGCCCAGATAGTGGCGATGCACCTTGGGCGTAAGACGGCGGCGGTCACCAAATGAACGCGGCAGGAAGAGCCGCGCCGAAATCCCTAGCCAGCGATAGAGGAAGCGGCCAAGCGGGCTGCGCACCACGCGATCGATCTTTGCGATCGTCGGATCGCCGTCGCTGGGCCAGCACCAGGAATTCAGCACCACCAGCCGGGTCACGCGGTCCGGCCGATCCAAAAGCAGCGGCAGGCCAATTGGCCCACCGAAGTCGTGCACCCCCAACACCAGATCGCGCAGGTCCAGCGCATCGACGAGTGCCTGCAAGCGGCGGGCGTGATCCTCGGGACGCAGGGCGGCATGCGGCGGCTTGTCCGAGAGACCAAAGCCAAGATGGTCGGGGACGATCACGCGGTGCCGAGCGGAGAGCAAGCGCACCACCTCGCGAAATTCGAAGGACCAGCTGGGGGTGCCGTGCACCAACAGCACGACCGGTCCCTGGCCCTCATCGAGATACGAGATCTCGCCCTCGGCCGTCGGAAAACGCTGCGGAGTGAAGGGATAGACGGTCGGATCAAGCCAAGGTGGACGGGGGTGGGAGCGATTCTGGGTCATGGCGGTGAGCTCCTTGTGGATGCCCCACGGTAGAGCCCCCGCGCCCTCGGCGATGTAGTACGTTTGTACCTATGGCGAGCCCTCTCGATCTTGGTGCATTTGCGGCGGCAGCAGCCGGTGCGGCCAGCTTGCGCGACTATCGCGAACAGGTGCTGTCGCTGCTTGCCCAGTGCGTGCCGTTTGACGCGGCCTTGATGCACGCGCTGTCGCCGCGCGTACCACTAGAGACCGCCGTACTGCACGGGCTGGATGCACGGGCGGTGGCGCGATCGGCCACGCGCTGGGACGAGCTGGCCGATGTCCTCAGCCCGCTGCGGCAGCGCGCCAATCGTCGCCTGGTGGCCTCTGCGACCGAGTCTCTGTCGCGGCGAGGTGCGGCATGGCGTCGCTTGCAGGCCGGCGTGCTGCGAACGTTTGGTCAGCGCGATTTATGCATCATGCACCTGGTTGTGCAGCAGCGCGTGGTGGGCGCCATTGTGCTGATGTCTCGACGGCTTGATGCCTTCCCGCCCCCGCTTCTTTCGCGGCTGCGCCAGCTGGCGGCGATCATCGCGGTTGGGGATGCGCTGCACCAGCGACTGTCAGGCGTTGCAACCGCATCGCTGCCGGTCGGGCTGGTGTGCCAGGATCAGCGCCTCTCGCCCCGTCAGCGCGAGATCACCGAGCATGTCGCACTGGGGCTAACCAATGCCGAGATTGGGGCGGCCCTGGGCCTAAGTCCTCACTCGGTGCGCAACCACTTGGTGCGCATCTTTGCCGCGATCGGCGCCAGCAACCGGGCCGATGTCGTGCGCCGCGCGGTGCTCGTCCCGGCGCACTGAAGGGGCTCGGTCGCGTGGGGGTGCGGGAGCAGCCCGCCGACCAGCCGGCACGCGTGATACGATCCCGTCGAGGTGCCCATGTTTGGAACGACTGGCCGGCCTGTTCTGCGGATGCTGCCTGTCCTGCTCGCGCTGCTTGTCCAGGGCTGCGGGGCGAGTGGCGATCCGGTGACCTCTTCCTGTCTCAACGCCTGTGGGGCCGAAAACGCCTGCGCCGGCGCCAAGCAGCAGAACTGCAGCAGCCTGTGCAACGCGCGCCCATCGAAGTGCACGAGCGAGTTTGCCAACTACTGGACCTGCGCCGAGGGCTATCCCGGCGAGGCCTGCTCCTCGTATCCCCACTGCTTCGATGCCTTCAGCAAGCTCTCGAACTGCCTGTTTGCCTACTGCATCGCCTACCCGCTCGACGCGGCCTGCTACTACCGCAAGTAAGCGCCAGATCCGAAGATCCGGCGCAGCTTAGGTGCGGGGTATGCAGCGGGTGCTAAGGGCGTCGTAGATGGCGGTGGCACCAGCGGTGGTGGTGTCCATCTCGTGCGGGGCGCCGGTGATGTACAGGATCTCGACGTTGGCGCCGTTGGCCTTGAGCGCGTCGTGTAGCGCGGTCTGCAGCGGCGCGTAGCCACCGCTGTCGTCCTTGCCGGTGAGGAACCGCACCGGGGCGCCATCGAGCTTGCTGTTGGGACCTTGCGCCGGCCCCAGGGTCATGAGCAGGGTCAGGTCGCTTGCCGTCGAGGTCGAGCAGCGCGGCATGGCGCTGAAGCTGAGATCGATGAGCCCGCGCGGGCCGTTTCCAATCTGGCACAGGCGGCTGGCGCAGTCGGGACAGCGGCTGGCGAGCAGCGCCTGGCACTGGGCCTTCCAGGTCGCGTCTTGTTCGCCCTGACAAGCCAGGTCCAGGCGGTGGAACGGGCCCGAGGACGGCATCGCAAAGTCGAGCACCTTGCCGGCTCCCTGCCAGGTCAGGGCATAGGACAGCTCGGCGCTGCCGCCGGAGTTGCCGGTGGCGCAGAAGGCTCCGGTGGGGACGACGCTTGTGCGCAGGTAGCGAAGCAGCGCCGCTAGACGACAGGACGCCTGCTGTGGCCCGGCCGTGCCGCCGGTAAACCACCCCGCTGGCCAGCGGCGATCAATGACGTTGTAGCCCGCATCCTGCAGCTTGCGGGTCTGGGTGTAGTTGTAAAAGCCGGTGCCATCCCCGCCGCTGCCGAACACGATGCTGCCCTTCGCGGTGGTCCCAGCGGTGCGATCGTAGGTCGCCACTTCAACCTGCGCGGCCGGCAAGCCTTCACATACGACGTCATATGTTTCGCAGCGGTTAGCTGCCCCGGGCGCCTTGCTGCAGGGGGTCGCCGTCTTGCTGACCGACTCTGGCTTCTGCAGGGGGGTAGCCGCCATGTCTAAGGCGTCACCCGTGCTTCCAGATCCGTCGGAGCACGCCGGGAAGGTCGCGATCACACTCAAGGCAAAAGAGAGTCCCAGGAAGTCCATGCGCATCGTAAGTCTCCTATTCCGTAGTCCGCTGCTTTTGGCCAGGCCCGCCTTTGTTCGCCTCTGCTTGGGGACGGGTACTCAGCCATACGAAAGACTATGTTGACGATAAAAAGGTTCCCACGAATTTGGCTTCTCTGATCCAGGATTCGAAATCCCTCGTCGAAAATTGCCTACTTACGGGACAAATTTTGCGGCATCGAGCGGTGAGAATGGCCTGTCCGGGGCGCCAAGTTTTCCATACGAGGTCATATGGAACGGCTCGCTGTGCTAAGGTCAGGCTGTGCCCAAGGCCCCGCAAAAAAAGCCCCGAGCTTCCCGACGTGTTGCTGCCAGCGCAGGTCCCCCGGCCCCAAGCCGCCTGGGACGGCAAGACTGGATCAAAGCGGCGCTGCACCAGATCGCGGAGCAGGGCCTCTTAAGCGTCACCATCGCCGGACTGGCTGCGCACCTGGGGGTCACGAGCGGCAGCTTCTATTGGCACTTCAGCTCGCGCGACGAGATTGTCGAAGCGGCGCTCGATCACTGGGAGACCGAGCGCATCGACGTCATCGAGGGCCTGCGCGAGATCAGCGACCCGACCGAGCGCCTGGAGCGTCTGGTCACCCAGATCTACAAGAACCGCGATCGCGGCGCGCTGTTCGCGGCGCTGCAGGCCTCATCAACCGATCCCCGCGTGGGGAGCCGCCTGCGACGGACCACGCAGCGGCGGCTGACCTTTCTGGCCCAGACCTATCGCGAGCTGGGCTATCCGCTGGCCAAGGCGCGGCACTGCGCCCTGGTCCTCTATTCGCTGTACACCGGGCTGTGGGAAGTGACGCGCACTCTGCCGGCCTCCGATGAGAATGCCCCGGTGGGCGAACGCCTGACGGACTACGTGCAGCACCTGCGCAGCGTCATCCTGCCGCCCCGTCCGAGCGGTGCCAAGGTCGACTGAGGCCGAGCGCGCGGCTAGACCGCTGCCGTTCCCGCCAGCGCTGCGATCAGCCGGCGCGTGGCTGGGCCAGGTTGGCCGCGATGATAGAGGCGCGGCGAGAACACGTGACGCGACGGGCGAGTCCACTTGATGCGGCGCAGCTTCTTTCGGGCAAGCTCTGTCTCGATCAGGGCATCGGGCATCCAGCCGTAGCCGATGCCGGCCAGAATGGCCCCGCGCTTGGATGCGAAGTCGTTGAGGTGCACGGTCGAGTGCGCCTCAATGCCGGCGGTCGATAGCTGCAGGCGCGGGTCGGAGCCGCGCACCGTCAAGAGCAGGTGCGCATCTAGTGAACGCTCGTCATGCTGACCGCGGGCCAGAGGATGATCCGCGCGCACTACCAGCGACGCTGGAACCGGGGGCAGAGCGACGCTGCGCAGGCCGGGGCTGCGCGGCGGCAGCACGGCAATCATCAGATCAGCGGCGGTGCGCTCGAAGGCTTCCTCGACCCCGCCGAGAAATTCGGCGCGGACATCAATGCGGGTCGGCACACGGTCGGTGATCAAGCGGCCGACCGCGCGCAGCAGCGGATCGACCGGGACGATGCCATCGAAGACGACGCAGACAGTCGGTTCCCAGCCGGCGCGTAGCTCGCTGACCGTCGCTGCCAGGGCCGCTTCGGCGGCAAGCAGCGAGCGACAACTTTCGAGTACGCGTCGCCCGGCTGGATTGAGCTGGGTGCGGTAGCCGGTCCGGTCGAGCAGCGGAAAGCCCAGCGAATCCTCTAGCGTGCGCACCAAGTACAGCACCGAGCTGTGGCCACGATGCAGGGCGGCGGCGGCACCGGCGAAGGTCCCCGCCCGCTCTAGCGCGTCGAGAGCGCGGGCTTGCTCCAGCGTGACGGCGGGTGCGTTAGGCGGCGGAACATTGTTCATAACCCAGACAATGTTGCACGAAACATCGCAGTTTTTTCGAACATGAGAACCCGCCATCCTGGGGGCATGTCGATTCCCTATGTCCGGGGCCGGGTCGCCCAGCAGGCCCACGTCGGGCTGCCCGAGGGCACCGTCGAGGAAGAGTACGCACGCAACGGCTTTTTCGGGCGTTACGCGCACCTGTACCGCGAGCATCCGCCGGTGGCCTGGACGCGCATCGAAGGACCGCTGCGCCCGCGGCTATACGACCTGCAGACCGCGGTCGGGGCGGACTACTTGGCTGGCCGGCAGGCGCTGCTGCAGAACGACGACTGTCGGCTGTCCTTCGCCCATGTGGCAGAGGCCATGCCCTATCTGTTTCGTAACGCCGATGGCGACGAGCTTCTGTTTGTGCACAGCGGCAGCGGCCGGCTGGCCACCGACTTTGGCTCGCTGGTCTACGAGGCAGGTGACTACCTGGTCATTCCGCGCGGCACGCTGTATCGCCTGGTGCCAGCCGGCGAGACGCGGCTCCTCGTCGTCGAGATCCGCGGCGAGCTGGCCCTGCCCGAGCGCGGCATGCTGGGACAGCACGCGCTGTTCGATCCGGCGGTGCTGCGCGTGCCCTCGCCCGAGGATCGCACGCCGTCTGAAGCGGGTCAGGCGGGATGTCGGCCGGGCGAGTGGCGCGTGGTCATCAAGCGGCAGGAGGCGCTGACGTCGGTCTATTACCCGCACGATCCGCTGGATGTCGTGGGCTGGAAGGGGACGCTGTCCGTCTGGCAGCTCAACGTGCGCGATATCCGGCCGGTGCTGTCGGATCGCTATCACTTGCCGCCGTCGGCGCACACGACCTTCATCGCGCCGAATGTGGCCATCTGCACCTTCGCCCCGCGACCGCTTGAGAATGGCGATCCGCGTGCGCTGAAGGTGCCGTTCTATCATTCGAACATCGACTTCGATGAGGTGCTGTTCTATCACTCTGGTGAGTTCTTCAGCCGCGACGGCATTGCACCGGGTATGCTGACGTTTCATCCCCAGGGAATCCACCACGGTCCGCAGCGTCGCGCTGCCCAGCGCACGCCGGCCGCACAGCGCACGGAAGAAGTCGCGGTGATGGTCGATACGCGGCGGCCTCTCGACATCTGTCCGCAAGCGGCGGCGCTAGAGATCGTCGATTACTGGCAGAGCTGGCAGGTGCCAGAGGGGGCCGGAAGATGAACGACACGCGCTGAGCGCTACCACGACGATGCGCCCCCCTTTCTTGCGACCCCTAACCGAAGCGAATGAACCCCATGGATGCACGCTCTGTCTCCCCCGAAAATCCCTGCGCGCTGCGCGGCTTTGTCTTTGCTGTCTTTGCTTCGCCCGATCCCGAGCGGCTGCATCGGCTGTTCCTGGCGTTTGGCTTTTCGCGCACCCAGCGTCATGCCTCGCTGGCCATCGACCTTTATGAGCAAGGTCAGATCTCGCTGCTCTTGGATCGCGGGACCGCGGGGTTTTCAGCGCAGTTTGCGGCCGCACACGGACCCTGCATCTCGGCGATGGGCTGGCGGGCCGAGCATGCCGAAAAGGCGGCGGCAACGGCGGTCGGACGGGGGGCGTCGGCTGGCGAGGGGGATCTGTTCCGCCGCGATGGCAGTCGGCTGCCTTCCGTGCGCGGGATTGGCGACTCGCTGATCTACTTCGTCGATGACAAGGACAGCTGGTCAGCGCTGGGCTTTGTGCCGCATCCAACGCCGGACCTCTTGCCCTCGAAGGGCTTTACGGCGATGGATCACCTGACCAACAACGTGCCGCGCGGCGAGCTTCTGAAGTGGGGAGGCTTCTATCGCGAGGTCTTCGGCTTCACGGAGGTGCGCTACTTCGACATCCGCGGGGTCAAGACCGGCCTGACCTCGTACGCGCTGCGCTCGCCGGATGGATCGTTCTGCATCCCGATCAACGAGGGCACCGAAAAGGGCAGCCAGATCAACGAATACCTAGAGGAATACAACGGCCCCGGCATCCAGCACCTGGCGTTTCTCACCGACGACATCTTGGGCTCTCTGGCGGCGCTGGAAGGATCGCCCGTTCAGTTCCTGGACATCGATGATGAGTACTACAAAGAGGTCTTCCATCGGGTGCCAGGGGTGCGTGAGGATCACGCCGAAATTAGGCGGCGAAACGTGCTGGTCGATGGCGATGAGGCGGGCTATCTGCTGCAGATCTTCACCAAGAATCTCATCGGCCCAATCTTTATCGAGCTGATCCAGCGGCGAAATCACCTGTCGTTTGGCGAGGGCAACTTCGGAGCCTTGTTCCGATCGATCGAGCGCGATCAGCAGCGCCGCGGCTACCTGACGTAGACGTCCACGGTCGACTGCTGCTGACCCCAGGCCGAGCGGGCTTGCGGAGGCCGGCGATACTTCGCAATTACCGTCGGGCGGATCGGGTGTGGGGGACGCTGGCCGGGGCGCGGGCTGGGCTGTGATAGATTGACCGCTAGTGCGCTCTTCCTCGTTTTCGCGTTTGGTTGGCTCGTCGCTGTCCGGCGGTGGGCTGCTGCTCTTTGTGCTGGGTAGCGCGGGCTGTCCACCCGCTGCGGTACAGGTGCGGCCCTACGCGGCACCCACCGCGGCGGAGCTTGTGGCGCAGCTTTCGGTGGGGCGGGATCAGCTGCAGTCGCTGCGCGCTCGGGCCAAGGCCGACTACATGGATCGCGGGCAGCGCATCAAGATCGATCTGGCGCTGCTGGTTCAGCGACCGCAGAAGCTGCGACTGGCCGGTGAGAACTCGCTGACCGGACCGCTTCTGACCGTCGCCACCGACGGCCAAGACTTCCATCTGCTGGATGTGCGCGAGGGACGCTTCCTGCGCGGTCAGGTTAACCCCTGCAACATGTCGCGCATCCTGGGCCTGAGCTTTCATCCCAGCCAGCTTGTCGAGGTGCTGATGGGCGGCACGCCGCTTCTGCCGCAGCCGACGGGGTCGGAAGTCTCGTGGGATCCGCGCAGCGGTGGACGCGATGTCCTGACCCTGCGCGATGAGCGCGGGCTGAGCGAGGTGATTTACTTCCAGCTGGTGCCGACCGCTCCTGGCTCGCCCACGCCCAGTCGGGCCTGGGATGTCGTCGAGGCCGAGGGGCGTGATCCGCGCGGCACAGTGGTCTTTCGGCTGCGTCACGAGGGCTATGAGTGGCAGAAGCTGGAAGGGGGGGAGGGCAGCAATGCGACGCCAGCGACGGTGAGCCTGCGCCTACCGAGCGTCACCTATCTGGAAGATCCGCCGCGCAAGAGCGATGTCCGCCTGCGCTGGCGAGAGCGCGAGTGGAATCCCCGCATCGAGCCGGACCTCTTTCACCTCGATGCGCCGGCGGGAGTGCCGGTTGAGCCGGACACCTGCAGCTTGCCTGCAGGGGCCACCCCCGCGGAGGGGCGTGGACCATGAGGGCAGAGCAGGATCCGTCTGGGGCGCCTTCGCAAACCGCCAGCGCTGAGGAGGCGGAGACCTCGCCGCTCGCCGATCGCGATCGACTGATTGATGTGCTGCGTGAGCGCTTGTCGGCGCGCTCTCGCCTGACGCTGCCCGCTGCCGCGATGGGCCTGCGCGAGTCGGCGGTCCTGGTGCCGATTCTGTGGCGGCCGGATGCCCCACCCGAGGTGCTGTACATCGTGCGGCGCGCCGATGCCCCGACGCACTCGGGCCAGATCGCGTTTCCCGGTGGCAAGCGCGAGCTAGACGATCCGACGCTTTCGCACACCGCACTGCGCGAGAGCTTTGAAGAGGTCGGCCTGCCGGCTGAGCAGGTCAGTGTCTGCGGCTTGCTCGACGATGTCCCGACGCCGGCCGGCTTCAACATCACGCCGGTGGTCGGCGTGGTGCAGGCTCCTCCCGGCGAGACGGCGCTGCGCTTTTCACCCAATCAGCACGAGGTCGCGGATCTGTTTGCCGTCCCGGTGGCGCAGTTCGCCAGCATCTATCAGCTTGCTGGTCACACCAAGTGGCAGGGCGTGCGCTATGCGTTGCACGAGTTCCACTTTCCGGATCCCGCTCTGCCCACCCCGCGGCGAATCTGGGGCGCGACGGCGCGCGTCACGTTCCAACTTTTGACGCTGCTTGGCCTGATCGCGCCTTTACGAGACGACATCGGCTGACGTATAGCGGCCAAGGAGGTCCTTTTTGCCGCGGCGCGTAGCAGCCTTCCTCTTCTGCGTCTTCTTTCTACTGATGAGCCGAGAGCCTCCCTGGGGCGATGCTCGCGTGACGTTTGAGACGGCGCGGGCGCTGCTAGACCATGGCCGCTTGAACATTGATCTCGACGCGCCCAGCTATTTTTTCACGATCTATCAGGGCAAGAAGTACGGCTTCGCAACGCTGGGCAATGTGCTGGCTTCGGCGCCGAGCATCGTTTTGTTTCGCGCGCTGCGTCCGGCGTTTGCGGCGCTGGGACCGCAGGCGGTTTCGGCCTGGGCTGCGCTGTCCTGTCATGTCTCGGCAGCGGCCTTGATGGCGGCGACCGCGGCCCTGTTCTATCGGCTGTGTCGTCGGCGAGGCGCCTCGCCTCGGCTGTCTTTGGGGCTGTCTGTGGGCTTGGGGCTTTGCACCATCTGCTTGCCGTATGCGCGCAGTCCGTACTCGGAAGCGCTGCAGACCTTGGCCCTGATCTGGCTTGTCGAGCGCACGCTGACGCAGGCTCAGCCACGCAGTCTGAGCCGGCTGGGGATGGTGGGCCTTGGTGCGGCCGCGGGTGTGGTGCTGAACGCTAAGCTGGTCTACGCCGCGGTGCTTTTGCCGTGTGCCGGCTACGTGCTGTACTTCCTGTGCCGTCCGCCCGCCCCCGAGTCGCCTCCGTCGCGCGCTCGCCTGGTCGAGAGCCTGGCCATCGCCGCCGGATCGTTTCTGCCGTTCGCCGGGTTGGTGGCAGCGCACAACTACATCAAGACCGGCTCGCCGTTTCGCACCGGCTACTGGGGCGATCTGTTCGCTGGCGATCTCTGGCCTTCGCTCTATGGCTACGTCTTGTCTTCGGGACAGAGCGTGTTTCTGTACTCGCCGCCGCTGCTCCTTTCGGTGCTGGGCGTGCGGCAGGTGTTCCAGCGCAGCGACGATCCTGCCGAACAGCAAAACCGACGCGAGAGCGCGCTGATCGGGCTCGTCATTGCCATCGTCACGCTGCTCAACGCGAAGTATTTCCTGTGGCACGGAGCCTTCTGCTGGGGACCGCGGCTGATGGTGCCGCTGACGCCGCTGCTGCTTTTGCTGTGCCTGCCGTGGCTACCGTCGGCGCTGTCGCGTGGGCGAGTCCGGCTGCGCCAGGCGGCGGTGTTCGTGCTGTTCGGGCTGGGGGCGACCGTGCAGCTTCTGGGATCGTCGCTGTACTGGGATCATTTTCTGCGCATCGCGCAGACCGTGCGGGACGCCACCGGGGGAGCGCTGTGGTCGCCGGACTACCTTCCACACGTCTACTTCGTGCCGCAGTTCGCACCGCTGCGCGGCTATCCCTGGCTGCTTTCACACATGGTGCGCGGCGATGCCAACCTGGCGGCCGATGCGCCCTGGCGTGCGCTGTATAGCCAGCCGATTGACCTGTCCTCGCACTTCGGTCGGCTGCGCATCGATCATTGGTTGCTCGACTGGGGGCGGCAGCCGCTCGTCGCTGCGCTGATCTTTGTCGCGTTCCTTCTGGGCGCGGCTCTGACCGCACGATCGTTGCGCTTGGCGCTGCAGCGCGAGGAGGCGGGGTGAGCGCAGCCCGCGCTGTCACCTGGCCGCTGGGGCTGCTCGCGCTCGGCGGATTTGCGATCCATGGCGGAGGGCACCTGTTCCGCGGCACGGCGCACGATGTGCTGTGGGCCTGCACCATGGCCAACCTGCTGATCGGCATCGGGCTGATCTTTCCGCAGCGCACGCAGAGAGTTCGCCTCGTCGCCGTCGGCGTGCTGTGGCTGCTCGTCGGTAACTTCACCTGGGCAGTGGATCTCATCCTGGGCGGCGACTTTTTTTACAGCTCGCTCCTTACCCACGTCGGCGGGCTTGTGCTCGGTGGCCTAGGCCTGCATCGCCTCGGCTATCCGAGTCGAGCCTGGATCTTTGCCACGGCGGGGATGGTGCTGTTGCAGCTTCTCTGTCGGGTCGTGACGCCGCCCGCGGCCAACGTCAACGTCGCGCATCAGGTCTATGGCTTCTATCGCGGCATCTACGGCAGCTACCTGCAGTTCTGGGTGGCGTCGTTCTTTCAGACGGCGCTCGCCTACTTCGTCCTCGACTGGCTGCTTACCCGCATCTATCGCCGCTTGGCGCGGTCGCGATCGCCGGGTGCGCGAGCGGGGGACGTCGTGGTCGCCTAGGCGGGGGCGCGGGCGGGACGCTTTGACACCCCGGCACCTTGCGGTCCAGGCCCCTTGCCAAATTGACAACGCCGCCTGGCCGCACGCCGCTCGGCTCCCGTCTGCGTGGCTCCCCCGGGGGGCGGCCGCGAGCTCAGCGCTGCGAGGGGAGATCCCGCGATTGCGCTCGCATGACCATGGGTTGCGGTGAGCAACCTGTACGCTGGCCTACATCCAACTCGGTCCCCAGAGCCTCGTTAGACCGCTCCTCCCTCGACTGGGGGCATTTGGCATCGCCCTTGCAGAAATGCCCTCTGAACTCCCTCGATGCGAGGGGTGGGATGTGGTCATGAGCTTCGGACTGGACGCATTCGTCAAAAAATACTCTTGGGCGTTTACGCTGCTGTCGATTGCGCTGTGCGCGTCGTTTCTGGGACGGGCCGCCGCCAGTGTGCTGACCGCGACGCTGCTCTCGGGCGAGGGACCGCAGGCTAGTCGCCGCGCGCCCAGCCGCAGCCTGAGCACCGAGCCCGATCGCGGCAAGGACATCGAGTACGTCCTGCGCCGCAATATCTTCTGCAGCACCTGCGCACCGATCAGCCTGACGCCCGACAAGGTCGAAGCCGCGGCCAGCGGGCCAGTCGATTCGACGCCGGTGCGCAGCAACCTGAACCTGACGCTCTTGGCGACGATGGTGGCACCTGGCGATCCGATGTGGTCGATGGCCATCATCCGCGACAACGGCGACGACAAAAAGCCGGTGAACATCTACCGCCGCGGCGACAACCTGCCGCAGGGCAGCGCCCGCTTGGCCCAGGTGGTCGATGGTCGCGCCTATCTTCTGGTTGGACGACGCATCGAGTATCTCGATCAGGGACAGGGACCGCCGCCGCCGCCGCCGAGCAGCACCGTCATCGCGGCCGAGCCGATGCCTGGCGATCCCACCGGTCTGGAAAAAGACGTCGAGAAGGGCGTTCGCTGCACGGGTGCAAGCTGCGAAGTCGACAAGAGCCTCATCGACAAGATCCTGTCGAACACCACGGCGCTCGCGACGAGCGCTCGCTTCGTGCCCTCGATCAAAGACGGCAAGCCGAACGGCTTTAAGCTCTACGCCATCCGGCCGGGCTCGGTCTTCGCCAAGATCGGCCTGCAGAACGCCGACCTGATCAAGGGCATCAACGGCCTCGACATGTCGACGCCCGACCGGGCGCTTGAGGCCTACACCAAGCTCAAGAGCGCATCGCACTTGACGGTGAACGTCGAGCGGCGCGGTGAAAACGTCACCCTCGACTACCAGATTCGCTAACTGCGCTAACCGGCTGACTCGCAGACAAGGCGGCCCATGCGTGAAAAAGATTCAATGCCAATGAGTACCCACACACTTCGCAGTTCTCGTCGTCGCTCCCCCGCTCGGGCGCTGCTGCCGGCTCTGGCGATCGGCAGCCTGCTGTGCCTGACCGAGGGCGCCTTCCGGTTGGCCTCAGCCCAGAACCCTGCTCCGACGCCGACCGCCCCGGCGCCGCAGCAGGCCCCGCAACCGGCCCCGCAAACGGCAAAAGACCAGGGGCGTGTCATTCGTCCGGCGGGCCTGTTCGGCGCGGAAGCGGTGCGTGGCGCCAACCCGGCGGCGGTGACCAGCCCGCCGGCCGCCAAGCCCGCGGCACCGGCTCCGGTTAAGCCGGCTGCTCCACCGAAGCCGCCGGCCGAGCCCAAGCCGGCTCCCGCCCCGACGGTGAGTGCCCCGCCCCCAGCCGCCACCGGGGGAGGTATCAGCACCGAGGAACTACCGCTGCCGGGAGCCAAAGAGTTCTCGGAGTGCCAGCGCTATCCCAAGAACAAGAAGGTGCTGATCAACCTCAAGCCGGATACCGAGCTTATGGAGCTCGTCGGCTGGATCAAGGCCATCTCGTGCCGGCCCTTCATCCTGCCGTCGAATGTGCGGCAGGGGAAGGTGACGATCATCGCGCCCGAGCTGGTCACCGCGGACGAGGCGTATCGCATCTTCCTGTCGTCGCTCGACTCGATGGGCTTCACCGTGCAGCCGCAGGGGCAGGTGCTGAAGATCATCGAATCGAGCCGCGCGCGCGAGTCATCGATCCCGGTCTATTCGCCCGGCGATCCGGTGCCGCGCAGCGAGCAGTTCGTCACGCGCCTCCTGCGGCTGAAGTACATCACGACCGACGAAGTTGTGAACGTGCTCAATCGCCTCAAGGGCCGCGACGGAGACATCACGCCGTACGCGACGACCAACGTCCTTATCATCACCGACCTGGCGACGAACATTAAGCGCATGGAAGAGGTGGTGCGGGCGCTCGATGTCGCGATGAGCGGCGAGAAGATCTGGGTGCTGCGCCTCAAGAACATCGTCGCGACCGAGGTCGCGCAGATGCTGGAGAAGGTCTTCAACGTCGGCAAGGCGCCGCAGCCCGGCGCCAAGCGCGCCCCCATCAATGTGCCGGCCGCTGATGGCAGCACGCTGCCACCGTCGCAGATTGGTAGCGGCGATGACTCGCTGTCGCAGATCCTGCCCGACGATCGCACGAACTCGCTGATCATCGTCGCGTCCGAGCGCACCTATGGCCGCGTCTTTGCCCTGGTCAAGCGCCTGGAACAGCAGGGCGCGTCCACCGAGGGTGGCGCCGACCGTATCCACGTCTACGCGCTAGAGAACGCCAACGCCGAAGACATGAAGAATGTGCTGGGACAGCTCCCCGGCATCTCGGCCGGTGTGTCATCGGGCGGGCGGAGCTCTGGTGGTCGCTCGCGGCTATCGAGCTCGTCGAGCTCCAGCTCATCGAGCAGCTCGGGTCAGTCGGCCGGTCTGTTCCAGGACGAGGTCAAGATCGTCGATGACAAGTCCACCAACTCGCTGGTCATCTACGCCACTGGCAAGGACTACCTGGTGCTGCGCGATGTCATCCGCCGGCTCGACGTCCCACGCCGTCAGGTGTTCATCGAAGCGACGGTGATGGAGATCAGCCTGTCGAAGTCGCGCGACCTTGGCCTTTCGTATCACGGCGGCATTCCCCTCTTTGACAACAAGGGCCTGCTGGTCGGAGGCCTCAAGAGTGGCGCGCTGAACTCGCTGTCGCCGCTGTCTCTGCTGACGCTGCCCGGCTTGGTCGGCGGCGTCATGGGACCGCAGTTTGCTAACACCGGCATCTTCAGCTCGGCCAGCTCGACGTCGGGATCGATCATCCCGCCGCAGTTTGGCCTGATCCTGCAGGCGCTGCAGACCAACAACGACGTCAACATCCTGCAGGTGCCGAACATCCTGACCACCGACAACGAAAAGTCGCTGATCGAGATCGGTCAGAACCTGCCGTTCCCCAGCGCCATCACTGGTGGACTGCCACAGCTGGGTGGGGCCGGTGGTCTGTCGAACTTTGCCGCCCTGCAGTCGGTGCAGCGGCAGAACGTGACCCTCAAGCTGGAGGTCACGCCGCACGTCAACAGCGGTGACTTTGTGCGCCTAGAGATCAAGAGCACGATCGATGACGTCGCCGACAAGAACTTCAACGGCCTGGGCCCAGCGACGAATAAGCGGACGCTAGAGACCGTCGCGGTGGTGCGCGATCAGCAGCCGGTGGTGCTCGGCGGCATCATGCGCGACTCGGTGCGTGAGGCGATTACCAAGATCCCGCTGCTCGGCGACATCCCGATCCTGGGCTACTTGTTTAAGACGCGCTCGAAAGAGACGCAGAAGCAGATGCTGCTGATCGTGCTGACGCCGTATGTCATCAACGATCCCGCCGACCTGGCACGCGTGTTCGAGCGCAAGACCCGCGAGCGTCGCGAGTTCATCGAGGCCTACGCCAGCTTCAGCGATGAGCGCGATCTCAGCTCGCCAGTCGATTACACGCGGCGTCGCGGCGCGCTGGAGGAGATCAACCAGACTGCCGTTCAGGCCGAGCGCGAGATGCTGGAGCTGCGGGCCGCCGAGCAGTCCCTGAATCGCGAAGTCACGGACGCGGGGCCGGTGGAGTTACCGGCGGGGACGCGGGGTCATCAAGGGGGCGGGAATGGGCCTTCGCCCGGGGCAGCCAATGGCGCGGTCGCAACGCCACCGTCTCTGCCAGCGCCGCCACCGATGCCACAAGGAGGCCCCCCCCCGCGGAGCAGCGATGGGCAGCCACCTCCTGGCGCCCCACCTGTGATCCAGTAGCGCGCTGCAGCAAGGACGTAGGGCTTAGGAGTCGAACGTGGCTATCCAGGATTCACCCAGTGGTCGTCGCACGCCGCCGCCGCTGCCGCCATCTCTGCGCGGCGCAGCGGGGAAGAACGCCCCGAAGTCGTCCGGCGAGCATCGCATCGTGCCGGCCTCGGGTGCGGCGGCGCCGGGCAAAGCTGGGGCGGCGGCCGATGGCCGTGGCGTAGGCCCGAAGTCGTCCGGCGAACAGCGCGTGCTGCCGGCGGTCAAGCCCGCCCCACCGCGGGCGCTGGGCACCATCCTGCGCAATCACTTTGCGATCTCGGATGACGTCATTCGCGATGCGCTGATCGAACAGAGTGAGCTGCGCCGTCAGCCTGGCGGCGACATCGAGGGCTCGCGCATTGGCGAGATCCTGGTGCGGCGCAAGGTGCTAAGCGAGCTGGATCTGCTGCGCGCACTGGGCCGGCAGTTCGATCTCCCCGTCCTAAGCGAGCTTTCGCCCGATCGCGTTGATGCCGAGCTTGCGCAGCGGGTGCCGATCAACTTCGCCAAGACGCAGCGCGTGCTGCTGCTGTCGCGTGATGCTGAGCGTGATCTGGTCGAGGTGGCGATCGCCGACCCGACCGCCGTGCACGTGCTGGACGACGTCCGGCAAGCCGCCGAGTGCGAAGTCGAGCCGGTGCTGGTTCCCGAGGCGCAGATCGTCGAAGCGATCAACAAGGTCTATTCGCGCGGTCGCATCGACACCGAGCTAGAGAAAAAAGAAGGCGAGGCAACGACCGAGGAAGAGACCGAGGAAGATGTCGACCTGGTCGATGTCAGCGATGAAGCGCCGATCATTCGCTGGGTCAACTCGGTAATCTTTCAGTCGGTGCGCGAGCGGGCCTCCGATATCCATATGGAGCCTCGCGAGAAAGACTTCGTCGTCCGCTTCCGCATCGACAACGATCTGCAAGAGCACAAGCGAGCCCCGCGCGCCTTCATCAACTCGATCGTGGCTCGCGTGAAGATCATGGCCGGCCTGAACATCGCCGAGAAGCGCCTGCCGCAAGACGGTCGCATTCGGCGCAAGATCGCCGGCAAAGACATCGATATGCGTGTCGCCACCGTGCCAGCAGCCTACGGCGAGCGCATCACCATCCGTCTGCTCGATCGCAGCGCCGTGCTCTTGGATCTGGCTGATCTGGGCTTCGGCGAAGACCACCTGCAGATGATGTACGACTTGGTGTCGCGGCCGCACGGCATCCTGCTGGTCACGGGACCGACTGGCTCGGGCAAGACGACGACGCTGTACGCCGCTCTGTCGAAGATCAACACGCCGGATATCAACATCCTCACCGTGGAAGACCCGGTCGAGTATCAGCTGGAAGGCATCTCGCAGGTCCAGGTCAATCCCAAGATCGAGCTGACCTTTGCTTCGGCCATCCGCAGCTTCCTGCGCCATGACCCCGACGTCATCATGGTCGGCGAGATCCGCGATCAAGAGACCGCGTCGATGGCGATTACCGCCTCACTGACCGGTCACTTGGTGTTCTCGACCATTCACACCAACGATGCCGCTGGCGCGGTCACGCGCTTGATCGACATGGGCATTGAGCCATTCTTGGTCACCTCGTCGCTGTCTGGCGTTCTCGCGCAGCGTTTGGTGCGGCGGCTGTGTCCCGAGTGTCGCGTGCTCTATCGCCCGCTCGATGACGAGCTAACCCGTCTCGGCGTCGATGTCGCCCGCTTTCGCTCGGGGACGCTGAAGGTCGCGACCTATAAGACTCGGGCTCCCTCCCCGCCGCCGGGCATGCTCTTCCAAGCGAAGGAAGGCGGCTGCTCGGCCTGCCGCGGGCGTGGCTACAGCGGTCGCTCGGCCATCTATGAGCTTCTGCACATCGATGACACCATCCGCACGCTCAGCCTGAAGAAGTCGGATGCCGCGACCATCAAGCGCGCCGCGCTCGACGCCAATATGCGGACGCTGCGCATGGACGGAGTCGGCAAAGTCCTGGCTGGGATCACGTCGTTGCAAGAGGTCTTGCTGATCACCGCAGAGGACGCGAACTAACCCCGTGGCGTAGGCCCGTGGGTCCTGCGGGACGCCACACCAACCCAGACAACAGGCAGCGCAGGCAGGAAACATGCCGGTCTTCCAATACAAAGGATTCGACAGCAAGGGGAAGCCGGTCAGCGGAGTCAAAGACGCTGACAGCCCGCGAGGTCTGCGCGCCACCCTTCGCCGTGAAGGGGTGCTGCTCACCGACGTGCGCGAAGCGCCCATGGCCGGCGGGGCAGCAAGTGCCAGCAAGGCCCGCGGTGCCGAGGGGGCGCGACGACGTTCGAGCGGCGGCATCGACATCATGAAGTCGTCGCTGTCCCCGCTGGCTTGGCTGAGCTGGCTGAATCAGCGCAGCGATGCCAACCCGCAGATCATCGCCATCCTGACCCGACAGCTGGCGACGCTGCTGCGCGCCGGCGTGCAGCTATCCGAGGCGCTGGCCGCGCTGATCGAACAGGCTGAGCGGCCGGGATTAAAACGCGTGCTCTCCGACGTGAAGGTTCAGGTCAACGAAGGCATGGCGTTGTCGCAGGCGCTGGGCCGTCACCCACGGATCTTCGTCGAGCTCTACACGAACCTGGTCGCTGCTGGCGAAGCCGCCGGCAACTTAGAGGCCGTGCTCTTCCGCTTGGCCGACTTTCTTGAAGCGCAGAACAAGCTGCGCAGCAAGGTCGTGACCGCGCTATTTTATCCCGCGGCGATGACCGTGATGGGCAGCGGGATCATGGCCGTGCTGATGCAGAGCGTGGTGCCGAAAGTCACTGCGCTTTACGCCGACAACGGTCGCGTGCTGCCGTGGAATACGCAGCTTCTGATCTTTGCTTCCACCATGGTCACCGACTTCTGGTGGCTGCTCATCCCGACGGTCATCGCGATCGTGTACTTCGTGCGGCGCTGGCTCGCCTCGCCCAAGGGCCGCCTGATCTGGGATCGCACAGTCTTGCGTTTGCCGATCTTTGGACCGCTGGCCCGCATGGTGGCGGTGAGCCGCTTTGCTAAGACTCTGGCGACGATGCTGGCTTCCGGTGTGCAACTTCTGCGCGCCATGGAGATCGTCAAGAACGTGCTCGGCAACGTCGTGCTGACTCGCGTCGTGGAAGAAGCGCGCGAGTCGATCCGCGAAGGTGAATCGATCGCCCAGCCGCTCCGCCGATCGAACGAGTTTCCCCCTGTGGTTTGCCACATGATCGCCGTTGGTGAGCGATCGGGACAGCTAGAGCAGATGCTGGAGAATGTCGCCGCTGCTTACGACATCGAAGTCGATATGAAGCTGGCTCGCATGACGGCTCTTTTGGAGCCGCTCATGATCATGCTGATGAGCAGTGCCGTCGGCTTCGTGGTGTTCAGCATCCTGATGCCGATCATGCAGATGAACGAGTTTGCCCAGTAAGCCCACGACGACGAACGACGAAGGACGCAGAAGGAGAGAGAAATGACGCGCCTACGAAAACGACTTACGACCCTATTGGCTGCCTACCGTCGGCTGCTGCGCACGACACTTGATGGCTCGTTGAGCCCGGTGGCCCGTCGTCGGCAGGCTGGCTACAACCTAGTCGAGATCATGATCGTCATGGCGATCATCGGCATGCTGATGAGCGCCGCCGGCTTTGGTGGCTTTGCCATGCTGGAGCGCTCGCGCCGCAAAGAGACGCGCCGCATGATGCACACCATCGAGCAGGCGCTCGTCACCTGGCAGGCCGAGGGGGGCGAGTCCTGTCCGCCAGCCCTGACGGCGCTGGTCGAGAAGAAGTTCCTCACCAAAGAGCCCAAGGATGGCTGGGGCCACTCCTTCCAGTTCAAGTGCCCGGGCGAGCACAACAACGAGATCGATCTCGTCAGCTTGGGCAAGGACGGCAAGGAAGGCACCACCGACGACATCAAGTCGTGGGAGGAAGAGGAGACCAAGAAGTAAGACGATGCGGGCAGTCGGCCACATAGCGCCCGATCTCTTGCGGGCTGCGCGGAAGGGGCAGCGCGGCTTTTCGCTGATCGAGATCATGATCGTCATGGCCATCGGCGGCTTGCTGGCCGGTGGCGCGATCGTCGGCTTTCGCTCGCTGGTGCGCAGCGAGATCCGCAGCACGGCGACCAAGCTGGCAGCAGCGATTCGGTATAGCTATGACCGCGCGATCTCGACGGGCGCGTACTATCGACTGCACATCAACTTCGAGGACAACTCCTACCGGCTTGAGAAAGCCGATGCCCGCGTGCTCTTGAACACTACCGAGCGCGCCTCCCGCAATGGGCGGGGTGAAGATCGCGATGCGCTCGACCGTCGCGCGGCCGAGGAAGAACAGGGGGGACAGGGCAGCGGAGTCTCTCCCGAGCTGTTGCCGCCGCCCTCGCCGCGTCGGCCCAAATTCGCCGCCTACGTCGACAGCCAGCTGAAGCCGGTGCGCCTGTCGCGCGCGCGAATCCTGGATGTGCTGACGCCGCGTCAGAACGAAGCGTATCGATCAGGCCACGCCTATCTGCACTTCTTCCCCGATGGGCACACCGAGCGTGCGCTGATCCATGTCGGGCCGGACGCCGAAAACCCCAGCGATGACGAGCAGTATTCGCTGCTCGTTCATGCGCTCACCGGCCGGGTCGAAGTCCTGCCTGGCCGCGCCGCTCCACCACGCGACTTCGCGATTGGGTCGCGCGATGACGGCGTCGGCAAGGGAGGGCGCTGATGCGCAGGCGTAGTCAACTCCGCGTCGGACAAGCTGGCTTCACGCTGGTCGAGGTCATGCTGGCGATGGCCATCCTGGCCGGGGTGCTGACCGGGCTGACCTTAACCGTGACCCGCGCCGTTCGCGTTGCTAGCCATGCCCGCTACATGACGACCGCCACCTTCCTCTGCCGACAGAAGCTGGTCGAGCTGGAAGACAAGTTCATCGTCGAAGGCTTCACCGATGAAGCCGGTATCAAAGAAGAGCACGGCGACTACAAAGAAGACGAATTTCGGCGCTATTCCTGGTCACGCACCATCGAGCGTATCCGCCTGCCCGAGGCCAGTGATATCCAGTCGGCCGCCACCAAGCTGCTGCAGGACAAACAGCAGATCGCCGGCAAGGCGCTGGGCGGCGGCTCGTCGCCGCAGAGCGGCAGCGGCCCGAACCTGGGCAGCAACATCGGCGGCATGATCGGCCCAGTCAAAGAAATGCTGGAGCAGGGCATCCGCCGCGTCACCGTCCGCATCCTCTGGGAGGAGCCTGGACTCGGCGAACAGAAGGTCGAAGTCGTTACCTTTTATACCGATATGCGCCGCGTGCCGGCGTTTGGCCCGTAGGCGAATTAAGGAGAGCCGGAGCCGCTGCCATGCCTGTCACCCCGACGAAAATGCCGCTGCCATCGCGCCGCCTGCTGCCCCATACAGCAAGTGGAGCGGCCGGCTTTTCGCTGATCGAGGTGATGATCGCCATGGCCATCCTGGCGACGATCACCGTCCTGGTCTGGGGATCGTTTCAGCAGACCTTCCGTACGCGACGGCTTATCGAAGGCAACCTGACGCGCTATCGCGCCGCGCGGGTGGCGATGGATCGCATTCTGCGTGACGTGCAGATGGCCTACCTGAGCCAGAACAACGTGCCCGGCACCGAACAGACCGCGCGGACCTTCTTTGAAGGCCAACATGGACCCGACATCGATGAGCTGCGCTTTAGCTACTTCGGTCACCAGCGGCTCTACGCCGACAGCAAAGAGGCCGATACGGCAGCGGTGGGGTATTTCGCCGGCCGCGATCCCGACGATGCGCGGCGTCTCAACCTGTATCGCAAAGAGACGCGGCGGCTGCAGGCCGAGCGCTTCGAGAACATCCCCGGCGAAGTGGAGCTGCTCTGTGACGACGTGGTTCGCTTGGAAATCGGCTACTACCACCCCGATCGCAAAGAGTGGCTCGACAAGTGGCGCACCACCTCGGCCGATGGCTTTCCTAATCGGTTGCCGAGTCGGGTGCGGTTGCGCCTGATCGTCCACGACGAAAACGGCAACGAAATGGTGTTCCAGAGCGAGACCCGCCTGGCCATGATCCAGCTCCTAGACACCGGACCGCAGGGGCAGCAATGAGCACGCAGCCACACTCTGCTGGGAAGGATGCCGAGCCTCGCGCCGCCTTGGCGCAAGGTAGCGAGAATCAGCAGGGCACCGATCAGTCGAAGACCGCGGGTGGGCCAGCCGGACGGCGCCGCAAGCCTTCTCTGCGCGAGCGCGGGGTCGCGATCTTGGTGGTCGTGGTCACGACGGCGATCATCGGTGCAACGGCTGCTGACTTTGCGTACACGGCACAGATTGAGCTTGAGGCCGCGATCAACAGCCGGGATCAGCTGCGCGCTGAATACCTGGCCCGCTCTGGCATGCAGCTGGGTCAGCTCCTGACCGCAGTGCAGGACGGTCTGCAGGGCATGCTGCAGATGCTGCCTCCCGAGATGCGCGATGCCATCGTCATCACCGACTACGCCGGCTTTTTGGCCAAGGCCCTGTCCGGCGATGCCGAGGCACGCGAGGGCCTAGGCGGCCTGGTTGGCATAGATCTCAAGAACGTCGAAGGCCTGGGTACACCGCAGGGCACGAACTTGGATTTGGTGATCACCTCGGAAGAGGGGAAGTACCCGATCAACTGCGGCTCCGGCGTGAACCCGTACGCGCAGCCGCAGCGCAACCTGTACTACCTGCTTTACAACCTGATTCGCCCGCAGCGCTACGACCGCATGTTCAACACGGTCGACCGCGATGGCATCCAGATCACGCGCGAAGATCTGCCGACCGCGATCATCGACTGGACCGATGTCGACCCCCTGCGCTTTAACCCCATGGGACCAGCTTCAGCGAGCGAAGAGCGCTACGACCGCGGCAGCGATCGCTACGAGGCGCATAACCACTACCTCGACACCATCGAGGAGCTGAACTTGGTGCGCGGCGTCAGCGAAGACTTCTGGGGGGCCTTCGGCGAGATGTTCACTGCGTACGGTGGCAGCAGCGCAGGCAACGGCACGGACTGCCGGGTGCTGGCGAGTGCCATCGAGGCGACCTCGTGGCCGCTGGTGGCGGCGATGATTGCTGCCAGTGCTGCGGATCGCAACGCGGTGTTCGATCCCAACACCGCCATCGTTGCGCAGCAGGTCACCGGCCTGCTGAAGACTGGCCTACCGGCGCTGCGTACGCTCTCGGGGCAGCTATCGATTCCTAAGTGTCAGGTGGATACCAAGCAGTGCCCGACAGTTACGTCGCCGCCGCCGTCTACGCCCGCGCCGCGCATCGTGCCGTCGGCCCGGCCTGGCGCGCCGCCCGGTGGCGGTGGAACGACAGCTAGCGATGCGGTGGAGCTGCTCTCGAACCTCATCTGCAGCCAGGCCTTAAGCCAGGTGCCGCAGCTCGCTGACAGCTTGGCCTCGATGACCGGCGGCAGCGCGCCACCCAAGCCAACGACCGGCCTCCGCTCGATCCCGATGTGCCCCGGCGCACTGGCCCAGTACCTGCGCGACCGCGGCAGCGGCACGGGCAATCCGCGTCGCTACTATCGCGTCGATTCAACTGGCATCGTCCAGCGTGGCGCCAGCCGCACCACCCAGGTCCACATTCGTGGAGTCTGGGATACGCGGCGAGCGAACTTCAACCCCCTCTGCACCGGCCACCCCAGCTGCACCCGGGGAACTTGGCTGTACTACCGCATCGACTAATGACTGCGGATTCATCCACTTGGTGTAACGAATGGCCAGCACGATCTTAGGCATAGACCTCGGCAGCTACGCAGTGAAAGTCGCGCGCATCGAAGCCGGCTTTCGCAGCGCGCAGCTTGTGGGAATCTTCGAGGCCCGCGTCCCCGGCCCAGATCCGGTCTCACCCCCGGTCGTCGATCCCTCGATCGCCGCCGCGAGCGAAGGGGCAGCAACCCCGACGGCCAGCGAAGGAGCGGCCAGCGATGCCCATGATGACGCCAGCCTGCTCTCGCGTCAGCTGCGCGCGCTTTCACTCTTACTGGCTGAGATCAAGCCTAAGGGAGAGACCACCGTCGTTGCATTGGCAAACGGCGTGACCCTGCGCTTGTTGGATCTGCCGCTCTCCGACCCGAAGAAAGTTCAGCTCGCGCTGCCGTTCGAGCTGGCGGGCCAGCTGATGACCGATCTCGACGATCAGGTCGTCGATCAGACGCTGATCAGCGTGGGCTCGCCACAGCCTGGCGGCGGCGAAGCGCCCTCGCAGTGGGTTGCGGCCTGCGCCCCGCGCGACGAGCTGCACTGGATGCTGCAGACGCTCCTGGCTCAGCGCATTGAGCCCAGGCGGGTCGCCGCGCTGGCCCTGGCTACCGCACCGCTTTTCATCACGCCACCGCGCACGCGCGGCAAGGGCTCGGCCGACACGCAGGGCCTGGGGCCGCCGATGCCGCTGTGGGTCGTTGATATCGGCCATCGCTTTACCCATGTCTGCGCCGTGGCCGCGCATCAAAGTCGCCCTGGCCAGGTCGTCGTGCCCTTCGTACGGACTATCGCCCGCGGGGGGCGTCAGCTGACGCAAGCGGTCGCACGCGCGCATGACCTGCACTTCACGCGCGCCGAGATGCTCAAGCACGAGTATGGCCTCGACGAGTCCTCGGACCCCAAGACGGCCGCTGCGCTGCGCACGGCGCTCAAACCGCTGATCCGCGAGCTGCGACAGACCTTGTCGGCCTATAGCGCTCGCCTGGGCGAGCCACCGCGTATGGTCTATTTGTGCGGCGGCACGTCCGAGATGCGTGGCATTTTCGAGCTGCTGCAGAACGAGCTCGATCTAGAAGTGCTGCCGCTGGTGCCACCACCGCGCGCGCCGTGGTTTGGCAGCCGTGAAGGACCGACGCCAACTCTGGCGGCCATGTCTGCCTCGCTGTCCATCGATACCGCCACCCTGGCCAAGATGCGCATGCCCAGCTTTGCGCTGCTGCGGCGCTTCTGCACGGGGGCCGCTGCGGTGGGTCTGGCTCTGGCCGAAGTGAACGCTGGACAGGCGCCGCAGGTGAACTTTCGCAAGGGCGAGTTCGCGTTCCGCACCGACTATGCCTTCCTGCGTGAGCGCGCCCCGTATCTGGTGGGCTTCTTCGTGGCGCTGCTCTTGTGTGTCGGCGGCTGGGTGAGCGCGCAGCTGCACCTGCTAGAGAAGGAGTCCGAGCGGCTGCGCCAGCGGCTCAGCAGCGAGACCACATCGCTGTTCGGCGAAGCGAAAACCGATGGCGCCGCCGTCACGGCCGAGCTCAACAGCGCGCTGCAGCAAGACAAAGGCGGAGAGCGCCGCATTCCACAGGTCACGGCTCTTGATCTTGTGGAAGACATCTCCCGCGCAGCGCCAGAGTCGAAGGACGGCAGCCCAGCTCGCCTGGATGTCATGGAGCTGCATATCAAGCCGAAGAAGATCGACCTCAAGGCGACGGCGGCTTCCGCGCAGTATGTCGAAGATTTTGCCGCTGGCTTGGCCAAGCTGAGCTGCGTCAAAGGGGTGCAGAAGGGCAAGGTGCTGACCGTCAAGAACACCGGTTCCGACGGAAAGCCCATCGAAGCGAAGCAGTTTTCTTTTGAAATGACCACCACCTGTCCCTAGGCAGGAGCAGCCCTGTGAGTGACGCAGAACCTACCTCCACCAAATCTGAGAGCGGCCTGCTCTCGTCGCTGCGGACCCGTCTGCGCGAGTCGCTGGACGCCATCCCGGCGCGGCAGCGGGCGCTCTTGTTTGGTCTCCTCGGCACGGTGCTGTTTTTGGGCACCGCGATCGCGATCTACAGCGTCTACGACACCATCGATACGCTGGAAGAAAAGAATGACGCCATGGGGCGTGCGCTGCGCGACATCGAGCAGAAGCGCGAGGCCTACCTGTCGGCCAAAGCCCGCGAGCGCAACCTGGAGTCGCGCATCGGCGGCAGCTCGCTTCAGCTATCGGGCTTCCTGGAACAGATGGCCAAGGAAGTCGGCATCGAGATTCGCGAGACCAACCCGCGCAGCCCTGAGCCGGTCGGCAAGAAGTATCTACAGCAGTCGATCGACGTGCGCATCGGCAAGGTGGCGCTGGAGCCGCTCTTGAAGTTCATGCGCAAAATCGAGACCTATCCCAGCAACCTTGTGCTGGTGACTGAACTCTCGATCCGTTCGCGGGATGACAAGCATCAGGACTTTGAGGTCGACCTGACCATTTCGACGTACGAGCACGCGCCCAAGACAGCGAAGAAGGGAACTGGGGGCAAGGGCGGCGAAGGCGAAAAAGATGCCGACAAAAACTAAGAAGGACTTCAGCATGTTGCGGGTTCTTCGTCTGAAGAAGAACCAGGCGCGCCTGTTGCGCATCATCGCCTATCCGCTGTTTGCCATCGCTGTGTTCGTGGTGTCGTTCTATGTGTCGCTGCCGCTGGATCGCATCAAGGATCGCCTGCAGCGCGAGCTCTCGCAGGACAGCGGACCGCCTTCGCCGGGCTCGGGAGCGTGGGGCATCGGCCTGGGCATGGACGTCACGATTGGCGACATCGGGCTGCATCTTTTGCCCGTGGGTGCTGGGGCCAGCGATGTCACGCTCCGTCCCCGAGGGGCGTCCGGCGCTCCATCCGATGCCACGCAGCGCCCCAAGGCGATGTTCGTCGAACAGCTTCGCTTGCGGGCACCGATCTTTGCCCTGCTGAGCGGGGATCGTGTGCTTGGAGTCGATGTTGAAGCGCTGGGGGGCACGCTGAGTGCGGACGGTGGGCTCACCAGCGAAGGCGCGGTACTGCGCGCCGAGCTAGACAAGCTGACACTGGCGCGGGCGCCGATCTTGGCCCAGTTCGTTCCCCTGCCAGTGCTGGGCGTGCTCAGTGGTAATGCCGATCTAAAAGTTCCGCTGCGCAAGGCAGAAAAAGAGACCTCCTCGCGACGAGCCGCGGCCGGCCCGCTGGCTGCGCCGCTGGACTACAGCAAGACCAACGGCCTGATTGAGCTGCGGGTTGAGCAGGGGGTCCTCGGCGATGGGAAGGCGAAGCTGTCGGTACCCGGCGATCCTTTCCTTTCGCAGGGACTGACCTTTCCCAAGCTCTCGCTGGGGAACGTGACCGCGCGCATTGTCTTCGAACGGGGCCGCGCCACCCTCAGCGATGTGCGCAGCCAGTCCGGCGATGCCGAGATCTCGCTCGAAGGCTACGTCGAGCTGCGCGATCCACCGCCGCTCTCTGAGCTGCATCTCTATCTGCGCTTTCGTCCCTCGCCGGCTCTGCTGAAGCGCGAGCCCACGATGGAGATCCTCACCAACGCCATGGCCGCCGGCAAGCGCAGCGATGGCTCGCTGGGCTTCGCACTGACGGGGACGGTTAGTAATCCGCGCTCGCGGCCAGCGAAAGATCCGCCCGATGGGGTCAGCATCCGCAGTGGCTCATTGGGAGCCGTCTTACCCAGCGCTGCTCCCGGCCTACAAGCTCCGCCGCGCGCGGCTGCCGTGCCGTCCCCGTCCCCCAGCGCGCCGCCGCCTGCGGCTCCGCCGAATGGCATGGCTCCGCCGAGCTTCGTTCTGCCCAGTGCCCCATCTAGCGCGCCGCCATCCGGCGACTCGGCTCGACCAGGCGAGCCCGCGCAGGACCCGCCTGCCAACTATCCCCGCAATCAGCGCGGCTTCTAGTCCGCGGCCCCTTGGTACCTTTGCTGGCGTTGCGAGCACGGGTTCTGACTAATGCGTGCTGGCCAGTCCCAGCGGAGCCAGCTCGATCGAGCTGCGATGCAGATCGATCTCGCGCTTGAGTAGCGGATTTCGCTCGATGGCTTGCGTAAAGAAGCTCAGCGCTTGCCGCTCTAGCTGTCTTCGCATCGGAAGGGCAGGGCGGCCCTGCGAACGCAGCAGCCATAGCTCTCCCTTCATCGCCAGGGCGGGGGCCAGGCCAGGGTTTAGCGAGAGGGCATGATCGAGTGCAGCCAGTCCCTCGCTGATTTCTCGATCGGCAGGTCGCTGGTTGCGCAGCTGCCACTTCGCAGTGGCTAGGGCCAGTGCCCCCAGGCCGACATACACCGCTGGACTCTGGGCGCTGAGCGCCCGCGCCCGATGGGCTGCTGCGTGGGCCTGCGCTAGCAGGGCTGCTGCCGTCGGACTCCCCTGCGCCGACAAGATCAGGATGCGCAGCTCGACCAGGTAGCTGTCGGGCTGGTTCGGGCTGACCTCGATGCTCCGCTTGATGGCCGAGAGTGCGCCCTGCAGCAGCGCCTGCGCATCCTGCCCCTGCTGCCGGCGGTCAGTCGCCAGGAACCACAGGATCTGGGCACGCAGGCGATGCGTCTCGGCGTCGTCCGAATTGGCTCGCGTTGCCTGTTCGATGTGCGACAAGGCGCGCTCTAACGACTCGCGCGGGCTGCGACCAGAAGCCGACTCGAACTCCGCGCGCAGGGCGTAGATCGAAGCCAGGTTGCGATAGGTCTGATAGTAGTTGGGGTTGACCTGCAGGGACCGATTGCTGGTCTCTAGCGCTTTTTCGATCCACGCCTCAGGTGGCCGACCGCGCTCTAGCTCGTAGCGGGCCAGAAGCTCGTACGCATCGACGAGGTTGCTGTAGGCGACGTAGTAGTCCGGCTCGGCATCGAGCGCTCGCTCCAGCTTCTTGATGCCGGCCGAGAGCTCGTCGCGGTATTCGCCACCGCGCATCGCCAGCCACTCGGCCCGGGTGATGTGCAGGACGGCGAAGTCGTTCCAGGCCCACGAGAACATCGGGTTGACCTCGACGGACTTTTGAAACGCTGCGCTGGCTCGCTCTTCCGATGCGCGGCTGTCTTGCGCTGCAGTGTGTTCAGCGCGCGCGATCAGCAGATACGCATTGCCGACCTGCGCGTAGGGGAAGGCGTTCTTGGGGTTCAGCCGCACCGCCTGATCAGCCGCCGCGATGGCCTGCTGGGCAGCGGCGCGCGGATCTTCTCCGTGAGTCGACTGAAACTCGGCCCAGCGAATATAGGCCCAGACCTTCTTGCGCATGGCGCTGGCGTTTTCGGGATCGGCGGCCATGGCGCGATCGCAGGCGGAAAGCGCGCGATCCAGCGCGTCCTTGGGCGAGCGACCTTGGGTCTTGTCGACCTCCATGACCTGTACCCAGGCATCGGCTTCGGCGCCGTGCGTCGCCGAGTCACTGCGCGCCATCTCGCCGGCCGTGTGATAGAGCGTCGCCGCGTGGTGATAATCGATGCGGGCTTCGTCATACAGACCGCGCTTCTGCTTGGCAAAGCCGTAGGCGTAATAGACATCGCCCTGCAGCTTCTTGGGCTCGTACAGCCAAGGCTCAGTAGTGATGGCCTCTTCGGCTTTGTGCAGCGCCTCTTCATAGCGCTGTCCGTAGTAGGCAAGGAGCGCTTCCGCAAAGGCCTTCGATTCGCCACCCAGGCCGCTCGGCTGGCGCAGGTGGGTCTGGGCGGGCCCCAGATAGCGCCGATCGATCTTCTCTTTCTCGACGAGAAATCGCTGTCCACTGCGGCGCTGTAGATCTTTGAAGTGGGCGTTGTAAATCTCGCCCAGCGTTCGTCCCAGCGCGTACTCGACCTCGGCGTTGCGCAGGCCAGTGCGGTGCGCGGCCTCCAGGTGTTCTAGCGCCGCTTCATATTCCTTCAGCGCGAAGTGCCCGCGTCCCAGCGCGTAATGGGCCATCGCAGCCGCCTCACCATCCAGTCGGCTCAGACCATCCTGGATGCTGCGCATTCGATCGCGGATCACGCGCTTTTCCGTTCGCGTGTCGTGCAGCGGCAGGGCGTAGGCGTAGCGCAGGAACATCTCGATCTCGATGCGCTGCCCAAAGCTCTGCGACATGCGCGCCTGCCGCCCGACTTCCATGCGCCCATGTGCCCAGATCCCCGCCGAGACGCCGATACCCAAAAGTCCGATCGTCACCAGGGCAAGGGCAAACCGATGCTTGCGCACTGCGCCGCGCAGTCGGTATCGCCAGGCCACCTGACGCGCACTGATCGGCTCACCCGCCAGGTGTCGCCCCAGATCCTCGGCCAGCGACTGCGCTGATTCGTAGCGGTGCTGCATCTCTTTGTGCAGACACTTGAGCGTGATCAGCTCTAGGTCAGCCGGCACCGAGGCATTGCGGCGTCGCAGCGGCACCGGCTCCTTGTGCATGACCGCCCACAGGATGCCTACCATCGTCGCCCCGTCGAACGGAGGCTCGCCGACCAGCAGCTCATAAAACATCGCGCCCAGGCTATAGACATCGGTGCGACGGTCGAGACGACTGACTTCGCCGGAAGCCTGCTCAGGTGCCATGTAGACCGGCGTGCCCATGACCGATCCGCTCTGCGTCAGGCGGTCGCTGGCATTGGCGTCGCTAGCCAGGCCAAAGTCCATGAGCACAGCCTTCCAGCCCCCATCGTCTCGCCGCGACACCATGACGTTCCCGGGCTTGATGTCGCGGTGGACGATCCCCCCCGTCGAGAAACGCGATTTCCCACTTCCCCAGAATGTGCGCAGCGACGGCAAACCGGGGAAGCCCCGCCCCGCTCGCCTCTCCCTAGCCCCCTCCCTGCATCGCTCCCCACACTCCACAGCTAGCGCCCCCACGCGCTGTGCTAGTTCGGCGCTTGCGAGCCCGCAGCCCCTACGCGGCCAAGCATAGAGCTAGGCGACAGCCCGCCCCGCAGGCTGAACGGCAACACGTTCCCAAGGGCCACCGCATCGCCATAGCCGGCCATGAGCTGCCCCGCGACCTGTAGCTGCATGCACAGCCGCTCTAGAGCCTCAGCAAACAGCGGCGAGCGGCGACGGGCATGGGCTCGGCTCATGTCGCGATACTGCGCCAAGATCGCCGTCGCTAGATCGTGCCAGTGCGCAAACCATTCAAGCGGCAGGATGCCCCGCCCCGAGAGCTGCGCCGCAATGACCACAGCCCCGGCCACGCAGTCCATGCACCGCCAGTCATAACCCCGCCCATAGCAACGCACGACCACATCGCCACGCACCGGAAAGTAGCGCATGCGTCGCCGGCACAGCTCGCACCGCACCGCCCGATCGTCGACAAGCTCCTGCGCCTCAGCGCGTAGGCTCTCCGCTCTCGCCGGCCTGTCGTCAACGTCGGGATAACCTATCGCTGCCCTCATAGAGCGAGGAGATAGCACCGGGCCACGTGGCCGATCAAGCCAGGGCTCTAGCTGGGTTCGCTACAGGGAACCCGCGCCAACCCACGCCGCCGCATGCGCACCGTGTAGGCCCGTCCACCGCATGCACGCTTGACGGTCTCTACGGATGCGCGGTAAAAATACCGAACCACGCAACCCGTGGAACCGAGACGATCGGCATCATGCCGTCGCGAGCGATAAATCGATATATAGAGAACAAAGTGATTAGCGTGGATACTTGCTCTTGTGAGATAGCGTGCTTTGAAACATCTTGTTCACGGATGAATAATCCTTCCTTATCAATGGAATGCTCCAATGGATTAATGACCGACAGGTTTTTTCGATTTCGCAAATCTCGTCCGGGTCCGGAGGAGGCGCTAGTGCAGACCTTTCTCCATCAGCTCAAATCAAAACTAACCGGGCGATATTTTGTACTACGAGAACCGGCTCTGACAAGTGGCTATCCGGATATCGTATTGTGCAAAATAAAGAATATAAATTTGCCATATAATTCCGAAAGAACACTGCTGACTCACAAGCATATTCGTATCATGCACCATCTTCATCACATCCGAGGAGCGAGAATCGAGCAGCTATCTGACAGTTTAGCAAGTTCTCCTCGGATTGTTTCACGCTTGATCTCTGATTTGCTCCATCTAGGTCTTGCCACAGAAAAGGGTGGCTACATTAGACCGGCCTCACTAGATAGACTCTTCACATTATCTCGTATTATATCTATCGAAGCTAAAGTCGGTGCCTGGCGTAAGGCCATTGAACAAGCGGTGCTTAATAAATGGTTTGCGTCGCATAGCTATGTTTTGATACCAAATCAGTCTAACATTAGAGAGATCGCCATTGCGGCGAGCCAGTATGGAGTTGGTGTTATTGTTGCCCAGGAAAACGATCACTATACATTGAGTGAACCACGAACGAGCAAACTGCCGGTATCCTATGCCTCATGGCTATTTAATGAATGGGCACTCCGGCAATGCTGGAAAGGGACATAATGTCGTCCAGTAGCATAAGTAAATGTTTTCCAGAATTAGTCAACATTTCACCCCTACTAGCCTCCGGTGGACAAAAGGAAGTGTATCGGGCAAAACTTAATAGTCAGCAAGTCGTTTTGAAGATTATTCGTCCTTCTCCTAACGCGCAAGCTAGGACAGAACGAGAAATCGCTGCGGTTCGCGCCGTCAATTCTGACTACGTTGCTACTGTCTATCAGTCAGGCCAGCGTCTAGTCAATGGCGATAATCGGTATTTTATTGTTGAGCAATTTATCGATGGCACAACCTATCGCGAACAACTTTACCGAGAGCCGGTGCAAAGTTTAGCGAAGACCATGGAGATTGGTCTATCCCTCCATAAGGCTGTCTTAGACTTTGAACGCGCAGGTTTAGTACATCGCGATCTTAAACCGGAGAATATAATGATTGATAAGAACAACAAGCTTTGGATAATTGATTTTGGGCTTGTCCGGTTCTTAAATCTAGAATCGCTTACGCAAACAGCGCAGATGTTTGGTCCATGCACTTTTGGCTATGGGGCACCCGAGCAAATACGCAACGTCAAGACATTAATCAACAGCAGAGCTGACTTGTTTTCTATTGGCGTTATCCTGTATGAAGCTTTGAGGGGTCATAATCCTTACGTCCATGGTGCACGCGACGCATTGGAGGTTCTTCGAAG
>CALFYE010000351.1 GCA_937952145.1 uncultured Myxococcales bacterium
GGGTGATGAAGTCGGCGCGGGTGCCGTTGGTGATCCAGCACTTGGCGCCGTTGATGACATATTCGTCGCCGACTCGGCGGGCGGTGGTGCTGATCGATGCGACATCGCTGCCGTGGTTCGGCTCGCTGACGCCGAGCGAGGCGATCTTTTCGCCGCGCAGGGCGGGCAAAAGGAACTCTTCCTTCTGCTCGCGCGTGCCCAGCTCACCGATGATCGGCGTCGCCATGTCGCTCTGGACGAGCAGGCTCATCGCCAGGCCGGCGCAGCGACCGTGCACCAGCGCCTCGGCCCAGGCCGCGCTGTACCAGAAGTCGCCCTTGTCGCCGCCGGCTCCCCCCAGCTCCTCGGGGTAGTGCGCGCCGAGGAAGCCCAGCTCGCCACAGCGCTTGAAGATCTCGCGCGGGAAGAGCTCGGCTTTTTCCCACTCGTCGACGTGCGGCACGACTTCTTTTTCTAGAAAGGTCCGCACCGAGCGGCGGAAGATCTCGTGTTCCTCGCGAAAGAAGGTCATCAGCATAGGCGCATCAAAGCAAGCTTCGCTCCTCGGGGTCAACAGTTCGGTCATGACCCCAGGAGGTCCTAAGCAGAGCCCGGGGTGGGGTGCGGATAACGCCGGTATTCGGCTATCCCACAGTCAGAATAAACAGTGAAAAATTTGTCATTTAGATTCCTTTTATTGGTCGGACAGAAAGGGCGTCCTGATATTCTGGCTGCCGGACTTGTCTGATGTTTGCTCTGCATAGGGGTCCTAAGTTGCGAGTCTGCAAGGTCTTTGAGGCCAGTGGTCGGGCCTCTGTCGAGACATGCAGCGCGGCGAGAGCAGCCACTGTCGAGGGCGAGTGCCAAGTCCACCGAGGGGGGAGGAAGACGCCATGACGTTGCTGCTCGCGATGTCGCTGTTGTCCGCAATCAAGTCGGGTAACGCGTCGCGTTATGGGTACGCCGGTGATCCCTACGACAACGTGGGGACGTTCGCTTGCCGGGGGCGGCTGGAACAGCGCTACGGCAGCAAAGCCTTCGCCTATATGCGCAACCGCGGCGTGGCCCATCGCACGCTGCCGTGTGGGGCTCGCATTGGCATATGCCTGCCGCGGACCGGGCTGTGCACGACGGCGTTTGTCGTCGATCGCGGACCGTGGGGGACGCTGAACCGCAACGGCGAGTGGCACGTCCGAACCGGCCACGTACCGTCGGGCGAGCACTATCGCGGCGAGCTCGATCTCCTGCCGGGCACCTATACCAGCCTGGGCCTGGTGGGCATCGAGAAGGTGCTGCTGTGGCAGATTGCCGAGGGCGGCGCGCAGTCGCCGGATGTGCCCAGCAGCCCGCCGATCTATCCGCCGCTGCGACCCGCCGATCCGGCTCGCCGCCTGTCCTATAACCCGGTGCGCGTCGCCACCCTGGTCGATGCGGCAGGGTTCCCGCCTCTGCGCCTGGCGGATCCGCCGGCTAGCGAGCCCTACCGTCCGCTGTTCGTTGCGCTCGATCCGCCCCGCTACGCGCCGTACCCGCCGATCCGCTAACCGACGCTGGGCTCGACTTCCGACCCGCTTGCCGGGCGCGCTCCCCGAACAATGAAGTTTGCCTCTTGCCGGGGGCTTGCGGTTTACTGGCCGTTTCCCACTTAACCAGTAATCAGGCCCCCTCATGAGCTCGCTCTCGTACAACCCCGTCGACACCATCCGTCGCAAGCGCGATGGCAAGGTGCTGCCCGGCGACGACATCGCGGCCTTCATCGCCGACTACAGTCGTGGTGCCATTCCGGATTACCAGGCTTCAGCGCTGCTGATGGCCATCTACTTCTCAGGCCTGGCCGAGAGCGAGCTGGTCGCGCTCACCGAGGCGATGCTGCACTCCGGCGAGGTGCTGGATCTATCCGATGTGCCGGGGGTCAAAGTCGACAAGCACTCGACGGGCGGCGTCGGCGACAAGGTCTCTTTGCACCTGGCTCCGACGGTCGCGGCCTGCGGGGTGCGGGTGCCGATGATCTCGGGGCGCGGGCTCGGCCACTCGGGCGGGACGCTCGACAAGCTGGAGTCGATCCCCGGCTTCACCACCGGCCTTTCGACCGAAGAGTTTCGCACTGTGCTGCGTCGCACGGGCCTTTCGCTGATCGGCCAGACCGAGACGCTAGTGCCGGCTGATAAGCTGCTCTACGCGCTGCGCGACGTCACGGCCACCGTCGAGTCGATCCCGCTTATCGCGGCGTCGATCATGAGCAAGAAGCTGGCTGAGGGCATCGATGGCCTGGTGCTGGACGTCAAGGTGGGCAGCGGCGCCTTCATGAAGACGCGCGAGTCCGCCGCGCAGCTAGCCGCCACCCTGGTGGCGATAGGCCGTCGGGCGGGCAAAAAAGTGACGGCGTTTTTGACCGATATGGATCAGCCGCTGGGCCGCTATGTCGGCAACGCCGCCGAGGTCAACGAGTCGCTGGCTGTGCTGCGCGGCGAGGGCCCGGCCGATCTGACGGAGCTAAACCGTGTGCTCGGTGCGGAGATGTTGCGCCTGGCCGGGATTGGCGACAACGAAGCCGATGCTCTGGCCCGCGTCGACCAAGCCGTGCAGAGCGGTGAGGCCCTGGCTCGCTTGCAGCGCTGCGCAGCGATGCAAGGAGCGCTGATCGATCTGCGGGATCCCAACGAGCCCTGGCTGTTTGACAACCTGCACAGCGGTGCGCTGATCGTGCCGGCCCCGAGTAGCGGCTACGTGCAGCGCATCGACGCCGAGGCCGTCGGGTTTGCCGGGGTGGCGCTGCGCGCCGGACGCGAGCGCAAAGAAGACCCCATCGATCCGGCGGCTTACATCTATCTGGATCGCAAGGTCGGCGAGCCGGTGCAGGCGGGACAGCCGCTGTGCCACTTCGCCGGGGCGGCCAGCCTGGCTCCGGAGCGGGTTGAGCGAGCCCGCGCGCTCTTGGCCGATGCCTACGTCGTCGGAACGGAGCCGGTAAGTCCGCGCCCGCTGATCTTGGAGGTGCTGCGATGAGGTCAGAGAACCACGCCACCACCGCCACCACGCCTGTCGGCGAGGCGGTGCATGCTGCGGCCGGACGGATTCGCCAGTTCATCGGCGCGTCGGCGCGTCCGCGTGTGGCCCTCATCCTTGGCTCGGGCCTGGGCGACTATGCCGAGCGCCTGACGGATGCGCGCAGCCTGGCCTACGACGAGATCGGCTTTCCCGCCTCGGGCGTGATCGGCCACAAGGGGCGCTTGGTCTATGGCCGCGCGCCGGGTAGCTCGCTGGAAGTGCTGGCCATGCAGGGCCGCGTGCACGCCTATGAGGGGCACAGCCTGCAGACGGTCGTGCTGCCAGTGCGGGCCCTGGTGCGGGCGGGCTGCGAGATCATCCTTTTGACCAACGCCGCCGGAGCGATCGCGCCGGGCCTGCTGCCGGGACAGCTAGTGCTCCTGCGCGACCACCTGAACCTGCTTGGCGACTCGCCGCTGCGCGGGCACAACGATGCCAGCTTGGGAGCGCGCTTTCCCGACATGACCTCGGTCTACGATCGCGGGCTGCGCGCCCTGGCCGAGCGGGTGGCCTCTGCGAGCAAGCTGCTGTTGCCAAGTGGCGTCTACGCCGGCTGCCTGGGCCCGCAGTACGAGACGCCCGCCGAGATCCGTATGCTGCGCAGCCTGGGCGCTGACCTGGTCGGGATGTCGACGGTGCCCGAGGCGATCGCGGCGCGACACATGGGGGCCAAGGTCCTGGGCATCAGCTGCGTGACCAACCTGGCGGCCGGCATCAGCGCGCAGCCGCTCTCGCACGACGAAGTCACCGAGACCGCGGCCCATGCCCGCGCCGACTTCATCCGGCTGCTCGATGGCATCCTCTCTGAGATCGCGGCCGAGCAGCGGGTTGCCGAGGGAGGGACCGACCATGTCTGAGTCGAGCCCGACGCCCAGCTCCGCTGGCACTACGCTGACGCCCGAGCTGGCCGAGCTGGTTTCCAGCGCGGTCGCCGCTCGCGCCCGAGCCTACGCCCCCTACTCGCAGTTTTTGGTCGGCGCGGCCGTGCGGGCTGGCGATGGGCGCGTGTTTACCGGCGCCAACGTCGAGAATGCTTCCTACGGCCTGTCGATCTGCGCCGAGCGCAGCGCCGTGGTCAGCGCCATCAACACCGGGGTGCGCGAGCTCTCTGCCATCGCCGTGTGCACCGAGCTTTCGCCGCCGGCGGCCCCCTGCGGCATGTGTCGTCAGACGCTCGCCGAGTTTGCCAGCGACTGTCCCGTCGTCCTCTGCGGGCCGCACGGCCTGGCGGGCGAGGTGCGGGTTATGCGTCTGCGCGAGCTCTTGCCGCATGCCTTTGTGCCGGCGACGCTGCACGCCTTCACCGAAAATCTTGGCAGCCAGTCGGACACCCAGCCGGTGCCCAAGACCGACGCTCATGACGACAGCGCGGGTCGCTAATTCGTATCTGCTGCGGGGCGGCGAGCTCCTGCCGGTCGCTGGCGAGATCGAGCCCGGTGTCGCCGATCTGCTGGTGCGCGAGGGCTGTATCGCGGCGATCGGTCGCGACCTGCCAGCATCCCCCGACGTGCCCGAGCTGGACTGTCGCGACGCGGTGATCCTGCCGGGGCTGGTGCAGGCCCATATCCACCTGTGCCAGACGCTGTGCCGCGGGCGAGCCGATGACCTGCGGCTTCTCGACTGGCTGCGGCTGCGCGTCCTGCCCTATGAGGCGGCGCTGTCCGAAGCCGACATCACGCTGGCCGCGCAGCTGGCCTGTGCCGAGCTGCTTCTGTCAGGGACCACGGCGATCTTGGACATGGGCACCGTGCGTCACCAGGATGCGCTGTGCCAGGCCATCGCCGACATTGGACTGCGGGCCACCGTCGGCAAAGCGATGATGGACTACGGCGACGACCTGCCAAGTGGCCTGCGCGAGAGCACCGCCGATTCGCTGGCCGAGTCGGATCGTCTGTGCGCCCGCTGGCACGGCGCCGCCGAGGGACGCCTGCACTATGCCTACGCGCCGCGCTTCGTCCTTTCCTGCAGCGATGCGCTTTTGCGCGGAGTGGGCGAGCGCTTGGCCGACTTTGCCCGCACCGCCGCTAGAGACAACCGCGTGCTCCCCCGCCTGCACACCCACGCTGCCGAGCAGCTTGATGAGGTCGCGCTGGTGCGGGCCCGCTACGGCCAGGGAAATATCGCGGCGCTGTCGCAGCTGGGTCTGGCTGGAGAGCGCGCTGTGCTCGCTCACTGCGTGCACCTCGATAGCGATGAGCTCTCGCTCTTGGCGCGCGGCGGGACGCATGTCGCGCACTGTCCCTCGTCGAACCTCAAGCTGGGCTCGGGCATTGCGCCGATCGTCGAGCTGCTTTCGGCCGGGGTAAATGTCGCAATCGGTGCCGATGGTGCCCCCTGCAATAACCGCCTCGACGGACTGCATGAGCTCCGCTTGGCTGCGCTGCTGCAGAAGGGTCGTCATGGCCCGACGGCGCTGCCGGCCGCGCAGGCCCTGCGCTTGGCGACGCTTGGAGGGGCGCGGGCGCTGGGGCTCGATTCGCGCATCGGTACGCTAAAGCCCGGCAAGCGCGCTGATGTCATCGTCCTATCGCGGGGGGCGCTGTCCATGCAGCCGCGCCACGCCGCCGATTCGCAGGTCGTATACGCCGCGACGGCCGGCGATGTGCGGCACGTCCTCGTCGACGGTCGCCTGCTGGTGCAAGGCGGAAGCCTGCGTCCCGAGACCGGCCTCGATGTCGAGCGCCTGCGTGCCCAGGTCGGCGAGCGCATGCCCGCCCTTCTGCGTCGCGCCGGCCTCGCCTAGGCCTGGCGCCGCGTGACCTCTGCTTGGGCTTGCGCATGGCCTAGCTGGGCATCGGCCAGCGATTCGCCCAAGAGTTCGCGGCGATCTGCTATCGGCAGACAGTCACAAGTCGCGTGCCACAGCGCCTCTTTTAGAGCCGCGGGATCGATCAAGAAGCGACGAATCGTCATGTCCTGCGAGCCCGTAAAGACGTAACGAGCGTCCGGGCTGAAGCAGGCCGCCGAGACGGTCTGGCTGTGTCCGCGCAGCACCACCGCGGCGCTGTGTCCGTCCACCGGGAAGATGCGAGCCGTCTTGTCGACAGACGCGGTGACGACGTGAAGACCATCGGGGCTGAAGGCCACCGAAAAGATCTGCGCTTCGTGACCGCGCAGCACGACCGGCTCGCCGCTGCCGTCGGTGGAAAAGACGCGCGCAGTGCGATCGCGTGAGCCGGTGACGACCTTCTTGCCATCGGGACTGAAGGCCGCGCAGAAGACGCGCTCGTTGTGGCCCTGCAACACCACCGGCGCCGCGCTGCCATCGGTTGCAAAGACCCGCGCCGTGCCGTCTTGCGAGCAGGTGACAAGGCTGCGTCCGTCGGGACTGAAGCGAATGCCAAAGATGTGCTCGCTGTGTCCCTGCAGCAGGCGTGGCTCAGAACCATCCAAGTTAGCCACCCAGGCCAAGGCCCCGGCGATCCCGGCAGCCCGCATCGTGCCGTCGGATAAGCGGGCGATGGCGCGCACCTGATCGCCCTTTCCAAGTCCTTTGACTACGCGCGGCTCACCTGGCTTTGCGAGGTCCCAGATGTGCGCCGTCGTGTCGCGGCAGAAGGTGATCAGCGACGAACCATCGGGGCTGAATTCGACAGCCAAAGCCTTGTCGTCAAACCACCGCAGTGCCTGCGTCGCATCCCCGGTCCGATCGCTTGGAAAGACGTAGGTGCGGCCATCGCTGCAGACGCAAGCAAGCTGCCCGCCATCGCGCGAGACGGCGACATCGATCACGCCCGCTGAGAGCCCCCAGACCCCGACGGGGCCCGTCGCCGCGTGGGCGTCATAGATACGGGCGGTGCGATCCAGCGAGCCCGTCACCACCCCCTGCCCGTTGTTGCAAAACGCGATGCTGGTCACCACGCCGCGATGTCCGATGAGGAGGCGCGGGCTCCCCCGTCCGTCTGCGCTCCAGATGCGTGCCGTCTTGTCGCCCGAGCCACTGACCACCTGCGCACCGTCGGGACTAAACGCCACGCTATACACCGCATCGCTGTGGCCCTTGAGCACGAGCGGCACGATAGGGTCCGCTTCCTCCAGACTCCAGATGCGTACCGTGTTGTCGCCTGCCCCCGTGACCAGTCGTTTTCCGTCGGGACTGAAGGCCAGCGAGGTCAGCCAGGACTCGTGCCCTCCCAGCACCCGCGGCGCGGTGGCGGCATCGCCTGCGCCCAGGTCCCACAGGTAGATGCAGCCGTTGTCGCAGCCGCTGGCCAGCCGTTTTCCGTCGGGGCTGATGGCGACACCGCTGCTCTTGTGGCCATGGCCTCCCAGCACGCGCTCGCTGATCGCGCCGTCCACTTCCATCGTCCAGATGCGGATGAAGAGATCGCCTGATCCCACGGCCAGACGGCGAGAATCGGGGCTAAAGGCCAGCGCCTTGATCCACTCGCCCGAGCCCTTCAGCACCAGCGGTTCGGTGCTGTCGGCCGTCGACCAGATGCGCGTCGTGCCATCGGCCGAGCCGCTGGCCAAGCGTTTTCCGTCGGGGCTATAGCAGAGCGCGAGCACGATGTCGGTGTGTCCCTGCCGGACCTGCAGCGGCTCGCCGCGCCGCGCATCCCAGATCCGCAGCGTGTGATCGGCCGAGGCGGTCGCGATGCGGCTGCCGTCGGGACTTACGGCGACGGCGTGAACATAGGACTCGTGCCCGCGCAGCACGCGCTGCGCAATCGCTGCTTGCAGCGTATCCAAGGAGAGCTGCAGCCACAGTCGCGATCCCGGCTGCTGCACCTCGCGCAATAGAGTCGCCGCCGTCGTCGGGTCATCGCTGACCGCGCCAGCAACCGCGAGCAGCAGGGCATCGCGGACTTCGATCGACTTCTGCTTGATGCGCTCGATCGCCTCGGCTTCGCGTCGCTGCCGCTCAGCCTCTTGCGCTTCCAGGCGCTGACGCAGCGCTTGGCTAGCATCCAGAAAGTCTCGCTCTAGCGTGCCGATGCGAGTGTTCCAGGTCTTTCGCCACTCCTGCGCTTGCGCTAGCTGCAGCCCGCGATACAGCAGCGACTCGTCGCCGCCCTGTCCCTGCCACGCCTGCGCTGCCTGATGCACGCGACGCCGCATCAAAAGTCCCGCCCGGTCTTCAGCCAGCCAGGTCCGCAGCCGCGGCCACTTGCGGATCAGCGCTTCGTGCGCCACTTCCACCGTGGCGGTCTGCGCATCGCCGTCCATCACCAAGAGCTGCGCCGACACCAGCTCTTTAAGCACTCGATCGAAGGCAGCGACTTCGTGATCCTCGACGGCAACCCGCAGCTCGCTTGGCGGCACGCGCAGTCGGGTATCGAGCGCCGTGTCATCGGCCACCGCCACCAAGCTGACCAGCAGCCGCTGCGCCACCGCCAGATCGCCTTGCACAGCCAGGCTGCCCAGCACCGCATCGGCGCGATGCTCAAGCGCCCCGACGACGCCGCCCAGCGCATCGTAAGCGTCTTGCGTCAGCTGGTTGCCGTCTCGTCCCTGCCACAGCGCGGTCAGCGCGTCTTGCAGGAGCGGCAGCGCGCCAGGTTCGCGACCGACTTCGGCCAAGATGCGATCGGCGAGGCCGGCTTGCAGGCCCAGCCCCACCTGACGGGCCGGCTCGACGATGGCGGCGCGTAGCTGGACCGGCTCGGGCAGGCAGACAAAGATGCGGTGTCGTTCGTCATAGGCCACGCGATCGAGACGCAGCCCCTGGGCATCGACGAATAGCTCGCCGCAGCGCGGGATGAAATCGACGCGCAGCGTCAGCAGGATGCGCAGGCCCTCTGGCTCGCTGGCCAGCTCCCACAAGCGAGCAACGAAGGACTCGCGCTGCGCTGGTGAATCGGTCTGGGTGAAGATCTCTTCCAGCTGATCGACAAGCAAAAGTCCCGCCGTCCCGGGCTGCCAGCTAGCCAGCGCGTCGCGCAGCGCGGCGTGCGGATCGCTACCCGGCCGCATGCGCATAAAACGCAGCGCCGGATCGGCCGCCAGGAGCTTCGGCACCGCACCGGCCAGCACCAGCGACGACTTGCCCGTCCCCGATCCGCCCGCGACGATCAGAAAGCGGGCGCGACCCTGACTGATCAGGGCCTGCAGGTCGGTCAGGACTTCGTGGATCTCGCGCTGCCGACCAAAGAAGAACCGCTGGTCTTCCGGCTGAAAAGCCAGCAGCCCGCGGTAGGGACGAAAGACGATCGGCCGGGTGTCGTCGCCATCGCTGTGCCGGGCATAAAGCTGCAGGCTGGCCCAGTCCAGCCGACGCCGCTCGGCCGCTTGGCCGGTCTCGGAAAGCGCAAGCTGTTGGCGCGCTGCCAGGAAGGCCGACTCGACGGAAGCGGGCTCGCCGAGCAGGTGCTGGTAGAAGCCTTCGGTCAGCGTGCACGAGCCCTCGACCGACAGCGGATAGCGCGAGGCGATCACCGCTTGAAAGCCGCAGCGATGCAGCGACTGCGCGACGCTGCCCAGCTGACTGCCAAGGGCCCCGGCATTCGCCGAGTCGCAGGCCGAAAGGACAATCAAGCGCACCATGCCGGCAAACGGCGCCAGGTGTCGTCGTAGCTGTTGTGCGTCGACCGCCACCGCTCCGTCGCGCCCGTCGAGACACAGGCCAAAGCCGCCCCCCACCGGCCCGCCGTGACACAGCAGATGCAGGATGTGAATCGGCGGCCCCACATCGCGGGCTTCTTTCAAGCGCTGCACCAGCCGCTCAAGCGAGGCCTGGGCGAGGATGTCGGACCCGGCGTTCCAAGGCTGCGCACCCGCGACACAGGCCGCCGCCAGCGCCCCCGCATGCTCAGCCGCGGGCACCACACCCCCGGCGGCAGACCAGGCAAACAGGATGCGGCCGCCCTCAGCGCGCGGGCTCGGCTGCTCGCGCTGGCTGGGACTCTCGGGCCACTCGCAGCGCAGGAGCAGCCCTTCTAGCTCGCCGAGGAACATGCCCGACTTCAGCGGCAAGAGCTCCCAGGGCAGCGCATACAGCTCTGCCGCCGACGAGCGCAGGGTCAGCACGACCTCGCGCCCCCCATCCAGGGCCTGCGTGATCGCCCCCTCGTGGGCCGACCAGCCGGCTTCCCCGACGAAGCGACGCAGGCGGCTGCCCAGGCGCTGCATCACCTCGGGATCGCGACCGGGCCGGCGCACGGCTTCGAGATCCGCCATCACCTCAGGCGTCCACTCAAAGCGCGCCGTCGGAGAATCGCCGCCCTCGGTGGGCAGGATGTATTCCTGCGGCTCGAAGCGAAAGGCGAACGGATCGCCAGCTTCCCGGGCCCGCAGGAACTGCAAGAGGATCCGCAGCGGCGGCGCGTCGCGACTAGCCCCCATCTAGATCATCAGAAGGCAGAGCCGTGGATCGGGTCAACGCCCCTCTGTTGGCTCCGGACTCAGCCCCGGGCGCGGGCTCTGGTTTCCAGCTGGCGCAGCCGGCGAACAGGCAGGGTCCGGAATCCCCCTCAGCCGTGAATGGGACGCACAGATTTTCCTATACGCATATATCCATTTGACCTGCGTTGAGAGCCAAGATACGCATTCGTAAACGTGATCTTGTCAACTGTGATTTGTGACATAGTGGGGGGGATGGGGAATAGAACCCCATCGCTCGTGGCGCTGCCTAGTGCTTCAGTGTGGCAATATTCGGTTGTTGCTCTTGGGCCGACTCATTGGTCGCCTGTCTGGCTGCCGTGGTATTGGCCGTGTTGTTGGACTTGGCGGTTTATTATTGAATAATAAACCCGCGCTGATAGCCTGGTAATGCCTCTGGAGAAGCCGGCATTTGAATTGAAGGAGATCCGCAATGCGAATAACTAGCCAAAGCATTCAGCAAATCGTAACTTTGACCCATGATGGCAAGGTCCTGCTATTTGGCGTGACCCCGAGTAACGCAATTTATTATTCGGTTAAACGCAGCGGCTTTGAGGACACCGCGCTCTCGCCGGAGGCCGACCCCTTTGGCTTCGAGGACTGGCAGCCCCTGCGCCTGGGCGAGGCGGTCAGCGACCCCTCCGTCGTTGCTGAGGAGCGGCGGAGCCTGAGCGACTCGCGCGGGGCCGCGATTCTGCGGAGCGTCCACGGCAATGCCAGCGGGGTCACGCTGGGCTCGGCGGTGCAGGTCGTCTCGGCGATGAACCTGGTCTATGTGTTCCGGATCTCGGCCGCGGACGGAAAGCTTCTGGTCAGTCGCTTTGTGCTAGACGGCATGACCAATGAACTTTTGCCCAAGCTGGAGGTGCGCTATCGCCGTAGCCAGCAGCGCCTGGTACCGCAGCAGTCCGCGACGTCGACAAGTGGCACGAATTTCGATAACTTAGATTACCGCGATATCAACGGAAACAGCTTCTTCGAACCCGCCATCGAGCTGAGCTTTATCGGGGCCATCCAGAACGGTTGGTACGCAGTGGTCCTATGTCCGACGAGTGAAAGCGACCGACAGCGCTGGCATGTCTTTGCATACGATTCGATCATACAGAAACTTGTGTTGTATTCTGTGGGCTGCGGTGCGGATGGTCTGTTTGATGTGAAAGACTATTTGTATTGCACACGAGATGCCAGTAATCCGGAGCTAAGTATATATCGCCCAATCTCGGGAATTATCCGCCGAACAATCAATCTTTCCAATATGACGATTGCCGAGTGTCCAACGGCAACCACCTATGACCTGCAAAAAGAACAAATGACCGAAGCGGGGCCGCAGATGGTGCGTGACGCCATGCGGGTGATGCTGGCGGTGCCGGTTCGGGTGGCCGGGCAGGATCCGGTCAAGACCGCGGTCCTCGACTTCGCCATCGCCGCTGACGGGACCTTGTCGCAGGTCGATCTGACGCCGGACACGGTCGAGATCTTGCGCAGCGGGGCGCGCGAAGTGCTCACGCCGCTGTCGCTGCTTGATGGCATCAAGGCGTTCGCTGAGCTGACGCCGCCGCCGGCGGGGACCATCGCCGCGACCGAGCGCGGGGAAGACGATCGCCTGCGCGTGCGCAGCCGGGAGGCCCTGCCGACGACGCTGACCCCGGGCGCCAAGGTGAAGCTCCGCGGCACGCGCAGCTATGACGGCCACTACACGGTGCTCAGCAGCGACGGGACGACGTTCCATGTCGAGGCCGCCTACCAAGACAACGAGGTGGGGACCTGGGAGGTGGTGCCCGAAAAACCGAGCGGCCTGGTCTTTGACAACATGATCGTGGGCGTCGAGCAAGCCGCCGATGGCCGGCTGCGGATCGTCTGTCCGGCCCACAACCTCAAGGTCGGGGACGCGGTGCAGATCTCGGGCACCGCGGCGTCGGACGGCATCGTCCCGGTGACCGCGGTCGATGCCAGCAGCCAGAGCTTTGTGCTGGACGCCACCTTTGCGGTGGGCGAGGCCGCGAACCTCAGCAAGGTGACGCGCCGCGGCCTGCGCTTGGATGGGAATGACTGGGTGGGGGTGGCAAGTCTGGACCTGCCGCTCGCAAGTCCGACGCGCAGCCTGGCCCGCACGCTGTCGGTCTGGGTGCTGGTCGATGCAGCGGGGAACCTGGAACAGAGCCTGATCAGTCAGGGCGGAGGGATGGTCGAGCTTTCACTGGGGACCGACAACCGCATCCGCATCGCCGTGCAGATGAGCAGCGGCACGGTGGAGAGCCTGAGCGATCCCGCGACGATCCCGGTTGGGGTCTTTACGCACTACGCCGGAGCCATCGACTTCGACGCCAAGCGGTCTGGCAGCCTGCAGATCAGCCTGTATCGCAATGGCGTGCAGGTGGCGCAGAGGCAAGTCGCGCAAGCGCAGCCCAGCCACTTGGGAGCCCGGCTGCTTTCGTTCGATGGCAGTGATGATGCGGTGCGCGTGCCCGAGTTTGCGCATCCCACCGCGGCCCTGACGATGGCCATGTGGATGCGGGGCGGAGCGGCGGTGTGGAACAGCGCGGCGAGCGTGGTCGGAAAGACCTCGGGATTCTTCTTGTCGCCGGTGCTGGGGACCCGGACCCTGCGCTTTGAAGCCAAGATCGGCGGCGTGGTGCGGGCCGTGCAGTGTACGCCGGACGACATCCAGGCCTGGCATCACTACGCCGGCACCTACGATGGACAGATGTTGCGCTTGTACGTCGATGGCGCGCTGGCCGGCGAGCTAGCCTGCGCCGGCGCGATCGATGCGGGCAGTGGCCCGCTGTTCATCGGCTGCAAGGACACGCTGCCGACGCCCTACTTCAAGGGGCAGATCGCAGGCGTCGAGCTGTGGAGTCGCGCGCGCACTGCCGCCGAGATCGCCGCGCAGCGGGGCACGCGACTGACCGGCGCCGAAGCCGACTTGGTCGGGTACTGGCCGCTCGACAATGGCACCACCTTGGACCTGGCGCCGACGCTGCGGCATGCGACGCTGCAGGGCAGCCCGCTGTGGACGCGGGTGTATGTCGTGCCGCAGAGCAGTGCCTCGCTCGCGCCGGGCAAGCTGACCCCGCCCCTGCCGTCAGTCATGGTCTTCGATGGCGATGACTACCTGGAGGTTCCGGCCTTCGCCTCGCCGACCGCGCAGATCACGGTGTCGGTCTGGGCGCGCAGCGATACGCCGACTTGGAATGATCACGGCTGCCTGGTGAGCAAGCGCGATGCGTTCTTTCTGCATCCCTGGAAGGGCTCACGGAGCATCTCGTTCTATCTGAGCGGAAACATCGCCGTGAACTTCACTCCCGACGATATTCAGGGCTGGCATCTTTACACCGGAACCTATGACGGGACCGTGATGCGCCTGTACATCGACGGCGATCTTGTGGCCGAGCGCGCCGCCAAGCTGACGATCCCGGCGGATTCCGCGGGAGTCCTGTGCATCGGCCATGACGACCTCGGTGTGACCGCAAGCCAGCCGGCCCGCAACTTCAAGGGCCAGCTGTCTTCGGTACAGCTGTGGAGCCGGGCCCGGACGCAGGCAGAAATTCGCGCGGATATGAGCACCCCGCCGGGCGCTACGGACGCGGGCCTGGTGGGCTACTGGCCGCTCGATGGCAGCGCCGAGGATCGGTCGGCTGGCAAGCGGAATGCGACGCTCAAAGGGAACCCCACACGGGTGGTGCCGCGGGACCTGAGCATCGGCAGGAACTTCCGCGGCGAGCTGTCCGATGTCCAGGTCTGGGACTGCGCGCGGGGTGCCGATGAGATCAAAGCGACGATGCACCTGTCGCTGAGCGGCAAGGAACAGGGACTTGTCGCCTACTATCGCTTGGGGGCGATCGTCTACGAAGAGGGGTCGGTCAGCGCTCCCGACTTTTCGATCCACAGCAATAGTGGGACGGTATACGGCGACCCCTACGCTGGTGCCTGCCGCCTGTTGCGCGCGACGGGTGCGGGGCTGAAGGTCGTGAAGTACGGCAGCGATGAGCTGGTCGCGGTCAGCCAGCGCGGTGTCTACGAAGAGAGCTTTGAGTTCAAGGTGACGACCAGCGATGCGAGCTTTAATCCCAACAACGCCGACGGACTGGGCAACAAGCTGTTTGCCTTTTCGTACTTCGGCAAGAGCGCGCGCAGCAGCCTAGAAGTCATTCCCTTTCCCGCGACCAGCGTGCAGCCCAGCGACTTTGTGAGCCTGGGCGGCGGCTGGTATCGGGCGACCTGCCGCGTCCTAGTTCCCGACGGCGTCAGCGTGATGCGGGCCTTCGAGCTAGCGAATGTCCGCGGCAAGTGGGGGGGGGAGGCGACGCCGCCGGCGAACGAATGGACGGCCCTTGATATTCGCCGCCATCGCATTCGTCTGATCTCGGACGCGGTCACGCGCGAGAGCTATGTCGACCCGGCGCCGCTGTCCTCGCTGCCGGCGCAGAAGCAGGCGACCCTGGACAACCTGAGCAACGTCGAGCGCGTCGAGCGCAAGGTGGCCCGGCTGGAAGAGACGGTCGCCGATCTGCGCTCGCGCCTCGAAGTGGCGCGCAGCAATCAGCCCTACATCGAAGAAAAAGCCGCGCTGACGATCCAGCTAGCGGATCTGAAGACGCAGCGCACCTCGGCGATCAGCGCGCGGAACAGCCTCAACGCCAGCTGGACCAGCTACTGGCACAGGCTGCGCGTCCGCCACAGCGGGCTTTACGCCGATAGCCGCAGCTCTCCGTCGGTTACGACCTATGCCTGGGCCGACAAAGATAGCCAGCTGTTTCGCTTTCAAAGCGTCGGCGATGGCTGGTTCCAGATCTTCAAGAAGGGAGACGACACGTCGTGCCTGCAGCTGTCGACGTTGAGTGTCGATATCGGGCTGCCGGGCTTCTTGTCTTCCAATGCGCCTTCGGTGCTCTTCGATGCGATCGGATCCATGTTCGGTTCCAAGAAATGGCGCATCCAAGACCTGGGCGGAGGATGGGTCTACATAAGTACAGCCGGGCAGGTGATGGATGTCCTTGGGGCGTACACCCAGGAAGGGGCCATTGTCGCGGCGTGGGGCGAGACGGGCGGTGACAATCAGAAGTGGGCCCTCGACAAGACCGCGCAGGTGACGCCGACGGCGAGTGCGGCCCTGGCCAGCAGCGAGGCGCTCATCGCTTCGCTCGATGCGAAGATCTTCACGGCCGACTCTCGCCTGAGCTGGCTGACGCAGGCGCTGGCGCAGATCGAAGACGTGGTCACGCTGGAGAGCCTGCTTGCGACCACGCAGACCGATCTCAATGGCGCGCGCACCGAGCTGGCGAGCAAGAACACCATCCTGCTTGCCGATCTGGCGTCGGCAGCGCTCGCTGCCATGCCGGCCCTGGCGGTCGATGAGCGCGGGCTGCGGACGGCTGGTGCCGTGCTCGACTTTGCCCAGCCTGTAGGCGGAGTCCGCCTGACCGAGAGCTGCACCGGCAATGTCCTTCTGACCTACGCCGACCGGCAGGGGCGCCTGCGCACGACGATCTATGACGCCGCCGCCGACAGCCGCAACGCCGCCTTCGAGCAGTGGGTGCCCGATGCGGTGCGGGCCTGCGCCGAAATCCGCGACAGCGGCGATCTCATCACGCTGGCCAAGAACGTCACGCTGCCGGCAAGCGGCTGGACCTGCGAGGCCTGGGTCCGATACCCGCTGGCCACGGGGGCGGATGGTGCGGCGTATCCCTTCAGCGTGCTCGCGGCCTCGGCCGATTCTCGCTCGGCCCCGCTGGCGGTGCGCGGCGGACAGCGGCTTGGCCTGTTCTTAGATGGTTGGTTCTTCGACAGCGGCATCGATCTATCGCAGACCCTGGCCGAGGGTTTTCACCATCTGGCGGTGACGGCTTCTGGCAGTACAGCCACCTTCTATGGCGATGGCGTGAAGCTGGGCAGCATGAAGGTGCGGCAGCCGGTCCTGCGCCTCAATGGCACCACCGACGGGATCGATGTGCCTGCCCACCCCAGCCCGACCGCGGCGATCACCGCTTCGGTGTCGGCTCGCAGCGCTGCGGCGACGTGGAATGCCAGCGCTGCCTTCGTCTGCAAGCGCGATGCGTTCATGCTGATTCCTGTCGCCGCCAGCAAGAAGGTGCAGTTCCACGTCTGGCTCAGCGGACAGGGCGTGAAGTTTGTCGAGTACGCGGTGGCGGACATCACCGCCTGGCATACGTACACCGGGACCTTCGACGGCAGCACGATTCGCCTGTACGTGGATGGCGAGCTCGTCGTGACGCAGGCGGTGACGGCAAGCCCCATCAATGCTTCGTCCGGCCCGCTGTGTCTGGGCTACGACCCGACGACGAATGCCTATCTCAGCGGTGACCTTGCCGAGGTCGAGATCTGGAGCGTGGCCCGCAAGGCCTCTGAGGTCCGCGACGATGCATCGCGTTCCCCGGGCGGCAGTGAGGCCAGCCTGCTTGCGTACTTCCGCATGGAGACCTCGGATGATGGCGGCGTGCGCAAGGTCAAGGATCTGACCTCGAATGCGCGCCACGGCGTCGTCAAGGGCGCGCCGCAAGATGCCGCCATCCTGCTTTTGCGCCCGCTGGACCTGAAGTACCTTGGCAACCTGCCGGCCGGGGGAAGCCCGATCGGTCGGCTGGCCGAGGTCCGCCTGTGGAGCCTGCCGCTGAGCGAGGCCGAGATCGCCGTCCACGCCCGAACCGTCCCCGCCGGGGACGAGCCGGGGCTTATCGCCTACTTCCCGCTGAACGAAGCGACCGGCACCACGGCCTACGATCGATCGAGTGGAGGCGCCGCCCACGGCACCATGGTCGGCATCGGCTGGGTCGGCTGCACCGCGAACATCGGCGCCGCCGGCCGCAAGGTGCTGCAGCTACCCAGCCGCGGCGATCCCTATGTCGAGTGCCCGCCCGTCGATCTCACCAGCAAGAGCTTCAGCGTAGAGTGCTGGGCCCGGCGCGGCGACTCGGCGATGGGCGTCTCCCAAGCGCTAGTCTCGCTCGGGAGTGAAGGGGTTGCGAGCAAGGCTCTGTTCATCGGCTTCCGCAGCGACAACTCGCTGACGCTGGCGTTTGGCGGCAACGATGTCAACAGCCCGCAGCCCTACACCGATACCGACTGGCACCACCTCTGCGCCAGCTACGAGGTCAGCACCAAGACCCAGGCGCTGTACGTCGACGGTGTCTTGGTCGCGCAGCGGGTGTCGACCAGTGACTTCCTGGGCACCGGCAGTCTGCTCATCGGCCGCTCCTTCACCCAGCCGCGCGGCGCCGCCCCCGGCCAGATTGCCGAGCTACGCGTCTTTAGTCGCGCGCTTCCCGTCGATGAGATTCGCCGCAACATGCATCGCCGACTCCTCAGCAGCGAGATCGGCTTGCTCGCCTATTACCCGCTCGATGAGATCAGCGCCGAGCGGCAGGTGCAGGACCTCAAGTTGGGGATCTTCCAAGGTCAGGCTAAGGGCTCGGCTCTGCTCCTGCAGACCGCATCGCTGTACCGCGCCGAGACCGACCGCGTCGTCACCTGCGAGTACTCCTCGATCGAGGTCGGGCCCGAGGGCGGCAAGCAGGCGCTGATGCGAAGGTGTTACGGCTATGTGGTGGGCGGCAGCGTGGTCGTCCTGCCCGAGCAGCGCGTCGATGAGCTATTCCTGCAGTGGATCGGCAACTCGCAGATCAATCCCACCTTGCTCGGCTATATCGAGGGCGCACCACCGCTGCCGTCCGAGAACCTCACCGTCGAAGATGACTATGTCGGGGCGACCAAGGTCAGCCTGACGCAGTCGGAAGAGACCCGCTACAGCTGGCAGCGGCGAGAAATTTCGAGCTCGGCCTTCAGCCTGGACGGCTTCCTCGGCGCCGCGTGGCGCACCGAGGCGGGCGGGCCGTTTTTCATGAGCAGCATCTCGGAAGGGAAGGCCGGACTGGTCTTCAACTACATGGCCGAGAAGCTCAAGACCAACGAATCCGCGGTCGGTGCTTCATCCAGCCTGAGCACCAGCGACAGCATCCTGCTCACCGGCCAAGTCGAGGAACGAGCCGCCTTTCCCGCCGTCGGTCCGCGCTGGGTGCCCAAGAACGTCGGCTATGCGCTGGTGATCTCGGGCATGGCGGACGTGTACATCACCAAGCTCAAGCGCAGCGGCCGCATGGTCAGCTACGACGTGCGACCAGTGGAAGACGTGCCCCTCGACGTCAACACCATCACCTTCCAGATCAATCCGGCCTATACCCTCAACGGCAGCCTCGATGGCATGGTGGGCGCAAGTCCCGCCGACCCGACGTTCTATGCCCATGTTCCCAGCATGCGCGTGCAGTACGGATCGATGTTTCCCGCCAGCTATTTCCGCCTGAAAGAGGCCTACGCCCTCAAAGACGCCATCGCGCGACAGGACATGGCGCGGGCGAGCTTCTTTTACAACTTCAAGTCCGAAAACCTCGACAAGCTGAAGCCGCAGACCGGTCAGACCGAGATCAATGTCGGGACTGTCGGGCAGAACGCCGCCGCTGGCACCGATGAGGCCGCGCTAGAGAAGAGCCAGCAACAGCAGAAGAGCCAGCGGGGCGAAGCGGCCAAGCAGCAAGCGGCGATCGACAAGAAGCACACGACCTATGAAGCACGGGTGCGAGCCAGCGCCGCGTTTTCCGACTGGCAGCTGCGCATGGAAAACATCAACGCCCGCTCTGGCAAGCGCAACATCGTCAACAACTACGTCTGGGATGCCGATGGCGGGCTGCGTATCGAGGAACAGAGCTTCGCCACCACGACCGAGCACACCATCACCACCGAGATCAGCAGCAGCGGCGGCGGCGGCACTGAGCTTGATACCGCGGTGTGTGGCTTCAAGATCGAGATGTCGATGATCGGCTCGGGCGGCGAGACCAATGCCTATAGCAAGACGCTGGGCCAGAGTAAGAGCCTGGAGCTTGAGGTCGACTTGGGCGGCGTCGAAAACCGCGGCGTCACCGACATCAAGGATCGACCCCTGGTGCCCGGCGAAAAGGTCGATCGCTATCGCTTCATGACCTTCTATCTGGAAGGCAGCACCAACCACTTCAGCGACTTCTTCGGCTACGTCGTCGATCCCGAGTGGCTAAGCAGCAACGCCGAAGAGGCACGCGCGCTGCGTATGGCGCGATCGGCCAAGCCCAATAAGTGCTGGCGGGTGCTGCATCGCGTGACCTCCGTCGAACGACCTGCGCTCTTGGCCACCGGCAGCGCGTCATCGGGGGGCAAGCACGACCCTGTGACCACCGGCTTCGCCGCCTTGCACCACCGCCTGGAAGCGCTCGACGTGAAGCTCGATGCTCGCCTCACTGAGGTCCTGAACAAGCTGCCGTAAGACTCCTGCTGGGGGGAACGCCACAGCGGTCCGAGGCGTTGAGCGAGGCGCTCAGTCGTGCCAGGGCTGGCGCAGCGAACGACGCTGACCTGGCAGGAGTCCGGCCCGCTGCGAGCGCAGGCGGAAGTAGTGCGCGACGTAGGCTGGGCGGGTCTCGATCGTAGGCCCACCCTGACGCTGCTGCGTGGCCAGCGCGGCTTCGACTCGCGCCGTCCAATCGCCAAGCCGCAGCGCGCCCTCATGAAACGCCACCTCGGGCTCGGGTGGACGCTCGACCCACTCCGCTTCCAGCGCATCACGCTCGCCGGCGTACAGCGGCAGCAGCCGCGCCGGATCGTGCAGCACCGCTCGATGCAGGCGCTCATGCTGCCAGAACAGCGACGGTGGACCGGCAGTCTCGCAGACATCGCTAGGCGTCGGGCCGAGCACCGCAGGCGGCAGCGGCTTTTTGACCGAGACCGGCTTGAACAGGCCGGTGCACGGCGCGGCGGTTGCCGTAACAAAGTGCCGATCGCCTTCCTCACCTCCGAGCATCGCCACCCACGAGGCCGTCGTCTGACTGCCAGCCAGAAGCCCCGCCGCATGCACGCACGGCGCCGATAACCCGCCGGTCAGCGGGTTGTAATGAATGCGGTGCGGGCTGCCGTCTTGCGTGTCGCTTTCCCCGTGCTCGCGCAGCATGCGCATAAGACCAAGTAGCGTCTCGCCTGCCCGCTTGGTCGGCGAGCGACCCTCTAGCGGATGCAGGTGCAGCATCGTCTGCTGCCGCCGCAGCCGACAGCGACTGGCCCAGGAATACAGGGCGTGGCTGTGGCGACTCGCCAGCTCAGGCAGCGACAAGCCGTTCGAGATGGCATAGCTCGACCCGACGGGAATCTGCAGCGCCGCGAACTCTCGTCCACAGGTCTCGACGACGTCGGCGGTCTTGCGATCGGCGATAAGGAAGCTGCTGAAGTAGCGAAAGTCGCGATCTTCGTAGCCACAGCTCCCGCCCTGCGGATAGCTCGCGAGCAGCGCGCGCAGCACCGCCACCGCCTCGGCCGCCGTCGCAGCACGTTCGACAGCCAGGCGCACCAGATCCATGCCAGTAAGGCCCTGTCGCGGCACCGCCGTTTTTGTAAACACCGCCTCATTTCCGACGGTGACCCCGTGCTCGTTGGCGGCGATCTCGGCCCCCCAGCCCCAGTACGGACGCGACAGCAGCACCGCATGCGTACGGCGCACCTGCGGGATCGAAAGATAGGTGCAGCGCAGGCGTGCACCTTCGGGATACTCGCGCGCCGGCTGCCAGTCGAGGTGCTGGGCTTCGTTGGCGTCGCGATCCGAGTTCTTGGCAAAAAAGACGCCGCTTGGCGTGACGATGACTGCGGTGTCGCACATGAGCCGGCTCCCCCCAACGAGCGCTCGCCGCGTGCCCCCTGGCTACCGGCTGTGGATCGCGCCCCAGTCCAGTATTTTACGACCAGCTCTTGCGTCCGGTGCGCGATGTCCGCAGGCTCAAGGCATGAGCCAGGGCTTCGTTCGTTCGCCGGCGGTGGCCGGCACGTTCTATCCCGAAAACCCCGAGGCACTGCGTCGGCAGATCGCGACCTTCCTCGCAGAGCCCCCGATCAGCGAGGCCAGCCCCCCCGGGCGGCTGAAAGCGCTGATCGTGCCGCACGCCGGCTATGTCTATTCCGGCCCGATCGCGGCGCAGGCCTATCGCCTGCTATTGCCACTGCGCGGTCAGATCAAGCGCGTGGTGCTGCTCGGGCCGGCCCATCGCGTCTACGTCCCGACCGTCGCTAGCTCGGGCGCGAGTCACTTTGCGACGCCGCTTGGGCGCGTGGCCGTCGATGAAGAATTTCAGGGCCGAGCCGCCCCCGGTCTGCTGGTCGAGAGCCGTCGCGCCCACCAGCCCGAGCACAGCCTGGAAGTGCAGCTTCCCTTCTTGCAAGAGGTGCTCGGTCCGCCCGCGCCCAAGATCGTTCCGCTGCTTGTCAGCGATGCCGAACCCGAGCGAGTCGCCACCGTGTTGTCGTCGCTGTGGGGCGGTCCCGAGACCCTCGTTGTGATCAGCTCGGATCTGTCGCACTTCCTGCCGTATGCCCAGGCTCGTCGGTTTGATGCCGACACCGCGCAGCGCATCCTGTCCTTCCGCACCGATCTCGATGGCGAGCAGGCCTGTGGCTGCGCGGCGGTCAATGGTCTTTTGCGCCTGGCATCGCTGCGGGGTCTGCGCTCGCAGCTACTGGACCTGCGCAGCTCAGGCGATACCGCCGGTGGTCGCGACGAGGTCGTTGGCTACGCGGCCTTCGCGTTATACGAAGCCATCGCCAGCGAGACCCCCACTTCGTGACCCGTCACCCCTGACCCGTAAGCAAGGATCGACCATGCCTCTTTTGAACCAGACCCAGGGTGAGCTGCTGCTCTCTGTCGCACGCGCGGCGATTCGTCAGTCGCTGGGCGGCCCGACGCTGACCCGCCCCAGCGAGCCCGCCTTCCTGCGGCAGGGCGCGGTCTTCGTCACGCTGTATCGCGGCACGGTCTTGCACGGCTGCATCGGATCGCTCGAAGCCCACCGCAGCCTGATCGACGACGTCATCGACAACGCAGTGTCTGCCGCGCTGCGCGATCCGCGAGCCGTGCCGCTGTCCTTGGCCGCGGTCGATGACCTGCGCATCGAGATCTCGCTGTTGTCGCCGCAGGAGCGCGTGCCCTGCCATGACGAGGACTCGGCTCTTTCTGCCCTGCGCCCTGGCGAAGACGGCGTCGTGCTGCGCTGTGGCGGACGTCGCGCCACCTTCTTGCCGCAGGTCTGGGAGTCACTGCCCGACGGACACGAATTCCTGCGGGAGCTGCGCTGGAAGGCGGGCCTGGATCCCGAGCGCTGGCCGCGCGAGCTTGAAGTCTATCGCTACCACGTCGAGAAGCTGGCCGAAGCCGCCGCACCCGCCGAGGGGACTGCGCGCTGAGCCGGCAAGGGGGGACCATGCACGACGAACCCGAAGCCGGCTATCCGGCGCGCTATTTTCACCTGATCCCCGACGGGCGCATGGTCTGCGATCTCTGCCCGCGCGAGTGCGCCCTGCGCGATGGCCAGCGCGGGCTGTGCTTTGTGCGCATGCGGCAGGGCGACCGGATGATCCTCACCACCTACGGTCGCTCATCTGGCTTCTGCATCGATCCGATCGAAAAGAAGCCGCTGCATCACTTCTATCCCGGCTCGTCGGTGCTGTCGTTTGGCACGGCCGGCTGCAACCTGGCCTGCAAGTTCTGCCAGAACTGGGACATCTCGAAGTCGCGGCAGATGGATCGCCTGGCCGACCAAGCCAGCCCCGAGGCCATTGCCGCCGCGGCGCTTGGCAACAAATGCAAAAGCGTTGCATTTACCTACAACGACCCGGTGATCTTCGCCGAGTACGCTATCGACGTCGCTATCGCCTGCCACGCCCAGGGCATAAAGACCGTCGCCGTCACCGCCGGCTACATGCACGATGCGCCGCGCCGCGACTTCTATCGCCACATCGACGCCGCCAACGTCGACCTCAAGGCCTTTAGGGAGTCGTTCTATCGCGACATCACCGCTTCGCAGCTACAGCCCGTCCTCGACACCCTGCGCTATCTCGTGCACGAGACCGATGTATGGACCGAGATCACGACGCTGCTCATCCCCGGCCACAACGACTCGGACGATGAGCTAGCGCGGCTCTCTGACTGGGTGGCGGCGACGCTGCGTCCCGACGTACCGCTGCACTTTTCGGCCTTCCATCCTGACTACCGCATGACCGATGTGCCGGCTACCCCGCACGCCACCCTGCGCCGCGCTCGCGACATCGCGCTGCGGGCCGGTCTGCAGCACGTCTACGTCGGCAACGTCCACGACGTCGATGGCGACACCACCTCTTGCCCCGCCTGCCGCGAGCCGCTCATCGTCCGCGACTGGTATCAGATCCTCGACTACCGCCTCGACCCGCAGGGCCGCTGCCGTCGCTGCCAGACCCCACTCGCCGGCCGCTTCGATCCCCATCGAGGCGACTTCGGCCGCCGCCGAATTCCGATTTATGTTGGGCAGTAGGGGCACCAGGCGACAGCTCAGCGAATTCACAGCGCGTCCGTCCATGGCGCTGCGCCCCCGCTACCCCCGCACCTCTCCCATCAGCGCGGGGAAGACTTTGCTGACCTTGGCCAGGAGGTAGTCGCCATAGGTGCCGCGGTAGGCGTGGATGTCTTGGCCGTCCCAGCGATCGAGGGTGCCGCTGGGCTGCTGGGTGTGCGACAGCAGGGCAGCCGGAATTGGCTGCAGCGTCGAGTCCCAGCCGGGGTCGAAGAAGAAGGGCAGCGACAGGCGGCTACGTCCTGAGACGTTGCGCACGCGATGCGGCGTGCTGCGATAGCGGCCGAAGGTCATGCGCTCCAGCATGTCGCCGATGTTGCAGACAAACGATCCGGGAATCGGCGGCGCCGATAGCCACTCGCCGTCTTTTTTGATCGCCAGACCGCCGACCTCGTCCTGATAAAGCAGGGTCAAAAGGCCATAGTCGGTGTGCTCGCCAACTCCCCACGAGTCGGGGTCTTGTGCGTCGCTGCCGGGATAGTGAAAGACGCGAAACAACAGCGTTGGATCGGCGGTGTAGTGAGCCTGGAAATAGTCAGCCGGCAGGCCCAGGCTTAGCGACATCCCCGCCATCAGGCGATGGCCCAGCTGCGTCAGTGCCGCCATGTAGTCGAGCACCAGCGAACGCAGCGCAGGCGGCTCTTTGGGGAACAGGTTCTGGCCATGCAGCGGCCAGCCGGCGCGCGGGTGGCTGGGCGCAAGCTCGCTGCCAAAGTACAGGCCCTCCTTCTGATCCGGCCGGCCTGAGGTCAGCTCCTCTCCGACGGAAAAATAGCCACGCCAGGCGCGACCGCCGTGCCGCATATGTACCGCGAGTTTTTGCTCGATCGGCAGGGCGAAGAACTCGTGACACGCGCTGAGCAGGCGCTCGATCAGCGCCCCGTCCACCCCGTGCCCAATGACATAGAAAAAGCCGTGCTCGATGCAGGCGCGGCCTAGCTCGGCGGCCACCCGCCGGGTCGCGTCGTCATCGTCAGCACCCTGCACAAGCGGCGCGATGTCGATCAGCGGGACGGACATACGACCTCGGCTGTGCCGCTGGAATAGTCGGTGTCGGCGTACGCTGTCGTCCCTGCGTTGCTGTGGTTCATCGATTCCCCCAGTGATCGCCATTATCGCGGATCGCAAGCGAACGTGGCGCTGTCAGGCAGTGCGACCCTGGCGCGGCCGCTGCGGGATCAGCGCGGGACCGGGGCCGTCCTCGTCGCGTGGCGGCGTCCCTCGCGTGGTAGACTGCCAGGCCATCATGCGCCTTACCTGGAAGCTGGTGGCGGTCTTTGCCCTGGGCATGCTGCTGCTGTCTATCGCCTTTGATGCCCACGACATCCGCAACGACGTGGTGGCCGAGCAGGCGCAGCTCAGTCGCTTGCTGCTGCAGACGGCCCGCGGCGTCGGCTCGGCCGTCGAGGATCTGGAGCGCCTGGCCGGTCGCGAGGCCGTGTCCCGCTTCATCGCTGAGCGCAACGCCCACGGCCAGAGCAGCATTCGTCGTCTGTCCGCCGCCGAGCTGGGATCGCGCCTGTCGCCCGACGAGCGCGAGCGCCTGGGACGCGACGGCGTGCTGCAGCGACTGATCGCGCCGGAAAAGAAGAGCGGCCACATGGTCATCTATCAGCTCTTGCAGGGCGGCGATGTCCTTGAGGTCGCACAGTCGCTTGAACGCATGCATGCCCAGATCCGCGACGGCGTGACGGCGATTATCTGGCAGAGCGTGCTCTTGTTCTTGCTGGCCGCGGTGTGCGTGCTGCTCTTGGGCGCGGTGTTTGTGGCGCGGCCGGTGGGGCGGCTCATCGAGTTTGCCCGCCGGGTCGGCGATGGCGACCTGTCGCAGCGCATTGCGCTGACGCGCCGCGACGAGCTGGCCGAGCTGGCCGAGACCATGAACACCATGTGCCAGCGCCTGGCCGATGCCCGCGCCCAGATCACGCGCGAGACCAACGAGCGCATCCGCACCGTCGAGCAGCTGCGTCACGCCGATCGTCTAAAGACCGTCGGGCAGCTCGCAGCGGGTATCGCGCACGAGCTCGGCACGCCGCTCAACGTCGTCGGTGGTCACGCCAAGATGATCACCACCGGCGAGTCGAGCCCGCAGGAGATCCAAGAGTCGGCGCACATCATCCTCGATCAGACCGCGCACATCACGGCGGTGATTCGTCAGCTGCTCGACTTCGCGCGTCCTAATAAGCCCGTGCCCAGCGACGTCGATCTGGCTGAGCTGGCGCGCCATACCGCGCACCTTCTGGGGCACTTGGCCAGCGAGCGGCGGGTCAAGCTGGTGCTGGCCGATCCGCTGCCCGCGACGCCGGTGCGCGTCGATGCGGGGCAGATCCGCCAGGCGCTGACCAACCTGATCGTAAACGCGCTGCAGGCCGTGTCGGTGGGCAAGTCGGTGACGGTGCAGCTACGGGTCAGCCAAGCGGTCGGCCCCGGAGGCGGCAGTCGCCGTGACTTCGCCTGCTTGGCCGTGCAGGACGAAGGCCCAGGCATCTCACCGGAAGATCTCCCGCGCTTGTTCGATCCCTTCTTCACCACCAAGCCGGTGGGCGAGGGCAGCGGCCTGGGGCTCTCGGTTGCGCGCGGCATCGTCGAAGAAAACGGCGGCTTCATCGACGTGCAGAGCACGCAGGGCCAGGGCAGCTGCTTTTCGATCTATCTACCTCTTGCCAGACAGGGGACCAGCGAATGAATCCCAGCCTACTTATCGTCGATGACGATCAGGCGATGTGCGAGATGCTGGTGCGCAGCCTTTCGCGTCGTGGCTTTGACTGCTCCTTCCGCACCTCGGGCGAAGCGGCGCTCGAAGCGCTGCAGAGCACGGCGGTCGATGTCGTGGTCACCGATCTGAACATGCGCGGTCTGTCGGGCCTGCAGCTGTGCGAGCGCATCGTCGCCAATCGCCCCGATGTGCCGGTCATTGTGGTGACCGCCTTTGGCAGCTTGGACACCGCCATCGGCGCCATTCGTGTCGGCGCCTACGACTTCATCACCAAGCCCTTCGATGTCGATCTGCTGTGCATCACTCTGCAGCGTGCTGTGCAACACCGCCGGCTGCGCGAAGAGGTCAAGCTGCTGCAGCAGCAAGTCGGCGGCAGCCGTTCCTTCGACGAATTCATCGGCAAGAGCCAGGCCATGCAAGCGGTCTACGGACTGCTCAATCAGATCGTCGATTCCGACGCCTCGGTGCTGATCACTGGCGAGAGCGGCACCGGCAAAGAGGTCGTGGCGCGGGCCCTGCATCGTCGCGGTAAGCGCAAGAGCGGGCCCTTTGTCGCCATCAACTGCGCCGCCATGCCCGAGTCGCTGCTGGAGAGCGAGCTGTTCGGCCATGCCCGCGGTGCCTTCACCGATGCGCGCAGCGAGCACGTCGGCCTGTTCGTGCAGGCCTCCGGCGGCGTGCTGTTTCTCGACGAGATTGGCGAGATGCCAGCCGGCATGCAGGTCAAGCTCTTGCGCGTGCTGGAAGAGCGTCGCGTTCGACCCGTGGGCAGCGGACGTGAGGTGCCCTTCGATGTCCGCGTCGTCGCCGCCACCAACCGCGACCTCGAAAGCGCGATCGCCGAAAAGACCTTCCGCGAGGATCTGTACTTTCGCATCAACGTCATCCACGTCGATCTGCCGCCCCTGCGCGCCCGCGGCGGCGATGTCCTGCTGTTGGCGCAGAGCTTTATCGAGCGCTTCGCTCGCGCCTCGGACAAGCGGGTCACCGGCCTTTCGCCGCAGGCCGCCGAGAAGCTCCTGGCTTATGCCTGGCCGGGCAACGTGCGCGAGCTACACAACTGCATCGAGCGCGCCGTGGCGCTGACCCGCTTCGAGTCACTTGCCGTCGATGATCTGCCCGAGCGCGTTCGCAGCTATCGCGCCTCGCACGTGCTGGTGGCCTCCGACGATCCCAGTGAGCTCGTGCCGATGGAGGAGGTCGAGCGGCGCTACATCACCCGCGTGCTCGAAGCCACGCACGGCAATAAGACCCTGGCGGCGCGCATCCTCGGCTTCGATCGCAAGACGCTCTACAACAAGCTGACGCAGTTCAAGCTCGACGCGGGCAAGAGCAGCGCTAGCTCGTCCTCGTAGTGCGTCGGGCTAGGCCGCATCGTCCTTCCGCGGGCGGGCGTCGTGGCTGCCGACCGTCGGGCGTGAACCGGTGGCGGCCGGCTCGCGATAGCTGTGCACGGTGCCGCTGGGATCGGTGACGCGAAAGCTGCCATCGGGCAGCGGTCCTTCGACGAAGGCTTGGCCGGCTGGCACTTTGCCGAAGCCTCCCGGGATATCCAGGACATAGACCGGCTGACACAGCCCCGACAGCCGTCCGCGCAGGCTGGCGAAAAGGGCCCGTCCTTCCGCCAGCGAGACCCGCAGGTGACTGGTCCCCTCGACAAGGTCGGGATGATGCAGGTAGTACGGCTTGATGCGGTGCGAGACCAGGGTCCGCAGCAGCGACTCCAGCGCCAAAGGCGTGTCGTTGACACCGCGCAAGAGCACGGTCTGACTCAGCATCGGAATCCCAGCGTCGATCAGCGCGGCACAGGCCGCCGCTCCCGCCGGAGTGAACTCCGATGCGTGGTTGGTGTGCAGCACGACATACGCTGGCTTGGGTCCCCGCAGCGCCCGAATCAGCGACGGCGTGATGCGCTCGGGCGCGACCAGCGGGACGCGGCTGTGAATGCGAATGATGCGCACGTGCGGAATGGCGCGCAGAGCGGATAGCAGCGACGCTATGCGCGAGGCCGCCAGCACCAGCGGATCGCCGCCCGTCAGGATCACCTCCCAGATCTGCGGGCGCTCGGCGATGGTGGCGATGGCCGCCGCGAGGGCGGACGGGGCGAGCGTGGCAGTCGCGGGATCGCCGACCACATCGCGGCGAAAACAGAAGCGGCAGTACACCGAACACAGGTGCGTTGGCTTGAGCAGCGCCCGATCGTGATAGCGATGGATCAGGCCTGGCTGCACCGCGTGCACAGCATCGCCGATGGGATCGCTGCGCTCTTCCTCCGCGATGCGCAGCTCCCGCACATCCGGCACGAACTGGCGGGAGATGGCCTCGTCCCCCAGCTGGACCAGGCTGCGCATCGTCGGGCTGATGCCCACCGCCAGCCGTGACTCGACCTCGCGCAGATCCGGTAGATCCGCCTCGTTCACCAGCCCCTCGGCCACTAGCTGCCCGGCGCGACTGAGGCCAGCGCCGCGCGGTGCGACCCACGACACCGGCTCGACCAGCGTCGAGATCGCAGCCGCCTCGCTCACCCCGCAGGCCAGCGCCAGGGTGTGATCGAGGTGCAGCATCGCCCCCACGCAGGGCGGCTGGCCGGGATCGCGCAGCGTCGCCAAAAGCGCATGATCAAGCGGCAGCGGCAAGAGTCCGCGCAGCTCGCGGATCCGGTTTTCGAGCCCCATGTTGGCAAGTTCGGTATCGGGGCTGCCCGGCTCAATGCGACCCCCGCCGCACTCGACCCCGGCATAGAAGCTGACGAAGCCGCGCGCCGGCCGATCAGCGCCGTCATCGCCGGTCGTAAACAGCGCAGCCGGCAGATCGTCGAGGTGCACGCCAAGCTCGCCCTGCGTCCTGGACCAGGGCTTCACATGCCGCCCGCTCCATGTCGCAAGAAAGGCTCGCCAGGTGGCGCGCGTCCGAGCTACCGAGGGCGGACCCGCGGGTGCAGCCTCCAAGAGCCCGCGACTCGCCGGCCGTGAAGCCAGCTTTTGCTGCAGCTCCTCGGCGGACTCATCGCCAGACAGGCGCAAGCCCAGCGTGTCGTGCACCAGATCCAAAAGCGGTATCGCCTGCCAGCGAGCCGGCCCCGGGCGCTCGGCTGCCGCAAAGCAGGCCGCAACCAGCGCGGCGAGATCGCGCTGCATCGTCTCGATATCCCCGCCTCTGCGATACCACTCGACAAGCTGTGATTCCTCGCGGCGATCACTCGCTTCCTCGGCGGCGGCAAAGACATGGCTGATCTGAAAGATCGGGCCGCTGCCTTGGCAAATGAGTCGCCGCATCGCCGGTCCCGCCCGGCCGGCGAGGTATCCCGGCGGGGCCAGGATCGGTCGGCTGTCATCCCCGAGCCCGCTCGGCGCCGCGCGCAGGATTGGGGTGCTGACCTCACGCAGCCCCGCCGCGCGCAGCGTACCGCGAATGCGGTCGAAGACCCGGTCCCAGACCTCGACGCGCAACGCGATGGGGAGCGCGCTCTCGTCGAGCAGATGGGGACCAGCGGGGGAGGAGTGAGCCATGGCGTGCGCATTCTGCCGTTTTTTCCCAGGCTCGACTATCGGGCGACCATCGGCAAAGGAGCTCCTCGCCGGCAACGCGGCCCCCTGCCTCGGTTCGTGCGTCGGGCTGCGGGACGGCTGCGGATTGGGCGGGGCGACGCCCCCACGCTCTGCAAATCGCTGAATAATTACAAAGCAATATAAAAAATATGATTAACGATTAATATCATTAATTGATTGATAATCATTTATATGCTGCAATCAGCCACTCACCCACCTGCACCGACGCACTGCAGACTGATGGCAAGGCCGCACGGGCTGTCGCTTATACTTAGCTGGGGGTTGTCTGTGCTGCGTCGATCGCTGGGGGGCCTGTCCGCTGCTGTTCTGTGCCTACTTGCCTGCATGGTGGGGGCAGCAGGGAACGCTGCGGCCAGCCCCCTGCCGAAGTCCGTCGCCATCCTCCCCCCCGGCGAAATCGTCGAGTACGGCGGCGGCTGGGAGTATCGCTGGGGCGACTCCCCGGCTGAGCCCGGCGGTCAGTTGAGCTGGGCCCGTCCGGTGCCCTCCGACGCCCCCGCGACGAGCGAGTGGCGACCGTTTACTCCCCCCGGCATTCCTCCCGGGCGTGGCGATCGCGACTTCCTGTGGCTGCGCACGCGCTTAAGCGGACCGCAGATCAGCGATACCTCTTCGCCCCCGGCGCTGTTTCTTTTGGTCGTCGATCAGCTGATCGAGGCCTATCTCGATGGCAGGCGCGTCTATCAGTTCGGCATTCTCGACGGGGAAGGCCCGCTGGTACGGCGCTTTGCCGGGTATCGACCGCACTTCATTCCGCTCGATACCAAGTACCAGGGCAAGACCCTCACGCTGCGCATCTATTCCGATCACGTCAACATCGGGGTCTTTGGCGATCCGCTGCTCGGCAGTCAGCTGGCCCTGACCGAAGCCATGGTGCGTCGCGGACAGAGCAAGTTCGTCACCGGCGCGATCCTCATCGTCGTCGGGCTGGCCGCCTGGGGCCTATGGCTGGCGCAGCGTCGCGTGGGCACGACGCTGTACTACGCCGGCTTCACCACGAGCTGCGGCATCTGGTGCCTATGCCAAGCGCAGAGCCGCATCCTGTTTATCAATGCGCCGCTCCTCTGGGTGCATCTTGAGATGTGGGCGCTGTACCTGCTCGCGCCCTTCCTCCTCGGCTACCTGATGACGTTTGTCGGCGAGGGTCCGTTTCGGATCCACGTGCGGATGATGCAGCTCTTCTGGGCCTACTTCATCGGGGCGGCGCTGCTCGTGGGAGTCCTCGGGGTGCCGCTGATGTCGACGTGGCTGCCCTTCGCGCTGCTCCTCATGTCGGCGTCGCTTTACATCACCGGCATGACCATCCTGTCGGCGATCAACGGCAACGTCGAGGCGCGCATCTACATCGCCGGCCAGTGCGTCGCCGTGCTGACCTTCCTTTACGACACCCTCAGCTCGCTTGGCCTGCTGCCGCGGCACGACGTCACCAACAGCCACATCGGCATCAGCGTCTTTGTGATGTCGCTGGGCGTGATCGCGGCGCGTCGCTTCATCCTGCTGTCGCGCGAGCACCGCGAAAACGCACTTGCGCTGCAAGAGAAGGTGCAAGAGCTGCAGAAGAAGAGCACCGAGATGCGCGCGCTCAACGACGAGCTGATGCGTCAGATCGATCAGCGCTCGCGTCGCTTGCTCAACGCCATGCTCGCCCGTATCGATGACGACTCCGGTGATCCCACCGTGGGTGTCGCAACGATAGGTATCGGCAGCCTGCTCTCCGATGCCTACCGCGTGGTGCGCGCTATCGGCTCGGGCGGCTTCGGCACCGTCTATGAAGTCGAGCGCTTGGCCGATAACCAGCACCTCGCCGCCAAGGTCGTCTCCAGCGATGCCAACCGCGATGCCCTTTTGCGCTTCGGCCGCGAGGCCCAGCTGCTGTCGCGCTTGCACCACGAAAACCTGGTCAGCATCTACGACATCGACGTCACCGAAGGCGGCCGCCTCTTCATCATTATGGAGCTCGTCGAGGGCCTGACCCTCCGCCAGCTCCGCCAGCGCTACGGCGACCTGCGCTGGGTCCTTCCCGTCCTACAGCAGATCGCCGCCGGCCTCGCCGCCATTCACGAGCGCGGCATCGTGCATCGCGACCACGGGCGAAAAAACAAACTCTGTTCCCTCACTGGCCACAGGGCCACCCAGCGACGGAGAACAGACGATGAAGACCCACGTTTCGCACACGGGCCGGTCTAGCTTCCGCCGCGCAGCGCGGATTCCTTTTTAGGAATGCGCAAGATAGGAATGCGCAAGATAGGAATGCGCAAGATAGGAAAGGCCAAGATAGGAATGCGCAAGATAGGAATCGCTGAGCCGATTGCGTATGTCGAACCGGGCGAGCGAGTGCTGCGTGTTGAGCTGGAGATTGCGCCGAAGCAGGGAGGGATGCCGTGAGGCGGGGTTAGTGATGTTCAGGCTTCGCAAGCAGATCGCGGATGCGCGCGAGATCGTCAGGGCTGAGGCCACGCAGGCGGTCTTCTGGCGGCAGGCCCTTTAGGCGCTGCTCCGGGCTGAGACGGTCGAGGAAGCTCTGCAGGTTGCGGTCGGCCTCGCGCATCCGGGCACTGAGGCTGTGCAGGTTGCGGTCCGCGTCTTCAAGAAGCTGCTGGTTTCCGGGGGTGTTGTGTTGCGCCATCTTCTTGA
>CALFYE010000352.1 GCA_937952145.1 uncultured Myxococcales bacterium
CGATCGGTTACAGCGTTGGAACCAGCGCGGAGATGCGTGGGGATATCTGCTCAATATGAACGGACTCCTCCAGCGCAGTGCCGAAAGATTCAGCAGGCTTAAGGGGTCAGCGCGAAACTTGCAAGACGCACACGAGGCAGGCGTTGGTTCCAGCGCGTGGGCAGAACCTCCGGCCCGAACGTGCGGTCCGAACATCCTGGCCGGTAGCTTTGCGCGAGCGTTCCCTCTCGCCGCTCTACGCGAACATGCAGTCCGAGCGCCCTGGATCAGCGCGCGGCTCAGCGCTCGGCGCAACGTGCGGACCGATGCGCACTCCTGCGCGCGAACTGGCACTCAATTCGGCGTCCAAGTGGACGCTGGTGATGGAGTCTGTGTTGTCAATTGACGTGGAAGGGATGATTCCTTGGGGTCATTCCGACGAACAGCGAGAAGGAGTGCAGACAGCGCAGGGCTCTATCCGTCGACATCCAGCAATGCGCGGGGTGGACTCGGATGACCGGATCCATGCCGGCATATCAGAAGGGCCGTCGGGGTCCGGCATCGGGGCGGATCACGTCCATTTCGTCAGACCTTCGATCTCATAAAGCAGCCTCCACGTCGGGTGCTGCTTGACGCGGGAGGCCAGCGCTGCCACGTGATGCCACTCGGTGGCCGGGCGCTGCATGTTGCGCGACCCGAGCATGAGCATGGTGGCGTAGAGATCAGCGATGCTGAGCTCTGCGCCCAGCTTGCGTTATCTCCGACCTCGGGTTCGCTGCCTATCCTCGATCGACCTTACGCCAAGTGACGAGCATTGCCACGCGAGCCGACCACCGCTGCTCATCGCCGATGCGTGTGCTAAGCACGTCCGTCCCGAGCGCCGACTACCGCCGATTATCACCGACCACAGCGCCGACCACAGCGCCGACTACCGCCGACCACCGCGCCGACTACCGCCGATTATCACCGACCCCAGCGCCGACTACCGCCGACCACAGCGCCGACTACCGCCGATTATCACCGACCACAGCGCCGACTACCACCGACCACAGCGCCGACTATCGCCGATTATCACCGACCACAGCGCCGACTATCACCGACCGCATCGCCGACTATCACCGACCGCATCGCCGACGCCAGCCCCCCCTCTGATCCATCTCGGCCCAGCCACTCGCATTTCGGAACAGATCCAGCCCGCTTCCTGGGAATCCTCAGATCTGCCTTGGCATGTGGTAAGACCCGGAGGTCTTGAAGGAGAGTGCCATGAACCGTTCCCAGATTCCTGTTGGCCTGATAGGTCTCGCTATCGGGCTGTTGCTCGGCGGGCTTTTTGTCGGTCGGGCGACCGCGCAGGGCGGGCCGTCCTTTCGGCGGTTCGAGTACACATGCCAGCCCGCGATCGAGCGGCCCTGGAAGCCCGAGGGCTCTCTGAAGCTCAACACCATGGGCGCCCAAGGCTGGGAGCTCATCCAGCAGATGTCCTCCAACCCGGATGTCTTCTGCTTCAAGCGCGCCTTGTACTGATCTTCTTGCGCAGGGGGCTGCCCTTGGATTCTCCCTCGACGATGTTGTGGGAGGCGTTCACACTTTGCGATACAGCCGCAGCGAGTGGTCGCTCCCGTATTGCTCGGCACCGAGTTCTTCCCAGCCCAGGCCCCTCATGCACTGGATGAGCTGGGGGAAGTCATAGCGAGCCGTGCGGAATACCGAGAAGCGCCGCTCCGCTCTTTGGCTCGCGGTGACGGCGGCGATGGCGTGCAGAGCGTAGCTGCCGGGGACGGGGCGCCGCGTCTCCAGCTCCCAATGAAAGTCGATTCGCTCGGCCTGCAGGCAGTGACGCCATAACGGATGACCGAGCCAAGCGGCATACGAGGCCGGCACGCCGCCGGCGAACAGTCGATCATGGCGAGGAATCAGCGCCGGGTCCGCACAGGAGGCGGGAGCAACGGCCAGATCCAGAAGAAGCAGATCGCCGCGGTGACAGTCAGCGAGGCTCAGTTGCACAAAGCGCGGCTCGTGATCCAGATGCGCCAGCGTTTCCCCGAGCATCGTGATCAAGCGCCGCGGCTGCGCGGCGGGCCGATGCAGCGCGGCGTACAGGGGCAGATGATGCAAGTTGCCCTGAAGGGCCCAGACGTGAACCTGCGGCAGCGACGCAAGATGGCTCGCGGCGTGATGATACGCGGCGGTAAGAAGAGACGGGCTGATGTCGAGGAGGCAAAGCTCGAGGCGGGCGGTGCCCGCTTCGACCAAGCTCCCGGCCAGATGTGTCTCCGATTGGCCGTCCCCGCTGCCGAGGGCAAGCAGCTGCAGGGGCACGCCGCCGCTGGCCGCGACGATCTGTTGCGCGATCTCCTCAAGCGGCATCTGGCTCCGCAGCCGAGCCATGGGGAGCCAGGTCTGGCACAAGGTCCGATAGGCCGCGACGCTGCTGGGATCAAGGTAGGCGAAGGTCTGCTCGAGGTAACCGCCGGCGCCCTGGAGGAACCTCGACAGCTCGGCGTGCAGGCTCAGAGGGTCGCAGCTGGGGGCCAGAAGGCAGTTGAGCGGGCCGCGCAGCCGCGGAGATTCGTCTAGAGTGGGGGGCTCGGGCGCGGGAGGCTCGGGATGCCCAGGGATGTCCGGCCAGCGGAGCTTGAGGTCGGAGACGCCGATGAGCCGGATCAACGTAGCGCGGCTGGGCGGGTGGCGAGCGGTCTCGATAAATTTGATGGTGCAATCGGACAGCTTAGCCTTGCGAGCCAGCTGCATGCGGCTCAAGCCCGCGGCGTTGCGCTTGTCGCGGAGCAAGCGACCAAACTGCACCCACTGCGCGGCCGAGACGGGCGCCAGGGGGCGCGCAGGCCCAGGCTCAGCGCCACCCGCTTCGAGAAACTGCGCCAGCGCGGTGAGCCGTTCCAAGTGCTCGGTCCAGGCGGGCCGCGACGCTCCCGGCGCCTGCGAGGCCCACGGATTCAGCTTGTTAAGCAGGGCGCGGGTTTGCGAGCCGAGCCTCTGCAGATCCTCAGTGGCGACGGTCATGCGTCTTGCTTCCTTTTTCGCGGGGCCGGCTCGGAGGGGAGAGGCAGCGCCCAGTAAGCATTAAGTTCCTCCAGGCGGTGTGGGTCGGTGCGCAGGAGGGCCATGAGACTCACCAGCGCGGCGCTGGGGACGCCATCGCCTGCACGCAGCCTCGATAAGTATCCCTGACTGAGGTCTAGATCTCGTTCCAGCCGGCGCTGAGAGTAGAACTTCCCCAGATGCGTAATTTCCACCGAGGCGCGGTGCACCAGCTCGGCGCGATAGGCAGCCTCCAAGGTGGCAGCCAGATCAGGCACCGAGTCGAAAGAAAGGAGGCTGTGTTTGCAGCGACTGCAGGTAGGCACGAGAAGCCCGGCCGGCAGCGTCACCACGACAAGCCGATAGCGACAGACGCGGTGAGCCTTGGCGGTGGGCCGCAGAGTGTGATGACCGCAGCAAGGGCACTTGCTCGCTTTGGGCCGCGGCGGCGTAGGGGGCGAAGACTGGGGCGCGGCCGGGTCGGAGGAGGGGTCACCGTGAGACATGGGGCTCTCTGGAAGCGAGGCTCGCCGCCGGTCGGGAAGCCAGATACGGCTTTCTGGACTCCTGCGACGGTGGAAAAGCAGGCGGAGGCGGTATTGGCGATAGAGCTTGCCGGCCAGGGCTTGGCCCGCCGAGCGCCGCCCCAAGAAGATTGAGGGCAGCATTCCAGCCGAGGCGTTCAATCGCCACGTCGTGGACCTTTCGTCACAGAAGAGCCGCAGGGCTCCGCAGTTCTGCCGGGACAGTCTGAGCGCGAGGGTGGAGAAGCGACGCGAGCCAGAAAGCGTGCGTAATCGCCGCTGACAGCACGCATGGCTTGTTCGCCGGTGTAGTGCACTTCGCAAAGCAGGCAGCAGCAGACTATCGAGTGACGGCTGGGATCAGGCTGACGCAGAACAGAGGCAGCAGCCTGCAGCGGGATCGGCTCGCGGTCCGGCGATGCGGAATGGCTGAGTTCGGATTTAGAGCCCGTCGCCCGACGGGGGGCTGACATTGCGAACAGCAACGTCGGCGCCGTCGCCGAATGGGGGTTGATCGTTCCCCGTGCCGAGTCAGAGTGTGGGGAAAATGTCAGGAAGTCATGGGCAGCGCTGCGACGAGGTGCCAGCCCGCGAGTAGACCAAGCCCACTATGCTAGGGGCCGGGCACGTCGAGCACCGGCTACCGATCCGATACGTTCAGGTCCCTGGTGAGACTTCGCGAATACTCCGCCGCCTTTTGAAGGTCCAAGCGGACGCCTATGCCTGTCCCGTTGGTGAACTCAATGCCGCGGCGCTCAAGCTCTGTCTGAATCTTCTCGAGGTTGGCACGTTGGGGCTCCATCTGGCCAGCCTCGAAACGCATGATGGTTTTCCACGACACACCAGTAGCAGCGCCTAATTCTTGCTGGGTGATCTTGAGCAAGTCTCTCGCTGCCGATACATGGGCGCCGGAAATCTTCATCTTTTTCCTTGACTTAGCCTAGCGGTTTGGTAAACCAACTCTGTCAGTTCTACTCCCAGAATGTTGAGTAACTAGTTGGTTTTGCGTGCGAACCATCCCACGCACTGGCGCTGAAGTCTAGCGCAGTGTGGACCTGGAAGGCTTGCGCAAGGGGCTCCCCCATGGCTACCGATCTGACCTTACTGTTCGCATTGCCGCAGTAGGTGATCTCCATCGAGACGTAGGCTGACAAGCGCTGATGAGGAACGAGCGGGGATTGATGTGCCTGGTGTCTGTCTGTGCTGCGCTCGGAATGCGCTATCAATCCGATGTGAGTGTCGGTCCACCATCACCGGCTGACAACATCGGGCGGCGGTGACTCCTGATATCACCAAACGCCCATTCCCCCTCTCAAGGGATCGTAAAGGACTGCCGATTTCGGTACCCCGGCGGCCGCTCCAAACAGAGTAATAGCTTC
>CALFYE010000353.1 GCA_937952145.1 uncultured Myxococcales bacterium
ACGACCTTCAAGGACGTGTCGAGGGCCTCGCTGGCGGCGAACGACCTCGTCGAGGCGCGCCACGCGCTGCTGACTGCAGTGCGGCGCGCGGGCCTTTCGGTGTTCGTGTTCACCGGCTACGACCGAGAGGAACTGGCCTCGGATACTGCTTGCGACCTGTTATCTGTGACGGACGTGCTTGTCACCGGCCGCTATGTCGAATCAGCAAGAAGCAACGAACTCCCATGGCGAGGCTCCGCCAACCAGACGGTTCACTTCCTGACCGACCGGTACAGATCTACAGACATGGACTCAGCGCCTGAGGCAGAGATCCACATAAGTCCAGACGGTACGATTGCGTTGACGGGCTTCCCGGCATCAATGATCTTGGCAAGTCTGGCCGACGTTCCTTGAGGTATGGCTGGTGGGACATACCGCCGGCAAACAATCCCTTATATACCCGCGCCTCGCGAGCAAGTCAGCGACACGATGAAGCACTGGCGACGCTGCAGTTGCAAGCATAGTGGCACGCGTCCTTGAAAAGGACGCATGGCCTAGCGCAACAGCCCCGAAGATTGGGCAGATCGGAGAAACGTAGGGCGGCTGTATGCGTCGCTATTGCGGTGCGACGGCCCATCTCCTAGTCTTCAGGGTCTGCCTTTCGCAGCTTCACGCCAGGCTCACCACCATTTGTGAAAATAATCCCACGCTCAAGCAAGGCCTCGCGGATAGCCTCGACAGTCTCTGGACGGACCTGCTGCCCGACTTCAAAGTTGGTAATCGTCCCACGTGTCAACCCTGTCGCGGATGCGAGCTCAGCTTGAGTCATTCTCAGTAGTCTACGTGCGGCGGCAACCTGTTCACCGACGATGCGCAATTTTAGTGTTGACTTCGATTCTGACATCATTCAACTTTCTTGTGCACGGTGCACAAATCACCGTACATCTCAAATTCCGTCAAGCTGTTGACCATCACACACGCTCGGCCAGAAGTCTAGGCCTGGGTGCGAGGTGGAAGTACGCGCCTTAGGGTACCCATGCCAGTTAATCTAACCTTGCTGTCTATAAAGGAATAGCAGGACGACTCCGTCGACAAAATGCCCATCTCTCGATTCGGGGGAACGATTTAAGAACGGCAGCCAGGGTTCAGCAGCAGGTCAAGACTGCGTCGCTGAGAGGCCTACCCAAGCCGCTTCTTCAGGTCCTCAAGCTGCGCTGGACTCAGCTCAGCGAGTAGGCGCGAGACCGCGTCGTCCTTGGTGCCCAGCGCCTCGGACACCCGCGCCGCGCGCGAGCCGGCGATGCTCTCGGCCGTGGCGTAGTGCCGGGCGGTTACCTGGAAGCTGCCGTGACCGAGCGCATGAGCCACCATGCCGCCCGTTGCGCCCGCCTCGATCGCCAGCGTTGCATGGAGGCCGCGCAGCGAGTGCGGACAGACCAGCGGCACCTGAGCGCGGCGGCAGAACACCCGCAGCTTGCCCCAGAAGTGTTGGCGGCTCGGGACTGTGGGACCGTCGGCGAACAGTAGCTCGCCGGGCGGTTTGCGGCTGGCCAGGGCGAGCAGCGGCGCGCGTAGACACTCGGGGACCTCGAGCCGGCGCGTGGCATTTTCTGTCTTCCCCGCCGTGATCCAAAGCAGGCGCCCTTGCGCATCCACATCGCGGGCTACCCGGGCTCCGACTTCTCCTTGACGTAGTCCCAAGTGCAGCATCAGCAAGATGGCCAGCGCGTCGGAGTCTCCCGCATCGGCCAGCTCTTGGATCGAGTCGGCCAGCTGTCTGGCTTCGTCGATCCGAAGCTGCATCTTCCCATTGTGCTTCTTCCCCAGGGCGCTGACGTCAGCAAATGGATTGGCGCCGACCAGCCGCTCGCGGTGTGCCCACTTGCCCCAGCCCTTGGCGCAGCTGAGAAAGAACTGGTGAGTCGCGACGGCGAGGACTTTGCCCGTGCGCTCGCTGATCCGCTGGGTCAGCTCTTCATACAGCCGCTGAGCCTTCGCCGGAGTCAGCGAGCTGACCAGGGCGGAGACGGGCAGCCATCTCGCCAGCGATGTAAGGACGTGCTCCGCGGTGCTCGGCAGCACATGCCGCACGCCGAGCAGGTAAGTGCGATAATCCTGCAGCGACGTTTCGATGGTCAGGGATACGGTTCGCTCGGTCTCCTGTCTGCACTTGGCGATTAGCGCCAGGGCTTCTTCCTGGGAAGGAACACAGACCGACTTGCGCTCTTTTCCGTCCACGAGAACAACCCTCCATCTGTCTCGATTCCGGTAGGGTCCAAGGACGTGTATTCCTTCCCGGTCCGCGCGTGCGGCCACGGGACGGAGGGAATTTTCCAGCGCAGCGAGATTCTTCTGACGCAGGGCACGCTTCGCCTTGCGAGCCAGCAGCTTGACTCGACTTTGGGGTTCTTGGGATGGATAGTTCATCGGATGGACCTCTCGGTGGTGGGAAGCGGCAGCATAGGCTTTCGCTTCCCTCACGCAGGGCCGATCCGATCGCGTGCTTTGCCTTTCGATACGAACTCTACCAGAATGCCTGAGCACTCGATCGCTGTGAGTGTCGGCGGGTCGTGGCAGGATGGCAAGCGCTCGAGCCATTCGCCCGGATGCTCGTGAATGCAAGCCCACGCAAGACGCTGCCTCAGACTGCAGCGCAAGGAGAGATCGCGATGAAGTTTTCCCTGTACTCGATGGCGATTGATACGTTCGTGCCGATGCTGCGTACGCTGTCCACTCTGCTCGACAAGGCCGCGGCTCACGCGCTAGACAAGAAGCTCGACTTCGCCGAGCTCGCTCAGGCCCGCCTGGCCGCGGACATGTATCCGCTGTCAACGCAGGTGCAGATCGCCTGTCATCAGCCGCTGGCGTTTTTCGCGTACGTGACCGGCGGCGAGCAGCCGCGGTTTGAGGACGGCAAGACCGATGGCTCGCTGGCGGCGCTGAAGGCGCAGATCAAAACGACGATCGAGCGCCTGCAGAGCGCGCCGGCGAGCAAGTTCGAAGGGGTCGAAGATCGGCCGATCGTGGCGCCGCTGGGAACGACGGGCCTCATCCTCGAGCTGCCGACGCACCAGTTTCTACGCGACTGGACGCTGCCGCATTTCTACTTCCACGTCGTGACCGCCTACGACATCCTGCGCCACCATGGCGTGGCGCTCGGCAAGCCCGACTACATGAGCCACATCAGCCACGCGATCCGCAAGAGCGAGTAGAGACGCCGACGCGACCCCAGGAATGAGGGGACTTATTGTTGGGGTCTGCGCAGAGGCGTTCTACAAGTTCGCCGCGATGGCTGTCTGGTGGATGAAGAAGAGGTCTGAGAGCTGAGCGGATCGGCCCGGCGCATCTGGCCGAGCCGGTCGCGACTACCAGCGGTGACCGAAGGGGCGCACCCAGTGGTGGCGATACCCCCAGCCGACGGGGCGGTACACGGGCCCGTAGACCGGCGCCGCGTAGGCGGGAGCATAGATCGGCGCCGAGTAGACCGGGCCATAGACCGGCGCCGGATAGACGGCCACGCGCGGAGCGGGCACGAAGACCGGGGCGCGGTAAACCGGAGCGCGGTAGACGGCGGCCGGGACGAAGTGCGGACCGCGAAAAGGATTGGCGGAGGCATCGGTGGAGGCCGTGAGCAGCAGGGCACCAGCGAGGCCGGCAGCAGCGAGAAGTT
>CALFYE010000354.1 GCA_937952145.1 uncultured Myxococcales bacterium
CTTGACGCTGGTGCCGCCCATGACCTCGCCGGCCAGGCCGAAGCCCGCGCCCACGGGGACGTAGACGCCCGCGCCGTAGCGCGCCTGGTGGCTGACCTTGGCGTTGAAGAGCTCCTGATCCGAGGTCCGCGCCAGGAATCCCAGGTTGGCGGCGATGATCAGGCCGCCGCGGCTGCGCCAATCGAGGGCGAAGCGCGGCTCGACACCGACCGCATCATCGCCACGGAACTCCTGACCATCACCCGTCGGAAACGTTACTTGGGGCGCGAACGCTAGGCCAAAGCCGCCATCGCTGTTGTCCAGGATGCGGACCTTGCCGACGACGCGTAGGTCACCGATGCCTGCCGAGCTGAGGTTCTGCTTGAGATCGCCCGAGACGCCGATTGGATAATCACCGGTCTGATACACGATGATCGGCAGATCCACACCCAGCGACAGCCAGCGGGTGAGGCCGATGCCTCCCGTAAGGTGGATGGTCAGCATATCCGGCACGATCGAGCTGCGCATATTCGTCCCCGTGTCGAACACGGTGAGCGGCTGGCGCGCATATTCGAACCAGACGTTGGCCATCGGAACCCACTTTCCGGGGGTCCGGGAGCCTTCTACGGTGAAAATGTTCTCTGGACCGATGGCGGGGCGAAACTGCTGTGCATTCAGGGAGATAGGTCGTGTCTGGGCTTCGGCGCTAGTTACGGCCAAGCAAAAAAAAAGCGGAACGAGCGCGAGGGTGGCGCGACCGGCCATCCGGAGGCCCCCCAGGACGCGACCGGAACGACGACGAGCCAGGGCGCCCAGAGCAAGCAGCGACAGCGCGAAGAAGCCAAGTGCACCAGGGCCGGAGCTCTGCTGCGATCCAGTCGCACTGCAGCCCGCCAGGCCACCCTCGTAGCGGTAGCGGTTCTTGGTCTTGCAGACGCCTTCGCCGGTATCGCAGTACTGGAACTGGGTGCACTGCGCGTCGCTGCCACAGGGCGTGGGCTTCACGCGGCAGAAGCCGCTCTCACAGATCTGGCCGGCCGGACACTGCGCATCACCCACACAAGCCATCGGAGGAATCTTGCAGATGCGCTCGTCGGGGTCACAGATCTTGCCCTGCGCTTTGCAGTCGTTGTCCGAGGTACATGACGTCGGAGGACCACAGCGGCCATCGACGCAGCTGGTGCCCGGCGGACACATGGCGTCGGAGGTACACTGCACGCACTTGTCGTTCTGGCATAGACGAGCGTCCGTGGGGCACTGCCGGCACGTCGGGCCGCAGTGGTCAGGAACATTGCACGGCTGGCACAGCCCATCACCGCAGTAGTTGGCACCGGTGCAGTCCATACCCGTCGCACCGCACTCCTGACATGCCGGATTGCTGCCGACGATGGAACTAAACAGGTCGGTACCGGTCACAATCTTCCAGCGCGACTTGTCGAAGGTGTTCACTGCATCGCCAGCCGGTGGCCCGTCGCTGCTACCCTCGCCGCTAACCGGCATGTTGGTGCGCGCCCACTCCAAGAAGCCCTCGTTGGCGTTCTGGAAGTAGATCATCTCTACCGGATAGAGGCCGGTGTCCTTGAAGATCACTTGCCGCACGCGCGTGCCGGTGAGGACAGCGTCGTCATCGTCAGCCCGCACGAGCTCCATCTTCGACTTGCCGATGCGCAATGAGCAGGCATCGTTGCAGTTGATGCCGAGCGCGATTGGCTGGCCCCCATTGGTGCTCGTAATGTTTAGGTAGCCGCGCAGACGGAACGCGATATTGAAGTCATTGCCCTGCGGCATCGACATCGGCGCGCTGCTATAAGGAAGCCATGCATCGAAGGCATCGGGCGTCGTGAACTCACCCGCCGACCCCGCGTAGTTGTTACGGAAGTTGATGTTGTCGAAAAGAACCGCAGTGCGCCCGATGATCCGCATGTCGGTCTTGGGCGCATTCAACAGATCCACCGCCTCGGTGATCTCGTTGAGGCGCATGTTCTTGTAGTTGATGGCCGTTCCGCAGACGCCGGTTCCCAGGTCGCGTCGGGCATCCCCCACGGCCTGGCTCTTGTCGAGTGTGACGGGTGCGGCATGAGAGGCACTGGAAAGCGCCGCAAAACAGCACACCATCGGAAGTATCAGGCGATGTTGCATGTGTCTACCTCGGTGGTCTTTTGGAGTAATCCGCTGCAACTTGGGCTGAGTGGTGCGAAGCAGCCTCGCTCGCGGAGCGTGAGCTGCTCCCCAACCCTCAGTCGATGAAACGGGAATTTTTGTCTCTGTTGTCGAGAAATGTCAGTCTACCCGACAGTCAAGGTCTGTCAACCAGTTGGTTGGATCTGTGTCCCGAGCTGAACCCCCGGTGCTCAGACGGAACAGCGAGGGCCGAGAATCCAGGCATGGGCAGCCAAATCAAGCTGACCCTAATCGACCTTCAAGGCTCGGCTAGGCCTTCTTCTCTTTTGCTAGGCGATCGACTTCGGCCCGGATGATGACTTCAGCCAGCTCCGGTACGATCTCCCAGACGATCTGCTGGATGGCTTCGGCGCTCAGCTTGGCGATCGCCTCGTATTCAGCACCGCGAGCTGCGATGCGCTCAAGGGCCGCGAGAACCGGAGCAGGAACCGGAGCCCGCGGAATCAGCGATGGACGCGGCATCTGAGGAACCTGGCTAGGGATGCCAGCAGGCGAGGCACTCGTACGGACGGGCTCGGGCATACGGCTTCCTTCTGTTGCGGGTGAGGAAATGGTTGGGGCGGCTTGCGAAGGGGACTGGCCAGGCTGGCTGGCCGCGTTACGGGCGCTGACGGGAGGAGGCGTAGCGGCAGCCGGTGAGGCCGGACGCGCTGGGGCCGGAGCACTCGGCGCCATACCCATCATCGTCGCCCGCTGCTCGATCGCAGGCGCTGCCGTAACAACGGGCTTGGCGGCAACTGGTTCGCTGGCTGGTTTTGCGACAGGAGCAGGCGCGGCGGCTTGCGCAGGGGCAGGAGCTGAAGCCGCGGCCGAGCGCCCTTTCACCAGCGTCGAGACCTTGTCGATCAGCGACTGGGTATCGAACGGCTTGACAATGTGCGCATCGATTCCCGACTTCTGAGCCCGCGGCTCATCGTAGGGATTGAAGTGTCCAGTCATCAACAGCACTGGCACGTCTTTGAGGGCGCTATCCGAGCGGAGAGCGGCGGCCAACTCGTAGCCGGTCTTGCCTGGCAGGCTGGCGTCAGCCAGCACTACGTCGGGCCGCTGCTCGCGGCACTTCGCAAGAGCCTCGTCCACGCTAGTGGTGGCAGTTATCTGGTAGTCCTCACGAGCGAAGGTGATCTGCACCACCTTCTGCATCGTGACACTGTCCTCGACGAGCAGGATTTGCTTAGGCATATCGTCCGTTTCTCCCTCGCTCCCCGACACAAGAAGCATGGCCGCCGGGTCGGCCGCGAAGCACCTCGCTTAACCGGCAACCGATTGGTTACCTGAGGCCAACCCGGTGCCGTTTTGTACAAAAGTCGCCATGATTGAGTATCACGTAACCTGCTAGCGCGTCAAACCATTAGTCTTTCCGCGGCCCAGCGATGCTCCCGGCGACGGATCTGCCTCGCACGGGTCGCGTGGTTTTGCCTCCGGAGATGGCTGTCGCTCAAGCTCTTGCCCACTCCAGTCGTCATGTCCTTGGTGCAGCGGCGGGATCGCGGCTGACGCGGCCGAGCGGCGCACCGACCGCAGGGGGCAACGCAGCATCGCGGCCTGAACCTCTTGCTCAATGTAGGAGGCCTCGTACTGCAGGTAGGCGGCGATCGGTTGCCGAAGGCTTGATGCATGCAAGTAGTGAGCACTGTGGGTATACACAGGAGAAAAACCCCGCAAGAGCTTGTGCTCCCCTCCATGCCCCGGCTCGAAGGCCTGCAGCCTCTCAGTGATGCAACGTTCGATTGAGTGGTAGTAGCAGACTTCGAAGTGCAAGTAGGGAATTGAACGGGCCTCGCCCCAGTAGCGGCCAAATAGTCGATTGTCGCCCCGCAGATTCCAAGCCCCCCCGACTAGGTCATCGCTGCCGCGATACGCAAGCACAAGCTCCAAGCGGTCTTTCAGGCGGGCGGCACATAAATGAAAAAATGCCCGATTCAGATAGGGCGCCCCCCCGGTGTAGCGAACGGACGTGCCGCAATACATGTCAAACATCGCGTCGAGCTGCGTCGTATTGAAACCGCCCTCGCAATCAAGACCCCGGTAGGTGCGCACCGTAATCCCTGCCTCGCGAAGAGAGCGCCGTTCTCGGCGGATGGCCGTACGCCGGTGACTATTCAAGGCACTCAAGTAATCCTCGAAGCTGCAATATCCGGCGTTGTGGAAATGATATTGCTCCTGACGACGCTGTAAGTAGCCGGCCTGTTCTAGCTGGGCCCCTAGCTCACCGTCTAGACGATGGAACAGCACATGCGACGACGACAGCCCTGCGGATTTCGCCAGCTGGCTGAGCACCCCCAGCAGCAAACGCTGGTGCTGCGCGCGCTCCTCAGGAGACAGATGGAGCGCAGTGAGCAGGCGACTCCCGCTCACTGGGTTGAATGGGACTGCTGAGATCAGCTTGGGATAGTACGCAATGCCCACACTCGCGGCATAGGCAGCCCAATCCAGATCAAGGACCCACTCTCCGTCGCTGTCGTATTTGACGTAGACTGGAGCGGCAGCCAGCAAACGCCCACGGCCCGGGTCGTTTGACGACCCGACGCGCCGAAGCAAAATGTGCATTGGCTGCCAGCTTGTGCTGGGACCAACACAGCCTGTCCGCTCAAGCCCTTCGAGATACTCCCAGGACAGCAGAGGAGCATCATCCGGCTCAAGAAGCGAATTCCACTCAGAGGAGGGAACGGCAGCCAACTCAGAGCATATTTCCACTCGAATCGACAAAGGCACCCCGAGCAATCGTGCGCTCGAACTAGTTTACACGCCGACGCGGAGTTCAGGGGTCGGGAACATCCGGCGTAGAGGAATCAGGGCCACAAGGGAGTATCTCGGGCGGCCCAGCAGCTGCATGGGGTGCTCCTGCTTCTCGCGAGGGAATAAGGATCAACCGGGCGATGAAAAAAGCTGCGCCTGCGCGTGCAAAGCCCGCCCCCAGCAA
>CALFYE010000355.1 GCA_937952145.1 uncultured Myxococcales bacterium
CCTGCCGAGTACACAGACGCGCCGGCTGCAGCGCGGGCTGGCCATCGGCCTGCTTTCAGGCCTGCTCGTCCACTGCGGGCTGAGCTACCACCCGACGCCACCTGCGGTTGTGAGCGGCCTCGCTGGTAAGTCCGTCAGCGATATCGCGGTCTCGGGAGTGCCGGGCTCGCTCGGCGTCATGGTGCTGATCGCGGGCGAGGGGGTGAGCAGCTTTTCAGGCACTGCAACCAGCGATGCACCGATGCCCATGCCCTTTGATCCGGCGCAGGTGCAGTCGCTTGCGGGCGGAAGCTGTGTCCTGCACCGCGATGGCAGCGCCAACTGCCTGGGCATGTATCACCCGATGCAGATCGCCACCGACGTCGCGCAGATCGTGACGCTGATCGCGAGCGGCGGTGCGGTGTACTGCGTGCTGGGACGCAGCGGAGGCGTGCGCTGTGGCCCCGAGCCACTGGAGGGGCAGAGCTTCACCGCGGTCGCGCTCGATACCGGTTCGCAGCCGGTCTCGCAGATCGCCGGCTCGTACGACACCCTGTGCGGCATCACCGCCCCCGACGCCGTGCGCTGCTGGACGCTGGAGGGCGGGACGGGCACGGTGCAGGGGCCGCCGGTCGACGTCCGCGGCCTGCCGGGTCTATCGCAGCTTGCGGTCTACGATCACACCGCCTGCGCAGTCCTCGGCGATGGACGCGTAACGTGCTGGCAGACCGATCCCAGCACGACAAGCTGCGGCGGCCTGACCCTCAAGCCGCAAGTCATGGACGGTCTGGCCGACGTCGTCGAGGTAGCGCTGGGAGACTGCCGAGGCTGCGCCCGCAAGCGCGATGGCGGTGTGCTGTGCTGGGGACAGTCGGGCCTGTTCGCGGATCGTCCCAACATGTTCGGCGAACCACCGGCTCCCCTTGTCGGCCTGCCACCAGCCAAGAAGCTGATGCTGGGCAACGTCAACGTTGGAGAAGACTGCCTGCTGAGCACTGGCGGCCAGGTCCACTGCTGGGGGGCGTTTACGACCTCAGGCGACAACGGCGGCGGCTGTGGCCCGGTGTTCTTCATTCCGAGCCGCTAGGTCGGCTAGTACACGAGCACGAGCTGCGGTGCCTGCCGACCCGTCGATCCGTCGAACCAGGTGATGTAGTCGGGGTTCAGATCGATGCGGGTCGAAAGGCGCATGCGCACCTGGGTGCGACCGCCAAGCCCAATCGCGGGGAGTGCGCTTGGGGGTAGGTTGATCTCGATGCGCTCGCCATCACTACCGGGGGGCAGCACGGTGACCACACCGCTCCCGCTGGCCGGCGCGCTGAAGTCCGCGGCTTCTAGGTTGGCCGAGCGACCGAAGAAGCCGCGCTGCACGTCGAGGGTCAGCGACAGCGCGTTCCCCGTCTGCGACTTGCGGAACAGCACCAGCTTGGCACCGCGCAACGTCGTGCCGGCAGGGATCGTCGAGGTATCAAACGACAGGATGCCGCGATAGGTATCACCGGAGAACAGGCCCTTATCGCCGGTCTTGAGCAGTGCGGCGTTCACGCCATCGACGGGCAGCGCACCCACCGTCCCATCTTCGGCAGCCAGCGAGGACACCGTCACCGTCGTCTCTGGGCTTGCCATGTCGGGCGAGGACATGTCCGCTGATGACATATCAGGCGATGACATGTCGGGCCGGGATAGATCGGGCACCCCGGCATCTCTGGCCCCGCCATCGCTGACGGCGGCATCGGGAGCGCCGCCATCGACGGGCGGCATCGAGCCCGATCGCGGATGGGCGCGGAAGAAAGCCCAGACGAGGGCGCTCTGATTGGGACCGCGAGCATCGGTGTACGAGCCGCTGCTGTTGCCTGACCATGCGTGTCCCATGCCTTCGACGAGGTACTTCTCCATCACTGCGCGGCCGACTGAGTCGAAGTAGGTGGCGTGGGTGTAGCGGCGTCCGCCCGGCGCAGCTGCGGTCTCGCTGGCGTCGGCGCGGTCATCGATGCTGTTGTTGTCGGTGCCGTCGTCAGCGCGGTCGTTGGTCTGCGCCCACTGGCTGATGATCTGCTCGGCATTGATCGGCGCGACCGTCGTATCGCCGCTGCCGTGGAAGACCAAGGTCGGCACGACACGAGCGCTGCTGCCCATCGCGCGATAGGCCACATCGCCCTGGGTCTGCGGGTTGGGACCACCGCTGCTCATCGCACCGCTCGCTCCCCCGGCGCCGCTGGCCGCCTTGTATTCCAGACCCGAGCCGACAGCGATGGCGGCAAAGACATCGGGATAGGTGGCGCCCAGGATCACCGCCATACCCGCCCCGGCCGAGAAGCCAGCCGCGAAGACGCGGTCGCTGTCGAGGGTGTAGCGCCCCGCGATCTGGCCCACGATGCCGGCGATGATCGAGGGCTCGCCAGCGCCGCGGCTCTGATGCGCCGGCTCAAACCAGCGGAAGCAGCGCACGGGATTCGCACTCGTTGGCTGCTCGGGATAGGCGACGAGAAAACCCGCTGACTCGGCCAGCGCATCCATCTGCGTGCTCTGCGCGAACTGATCCGGTGTCTGCGTGCAGCCGTGCAGCATGACAACCAGCGGCGTCGCGCGCCCGGCGGCATAGCTTGATGGAATGAACAGACGATAGGCGTAGCCGCCAAAGCTGCCGCTGGTTACCACGGCGGCCCGGGCACTGGCCGTGGGCTCGCCCTCCGAGCGGGAATCGGATTCGCCAGGCGTCGAGCACGACAGCACCGCAAATGGCAGGACAAACAGGAGAGGGATGCGCAGCCGTGCGTGCGACCGATGCGACTTGGTTGACGTGTGGAGAGAGATCATGGGTCCTCGCTTTCTTGCGCAGCGTTGCTACTACGCCGGACCGGTGCTGTCTACGCATGACGCACCGCAGCGTAAGTGTCTCCAGATGTCCCGCCCTACACGCGCCATTGCACGGGCTGTACAAGCGCGGTAAGACGCGGCCCATGACCAATCGAAAACAGCAAGACGTGGTCGGCCAGCCGTCGCGACGACAGGTGCTGGCAGGCTTGGGCGGAGGACTTTCGGCCCTGACGCTGGGATGCGGTGTCGAGGGCGCAGAAGGCAGCGAGGAAGAGGGACGCGAGAGCGGCCTGCTCACGCCGGCTCCCTTCACTGGCATCGACGCCATCGTCGTGCTGATGATGGAGAATCGATCCTTCGATCATTACCTCGGCGCGCTGCGCTCGGATGCGACCTATCCCAGCCGGATGACGGTCGACGGCCTGCGCGGCAGCGAGAGCAATCCTGATGGCACGGGCCGCGCGGTCACGGTCTTTCCGACGAAAAATCGCACACCCAAAGACCCTCCGCACGGCTGGGACGCCAGTCATTCGCAGTGGAACGCCGGCAAGAATGACGGCTTCGTCAAGGCGCACGCCAGCGCTGGCAGCGAGCAGGGCGAAGTCATGGGCTTCCACGACCGCAGCGCGATTCCTTTTTACTACGCGCTGGCCGACAGATACACGGTCTGCGATCGCTGGTTTGCGTCGGTAATGGGACCCACTTTCCCCAACCGCTTCTACCTGCACGCCGGGACCTCGTTCGGGCTAAAGAAGAACTCACCGCTGTGGGATCCCAAGCTGGCGACGGTCTGGGATCGCATGCACGACAAGGGGCTAGCCGCCAAGAACTACACCGCGGGTCTGGTGACGTTCTACATGGGTGGCTTTGCCGGCCGCTTCCTCGCCGGCAAGCACCCCGGGGCCAAGCTGACGCAGTTCTTTAACGATGCCAAGCACGGCACGCTGCCGCCGTTTTCGATCATCGATCCCGACTTCCTGTCGAACGACGATCACCCCAGCCACGACATCAACCTGGGCCAGGCGCTGATGGCCAGCATCGTGGCGGCGCTGGCCAAGAGTCCGCAGTGGTCGCGCACCCTGCTGGTCATCACCTACGACGAGCACGGCGGCTTCTTCGATCACGTCGCGCCGCCCACTGCTGCGGATGATCGGCCAGAGTTCCGACAGCTTGGTTTCCGCGTGCCCTCGCTGGTCATCGGACCGACGGTGCACAGCGGGCGAGTGTGTCACACCACCTACGATCACACGTCCGTCCTGGCGACGCTGCGCACGCGCTATGGCATCACCGATCTGACGGCTCGCATGGCGGCGGCTTCTGATCTTTCGGACTGCATCGACCCAGCCAAGATTGGCAAGCCTTCGCCGCCACCTTTGGGTCTGCCACGCGTACCCGTGCGGCTCAGCACGGCGCTGCGCCTAAGCGGCGAGACCAGCCAGCCCGAGCTGGCCCAGATCTGCGGCAGCGATGGCTTCCGTCAGCACATCGACGACGCCCGTCCGCTGCCCGAGCGCATCCGCGAATTCCTGCAGCAAGCGGAAGAGCTTGGCGCGGTCGAGATCCTCGACTAGCTGCAGCCCACCCAGCGCGGGCATCGGCCGCCGCATCCCCCGCGCCTTTCCTTCCTCGCTCCTAATTCCTCCTTCCTAATTCCTATCGCGACTCCGCGTCCTGCCGAGTGCGCAGTGCGATGCGTCCCCTGTCCCTGCCAAAAAGGAGATCTCGATGCCAAGACATCGCTGGCTGTTGTCGCTTGCCCTGTGTGGACTGCCGCTTGCCACTGCCGCTGCGGACGACGGGGGCGGAAAGCACCAGCAGCTCATGGCTCTCTTTGCAGAGGAGTGGGAGTTCGAAGCGCGCACGCAGCCAGAGACCGCGACGACGGACTGGGACATCCACCGCTACGACGACCAGCTCAGCGACTACTCCACCGCCAGTCTGCAGGCGCAGTACGAGACGCGTCGTAGCTATGCCCAGCGGCTCGGCGCGATCAATCCGGGCGGACTCTCCCATGAAGATCAGCTGAATCGCGAGCTACTCCTGCGCCGGCTGACCCTCGCGATGCGGTCGTATGAGCTCAAGCTGCATGAGATGCCGATCGAGCCGCTGTGGGGCTTCCACATCCAGCCCGTCTTGTGGATGAAGGGCAGCCCTTTTCAGGGCGTGAAGGACTATGAGAACTATCTAGCGCGGCTGAAAAAACTGCCGCGAGCGTTCGCGCAGATCATGGAGCTTGCCCGCCGCGGTGTACGCGATGGGCGGGTGCAGCCACGCTATCTGCTGCAGAAGGTCGTCGGGCAGGCCGAAGCGATGACGGTTCTCGGCGAGAAAAATCCCCTGGCGCACCCGCTGGGCCTGTTTCCCGCCGCCATTTCTGAGTCTGATCGCAAGCGGCTGCGAGCGGCGATCCTGGGAGCCATCGATACCGAGGTGGTCCCCGCCTATCGCAATTTCGTGCGGTTCGTGCGGGAAGAGTACGCGAGCCAAGGCCGCGCCGAGCCGGGACTGTGGGCGCTGCCGGATGGCGACGCGCTGTATCGCTTCTGCGTGCGCGAGCACACCACGACGGAGCTCTCTCCCGACGAGATTCACGAGATCGGCAAGCGCAGCGTGGCTGAGATCGAAGGGGAGATGACAGCGCTCGCCAAGCGGCAGGGATACCCAGACTTGGCGGCCTATCGCGCGGCGCTCAAGGGAAACCCGCAGCAGTACGCCCGCTCGCGCGAGCAGATCCTAGAGCAGTACCGCCGGTACATCGGCGGAATGCAGGGCAAAGTCGCGACCCTGTTTGGAACCCCGCCGCGGACTGAACTTGTCGTCGAGCCCGTCGAGCCGTTCCGCGAAAAAGAGTCTGGCCAGGCGATGTACTACCTGGGTGCAGCCGATGGCAGTCGCAAGGGACGCGTGGTGGTGAACACCCGCGATCACGCGCAGCAGCCGCTGTTTGTGATCGAGTCGACCGCCTATCACGAGGGCATTCCCGGGCATCACTTCCAGCTCTCGCTTGCACAAGAGCAGCAGGGCGTTCCGGCGCACCGGCAGTACGCTACCTACTCTGCCTTTATGGAAGGCTGGGCCCTGTACGCCGAGCGACTGGGCAAAGAAGTCGGGCTGTACCAGGACCCCGCGAGCGACTACGGACGGCTGACCAACGAAATGGTGCGCTCGGTCCGCCTGGTCCTCGACACCGGCGTGCACAGCCAGCACTGGAGCCGGCAGCAGATGGTCGACTATTTCCGACAGCACACGGCGATGGATGAGTCGTACATCCAGGCCGAGACCGATCGATACATTGGCTGGCCGGGGCAGGCCCTGGCCTACAAGATTGGACAGCTCAAGCTGCTCGCGCTGCGCCAGCGAGCTGAGTCTCAGCTCGGCGCCAAGTGGAATGTCCGTGCCTTCCACGATCAGCTCCTCGGCAGCGGATCGATGCCGCTCGACCTCCTTGAGAAAAAGATGCTGCGCTGGATCGGGAGCCAGGGGCGCTAGCCCTACGCCCCCGCAGCAAAACCCACGCCGCAAAATCAGTGACCGCTGCCGCTGCGATCCGCGCTCACCATCTGCCCCGGGGGGGTGGGAGGCTCCGAGGGTCAGAAAATAGAGCGATGCTGTCGCGACCGACCATGTCGAGAGTCCTGCGCGATACGCACGCGCTGGCAGGGCGCGGGCAAGCCGGAAGGGGCCGCGGGGAGGCTTGCGGCTCACCCTCGCGAGGGCGTGGCGCAGCCTCGGCGTCGTCGCCCACTACGGACAGATCGCAGTAGACCGCCGGGGGTCAGTGCGCTGACTGTATTTGAAGGGGGGGTGTTCGGATGAGATGGACGAGCTTTTTGACGGCTTGCTGTGGGATGAGTGTCGCCCTAACGGTCGCGTGTACAGGCAACAACACGAGCTACACCGGCACGGGTGAGCCGGACGACGCCGGCGCGGGCGCCGTTCAGGATGTCTTCATCAACGAAGTGGTGCACGCCGCATCCGAGCGGCAGCTCCGCTGGCCGACCGCGACCACGCCCAAGCTGGGCACCGGACCAGCGTTTTACGAGGTCGGCTTCGACGACAGCGCAGCGCGCGGCTGGCAGAGCGGAGCGGGGCCGTTTGGCTTTGGCACCACGACACCCGCCGCACCCGCCTTTGGCACCAATCCGCAGACGCAGATGCGGAACCTGACGCCGACCCTGTATCTGCGGAAGACGTTTACCGTCAGCGCCAGCGATGCCGCCCGAACCGAGAAGCTGCAGCTGACCACGAGCTATAACGACGGCTTCATTGTCTACGTCAACGGCGTCGAGCTAGCCCGTCGCTGGGCAGGTCCGGTGGGGCAGTTTCAGTATCACGACCAGCACGCCTACGACCCGGATCTGAGCGCGACGACGCAGGACGTGAACCTGTACACCGAGACCGTAGACCTTGGGGCAGCGAATGTCCGACTCGTGCCCGGGGCCAACGTCATCGCGGTGCAGGCGCTCAACCTCGCATCGACCAATGCCAACTTCGTCTTTGGCGGCAGCCTGAGCATCGCAAGCGCCTCGCCGGTGACACTGGTGAACGCCACCGACACCTGGCAGTACTTCCCGGGAGTCGTCGAGCCGGCTGGTGGACTTTACGATCCGGCGCTGCTGTTTAGCGGACGCCTGTCGGTGCCGTGGGGCAAAGCGACCTACGACGACACTTCCTGGATCGCCGGCCCCGGACCGCACGGCCAGGGCATCGCGGGCATGGGCACCACGGTCACCGGGGTCGTCGGCAATACGCCATCTTTGTACACGCGCATCGTCTTTAACGTGTCGGCAACCGATGCCGCGGACCCGACGCCTCTGCAGCTCCTCGTTGATTACGATGACTCGTTCGTCGCCTACATCAACGGAGTTGAGGTCACGCGGGCCAACCTACAGCTGTCCAACACCTTCGTTCCGCGTACCGCAGTTGCCAACGGCACTCGCAACTACGCAGGCACGCAGATCGCGGTCGTCATCGACCCGGCCAAGAACGTGCTCGTCCCCGGCGCCAACGTGCTGTCGATTCAGACGCATAACGCATCGATCAACGATAGCGATATCGCCATCAAGGCCGACCTGCGCATCGGTGCGACCGGCACCACCCTGGTAGCGAATAACTCGCCGAGCTGGCGCTACATGGTCGGCTCGGTCGAGCCCATCGTCGATCTCGATGGCGCTATCGAAGACAATCCCGATGCGCCGACTTCCGTGAACGACTGGGTCGAGATCTACAACGCCAAGTCAACGGCGCTGTCGCTCAACGGCTGGTCGCTCACCGACACCACGGGCACGCCGCAGAAGTGGCGGTTCCCCGATGTCAGCATCCCGGCAGGCGGCTACTTGGTCGTGATCCTCGACGGCAAAGACATCAAGAGCCCGGCCCAATATGGCTATCTGCACGCCGACTTCTCGCTGGATGCCGATGGCGAGTATCTGGCGCTGCGCGATGCGACGGGTGCAGTCGTTCACGAGTTCTCCAAGCTGCCGCCCGGCTCGCCGTTTCACTCGTACGGCAGGAACGCGCAGGGCAACTATGTGTACTTCGATCAAGCCACCCCGGGAGCCGCCAATACCGGCACCGAGTTCTCGGCGATCGTCTCGGCCCCGGTGGCTTCCAACCCCGGTGGTTTTCTCAGCGCTGCGACGACTCTTACACTGACCAGCGCGACGCCTGGCGCCACCGTGCGCTACACCGACACCACGGATGCCGCTGGACCGACCGACGGCTCGGAGCCGACCGCGACCACCGGCATCGCCTACGGCGGCACCATCAGCATCGGCAGCACGCGTGTCATTCGCGCTGCCGCGTTCGCGCCGGGCATGATCCCATCGAAGGTGGTCTCGCTCACCTACCTGATCAACGAACCGGCTCCTCGCCCGAACCTCCCCGCGGTATCGATTATTGGCAACGGCGGACGCTCGCTGTATCGCCCCTACGGCACCATGGCCATCGTCAATAATGCGGGCGCTAACTATCCCGCCGGGCCCTGGTCGGCACTGGGCGATCCACAGCAGTACAACAACGCCAACTTCCGCGGCATCTGGGGCGAGCGGCCGGTGACCTGGCAGCACATCGCCGCCACCGGCGCGCCGCTGTTTAGCCTCGACATCGGCCTGCGCATGGCCGGCAGCCCGTTTACCCGACCTCGCTACATCCTGGCCGGCCCCAACGGTGCAACGCCGAATACGACGCCCTGGAGCACGACCAATGCGCTCGACAAGCCGGCGATGAACTTCTACATGCGCGATGACCTGGGTGGAGATCCGCTCAAGTTCCCGGTCATTCCCAATTCCCCGGTGGGTAGCTACAGCGACTTCCGATTCCGCGGCGGTCACAACGACCTAAACCCCTTCATGATTGATGAGCTGGCGCGGCGGCTCTTCGTCGATATGGGCAACCAAGGAAGCCTCGGCGTGAACACCACGCTGTACATCAACGGTGTCTACAAAGGCATCTTCAACCTTGTCCAGCACGTGCGGCAGGAGTGGCTACGGGAAGCGTTCAAGAGTGACCTCAACTGGGACGTCCTGCAGGTTGCCGCACCTTCGGATGGCGATGGCATCGCGTTTCAAGAGATGTTCACCTATCTGCGCAACAACCCGCAGAACATGCTCGCGAACTATCAGGGGATGCAGGCGCGACTAGATATGGTCGAGTTCATCGATTACCTGATCCAGAACATCTACACCTGCACCGGCGACTGGCCGCACAATAACTGGATCGCTGCGCGCGAGCGCTCGACCACCGGCAAGTTCCGCTTCATCACCTGGGATGCCGAGGGCTCATTCGGCGGCTTTGGTCTGACGGTGACCAGCAACAACTTCGTCACCAACCCCGCGAATAACGGGGCACCTAACGCGCAGGGCTCGCTGGTCACGGGATCGGCGGCGGCCGACTCGCTGACCACCGCGGCGCGCATCCTCTACACTCTTTTGCGCGCCAGTCCCGAGTTCAAGCTGCTGTTCGCCGACCGCATTCAGAAGCACTTCTTCAACGGCGGGGCGCTGACCGATGCTGCAATCACCGCACGCTACAACGCGCTGGCCACGGAGGTTGCGCCGTTTATCGCCGGCTTCAATGCCACACGCATTCCCAACTGGATCAATGGCATCGGCACCAACACGCGTTGGACGGTCACGCTCAGCGGAGCCAACATCACCTCGGTCACCAACGCTCCCAGCCGCCGCAAGGTGCTGCTAGAAGGCTTCACCAGCGACCAGGCCGTCGGGACCTATCCGCCAGCCGGCTCGATCCCCGGATACTTCCAGGCCGAGGGCTTGTTCCCCGCCACGCTGGCGCCAACCTTTGGCCAGTTCGGCGGCATGGTGAACCCGGGATACAACCTGGTGATCACCAATCCCAACGCCGGCGGTGGATCGATCTACTACACGACCAACGGCCTCGATCCGCGCCTGACCGGAGGCACCGTCCAGGGCACGATGTACAGCGCTCCCATCGTCATCAGCTCAGTGACCACGGTTAAGGCCCGCGTACTTAGCCCCGGTGGCGAGTGGAGCCCGCTCGTCGAGGCGACCTTCCGCACCGGCGTTCCGCCGACCATTGCCATCACCGAGATCATGTACAACCCGCCGAAGTTCACCCCACCGGGCTTCCCCGCGCCGGTCGATGGCGATGAGTTCGAGTTTATCGAGATCAAGAACACCGGCTCGGCGACCGTCAACCTGTACAACGTCCGCCTGACCGCTGGCGTCGACTTCACCTTCCCGGCGGGCACGACGATCCCGGCAGGCGGCTTCGTCGTGCTGGCGAAGAACGCGGCGAACTTTGCGCTCAAGTATCCCGGCATCCCCGTGGCCGGACAGTATGGACCCAGCTCCAGCCTGTCGGACTCCGGCGAGACACTCACGCTCGTCGATGCCGCTGGCGACCCGATCATGAGCTTCTCGTACGGCGACACCGCGCCCTGGCCTGCTTCGGCCGATGGCAACGGATATTCTCTCGTGCCGATCATGCCCAACAGCAACCCCTCGCCGAACCTCGCAAGCTCGTGGCGCGCCAGCAAAAACGCCGGCGGCTCGCCGGGCGCTGACGACCCATAGTCGCCCGTCCTGTAACCCATACCCTCGGCTGCCGCACGCGGTACGACACGCGGCCCGCGGCAGCTCGCTTGCGTTTTCCCAACCTCACCTGCTTCCCTTGCGGCACTGTCTCTTGTCTGGAGTCCCCTCATGCGAGTCCTTTCGTCCCCGTCCGCAAGCTCGCCGCTGGTCTGGGTCGAGCACCCCGAGCGCAAGCTGCGCTCCGATGAGCTTCGTGTTGCAGTGCACGCCGCCGGCGTAAACCCGGTGGACTGGAAGATGCGGCAGGGCGAGCTCTTGGGAATCGCCCAGCGCATCATCGGTCCCTCGGGTCCCCTGGTCTGCGGGGTCGATTTCGCGGGTGAAGTGATCGCGGTCGGCGAGGCGGTGCAGGATGTGCGGGTCGGTGACCACGTGGTCGGTGGCACCGACTTTTCCCGCCGGCAGTACGGCAGCTACGCCAGTCACGTACAGGTGCGCTGGGATCAGGTAGCGGTCCTGCCCGCAGGGGTCGATGTCGTCGATGCGGCCTGCCTGCCGGTGGCTGGTGTGACGGCGCATCAGGCGCTGTTCGCACTCGGACGGCTGGCCGAAAAGCCAGATCCCCGAGCGCTGATCCTGGGGGCCGCAGGCGGCGTCGGCCACTTCGCGGTGCAGCTTGCACACATAAGCGGCGCGCGCTCAGTGGGCGTGTGTTCCAGCCGCAACGTCGCGCTGGTCGAGCGCTTAGGCGGCATCGCCATCGACTACACCCGAGGCGGCGTGGCAGCCGCGGCAGCAGCCCATGGACCGTATGACGTGATCGTCGATTCGGTGGGGGCGGCGACCTACCCGATCGCGATGTGCCGCAGCCTGCTCAAAAAAGGCGGCACCCATGTCCTCGTCCAGGCGCGACCCACCGACTACCTGCACGTGGCTTTGCCCGGCCCGGTCACGACCCTGCTCGGTCGTCCAAATCGCGCGACGCTAGCGCCGCTGGTTTCCGAGCTGGCAGCGGGTCGCCTGCAGGTGGTCATCGCCGAGCGCATCCCCATGGCCGAAGCCGAGCGAGCGCACGAGATCTCGCGGGGTGGCAAGGTCGTCGGCAAGCTGGTGCTCGTCGCCTGAGCCCGCGCCGGCCCACGCGTCGCTGCGTTTTCCGGCCCGGCCTCTGACGTCTGTGCCAACATCGACGGCAGAACATGTCGCCACTCCCCCCCGGGCCGGGAAATGTTGTTCTATCGACGCTGCGTTACCTGCGCTCGCCGTATGAGCGCATGCTGCAGATGGTGCAGCGCTACGGCGATCCGTTCACCGTGCCCAGCTTTCTCGGTCCAGTGGTGACCACCGGGCAGCCGGCGACGATTCAGACCCTGTTTGGCAGCAGTCCCGACACCTTTGCCGCCTTCGGTGCCGACCTTTTGGGGCCGGTCATCGGCGAGAGCAACCTCATCCTACTTTCGGGGCAGCGCCATCGCAGCATGCGCAAGCTGCTGACGCCGCCGTTTCACGGAGCCCGCATGCGGCTATACGGCGAGCTGCTCAAGACCACCGCCGAAGAGCACGCCGGACGCTGGCCGCGCGACATTCCGTTTGAGGTGCATCGCACGATGCAAGAGATCTCTCTAGAGGTCATCTTGCAAGCGGTGCTGGGCTTCTCGAACCCTGCGGCGCGTGCCGCCTTCCGCGATGTCATCCTCGACGTGATCGAGGCCATCCGTCCGACGTTTCTGTTCATGCCCTTTCTGCGCCGCGAGGCCTTCGGGCTGTCGGCCTGGTCGCGCTTCCTGAAAGTCCGCATGCGCTTGGCCGAGGTGTTCGCCCAGGAACTTTCCACCCGTCGCGCCTCGCCGAGCCGTGGGCAGGACATCCTGAGTCAGCTCCTTGACGCCCGCGATGACGGGGGAGCCCCGCTTTCCGACGCAGATCTGCTGATCCAGATGGTCAACCTGCTCATGGCCGGGCACGAGACCACGGCCAGCAGCCTGGCCTGGGCGCTGTACTTTGTGCATCGCGAGCCCGCCGTTCGGCAGCGCTTGCTCGCCGAGATCCGCACTCTGCCCCAGACCTTCGATGCCGAAGCCGTGGCCGCCCTGCCCTATCTCGATGCCGTTTGCAGCGAGACGCTGCGCATAAACCCCGTCGCACCCAGCATTGCTCGCACCCTGGAAAAGCCGCTGACGCTCGGCCGCTACGAACTAGCGGCTGGGACGCACGTCGGTATCGCCATCATCGTCGCGCACCGCAACGAACAGATCTATCCCCAGGCCGACCGCTTCCTGCCCGAACGATTCCTTGACCGCAGCTACAGCCCCTTCGAATTTCTGCCGTTCGGCGGTGGTGCCCGTCGCTGCATCGGCGCGGCCTTCGCGGTGTACGAGCTCAAGATCGTCCTTTACACCATCCTCCGCCAGCACAGCCTGCGCTTGCTGCCAGACGACGATGGCCCCGTCTCCGCCGTCATGCGCAACACCACCGCCGGTCCCTCCCGGCCGATCCTGATGGTGCACGAGGGGCGGGCATAAGCGCCGCCACCCGCGCCTCATCCCCGTCGAGCGCTGGCCTTGCGCCATCGGCGTGACGCAGCGAACCTAGCGCGACTCGTTGCGCAAAAAGCCCATTCCCTGACTACCGGCCAGTGCGATGTCGGTGCGACCATCGCCGTCGTATTCCACCGCCGTCAGACCCAGAAGCGGCCCCAGGCTCGTCGGCACGGCAATGCGCAAAAGCTCGCCATAGCTACCATCGCTCCGTCGCTGCAGGACCTGCACCTGCCCCTCGGTATTGCAGGCGACGATCAGCTCAACCACGCCATCTTTGTCGAGGTCAGCGGCAATCGCCAAGTGCGGCGCGGCGCAGACCTTGATCGGCGGACTCAGGACTGCCAGCGTGGGGCGGCTGTAGCTGATCAAGAGCTCGCCTTTGGACTCGATGGCGACCAGGGTGTCCTCGTGCCGATCGCCGTCGATGTCAGTGCTAAAGAGGCTGCTTGCCGGACCGCTTAGGGCGGTCAGTATGGACACCGTATCGGTGCTAGCAAACCTCCCCGGCGAGGCGGGGCTGTTCAGCAGGGTGCGGGTCTGCGACTGCCCATGGTCGACGAGGATCAAGTCGCGCTGACCATCCAGATTGACGTCGGCGCTGGTCACTGCAAACGGGCTTGTGCTGGCCGCAAGAGTCGTCGTCTTGGCGGCGCCCAAGCGGCCGGTGCGGTCGTTGAGCAGCACGCCCAAGCTGCGCCCCGTCTCGCTGAGCCCGACGACGTCGGGATAGCCATCGCTATTGAGGTCGCCGGCATGAACAAAGGTGGGCTCGTCGGCGAGCGCGTAGATCAGCGAGCCCTCGTAGATGGCGCCGCTGCCGCTGTTGCGACGGGTCCAGACCTCTTTGGTCGGCAGGTAGCCGGTCACGATGTCGGGTCGGCCATCGCGATCCAGATCGGAAAAGATGGCCGGCGTCACCGGCCCCGGCGCCCCCACACCCCCAATCGAGTAGCTCGTGGGCTCCTGCGTGGCCACCAGGATCGAGGTCAAGCGGTTGCCCGAGATCGGGCTGAGCAATAGATCAAAGATTCCGTCGCCGTTCACGTCGCTGCAGTCGATCGAGTGCAAGAGATACGGGGAGCTGACGACGGGCTGCGCGGCAAAGCTTGGCGTGCTGAAGCGGTAGCGCAGGAGAGTGCCATCCTCGGCCGCCCCTCCCCCGGGGAGGACGACGCGCAGACGCACCGCCCCCGGCTTATCGCGAGCGCTGGTCACGGTGCTCAGAGCGGAGCCAGACTCCAGTCGGACCTCGGCCAGCTTGCTGTCATCGACGAACACCTCGGAGCCGGGGACGAAGCCCCAGCCGCGCAGACGAACCTGCTCGCCCCCTGCCGTACCCACCACCCCGGGATCGGCGGCAATCAGTCGGGGCAGCGTGGCAGCCGCAAGCTCGCAGTCGTGGTCGCCGGGATCGCTGTCGAGCGGCAGCACCAGCTCGTCGTCGTAGGGCTGCGGCGCGAAGTCGTGCGAGGCGAACCCCACCCGCTGCAGGCAGCCAGCCCCCGCAACGCCGGAAAACGCAGCCAGGCTGATATTCAAGCTGCCAGAAAAGCCCGAGGGCAGGCGCAGAAGCAGGCTCTGTCGGCTCGGTGTGGGCTGCGGCAGATCGTAGGTACTCAGCGGCTCGGCCGTGGCTTGCGCTCCCCCCCCCGGCACGCTGCGGGTCACGCTCAAGGCCAGCGAGCGCGCCTGCGGCGGCAGGGTCTCAGCCGTGATACTCAGCGTCGGTGGACGCCCACAGCCGGCGCCCCCCAGCAGTGCCGTCGTCAGCGCCGAAAAGAGGCCGATTTGCCGCATCGATTCTCGCATCGCTCGTCCTCCCTTGGGGTGCTTCCCTGCCCTCTAGAAGCGAATGGTCTGCGGGGCTAGATCGGTCATCGGCTCGGGCGGGGGACGCAGGGCCAGGCCCAGGCCAATTCCGACCGCCGCCGCGGTGAGCACAACGCCCCCCAGAGCCAGGTACAGCCAGGGACGCTTGTAGAACGGTCGCCGCTCCTGCGCCCGCTCTACGCCCCGCCGCTCGGCCAGAAGCTCGGCCTCGGCCTGCTTGCGGGCGGCAAGGTTGGCCACGGCCAGCGCCTCTGCCTCGTCCAGCCGCTTTTGCGCTTGGCGGGCGAACTCTTCGGCGTCGGCGCGCTTCTGACTCGCCTGCTCGGCAGCCAGCTCGGCGCGCAGGGCAGCCGCGTGGGCCTCTGCCTCGGTCAAAAGCGGCGAGCCCGGTGCCGCCCCCACAAAGCGCTGGTAGTGGTCGAGCGCTTCCAGCTTCCGCCCCAGCTTGCGATACGTCTGCGCAATGTTGAAAAGGAGCAGCGGAAACGGCTGCTTCTCATACGCAAGAAGCAGGCTGCGCAGCGCATCTTCGTACTGACCGCTGGTGAACTGATCGCGGCTCGCCTTGACCAGACTCTGCACTTCAGGCGTGGCCACCATCGCGGGCTCCGCGGCCTCACAGCGGCCTGGCCCTAGCACCAAGAGTAGAGCCTGCAAGCACAGAACCAAGTGCAGCACCCGACGATTATAGTGTGCGGACAGCCCGGCCAGGCGAGTCAGACGCATGCTCTCGACAAAAGCGCCGCACCTACGGGGTGACGGCGCCGATGTCACCGCCCATTCTGCGCTGTCTTCTTAAGCGACTTCGATGGCCACGCCAAGCTGATGGCACAGCGCGGTCAGGCTGGGGGCAAGCGGAGCTTCGACGCGTAGGGCTGCCAGCTCATCGGCGCGCGTGGGTCCCTGGTTGATGACCAAGATCGGCAGACTGCGCTCGGCAGCGCCCCGCGCAAAGCGGAATCCGGAATAGACCGCCAGCGAGCTGCCCAGGATCAAAAGCGCGCTCGCCTCGGCAAAGAATCCCCACGCCGCATCGACGAGCGGCCGCGGGACGTTTTCGCCAAAGAAGACGACATCGGGCTTGAGCAGCCCACCGCAGCCCGGACAGCCGGGAACCTGAAACGCCGGCAGCCCCGCCGTGCCTGGCTCGAAGTCGGCATCGCCATCCGGCGCCGCCACCGCCGAGTGCTGCGCATACTCGGGATTCTGGCCCAGAAGCTGCGCCTGCAGCGCCGCCCGCGACTCGCGCCGCCCGCAGGCCAGACAGCGTACCCAGTGCAGGCTGCCGTGCAGCTCGACCACACGCTGACTGCCCGCCTGGCTGTGCAGCCCGTCGACGTTCTGCGTGATCAGCCCCGTAACCAACCCCGCCCGCTCCAGCGCCGCCACTGCCCGATGTACCGCATTCGGCTGCGCCGCCCCCACCTGCCCAAACCCCAGCAGGCTGCGCGCCCAGTAGCGCTGCCGCACCGCTTCGCTGCGCAGAAACTCCTGATACTGCACCGGCGCCCGCCGTCGTAACGACCCCGTCGGCCCACGATAATCAGGAATCCCCGAGTCGGTGCTACACCCCGCTCCCGAGAGCACGACAAACCGCCGCCCCCGCAAGAGCCCCCCCACACTCGACAGCTCATCTCGCCGCCGCCCCGTCCCCTCCTCTGCCAAAAACTGCACCCGGCCACGCATCCCTAAAGCCTAGCCGCGACTCGCGGGGAGAGTGAGAGGTGTTTCACGCCCCGTCAGCCCCCCCCTGCGCAGGGCCAGACTTGCGGCTACTTGAGCCCTGCTGCCAAGCGATGGGAGAGAGCGCAGATGCAGCGTGGCGATTTCTGCCCGCAGTCGCCACGACTCCCGTAAAGCTAGGTGGCCGGAACGGCGGCTCCGCGACGCACCAGCAAGAGATCGATCAGCTCAGGGGTGCTCAGCTCTCGCTGACCTTCGCCGGCCCGATTGCCCTTGAGCATATCGTCAAGGTCGCGTCGCATCCGTCCGCTCGTGCCCTTGGCATCGGCTCGTTCCAGCCGCTCGGCGAGCTTGTCAAACGCCAGCCGGCCATGCGTCTTGCGATAGTACTCACGGTACTCTGCAAGGTTCATGGCCGCCGAGGGCTCCTTACTCTCCGTCGAGTAGTCAAAGTAGTAGTTCGTGCCATGGTGGGAAAACTTGCCAATCAGGACGGGCATGTGCGGGTCATCCTTTCTGTGGGCTTAGCGCTCGCTGGCGACGTTGACGACGATTCGGTGGCCGTCGAGTTCGGTGTTGTGCAGGCCGTCAATGGCCTTGGTCGCATCTTTGCGGTTGGCCATCGTTACGAAGCCGAAGCCGCGCGACTTGCCGGTGCCGCGATCGGTGATGACGGCGGCATCGGCCACCGGCCCAAACGTCGCAAACGCCGCGCGTAGCTGGGGCGCCTCGGTGTTCCAGCTAAGTCCGCCGACAAAGAGCCGGCACGGAATCATGGTGGCTGCGCGCGGTGTCGTGCCCCGCGTCTCTAGTGCCAGCATGACCTCTCCGATCGAGGGCAGGGGTCCGTGGATGTCCTCGGCCGATGCGATCTCGATCTGCCCTGGCCGGCGCTCGCGCCTATCCTGTCTGCGCGCTGCCTTGGCCTGCTGCTTACGGGCCCGCTCCGCTTCTTTGGCGTGCTTGCCAGCCGAAGGGTGGTTCCGGCTCACGAGTGCACCTCACCGATGGAGGTCGACTCGTGGGCTGCGACTTCTGCGATTCGTAAATCAATCATAGGGGTTGTTACCTTTCGTGTTCGAGGATGGAGGACTGGCCGCGCGGTCGCGGCTGAGACGGCGGGCGGGTTCAAGGGGGAGGGCCGGTCTTCCGGGTACCGGGGCACCCAGCGCGATGCACTCCTTGCGTACCCAGTTGCAGAGGGATAAGCCGGCGGGTCGAGGCCGTCCTGCGCAGCAAAGCCAGTCATGGGGAAGCTCCTTCGTGATCCGATGCCGGGGCAGAAGGTGCCCGGCTTGCGGTTGCCTGGACGCTCGGCGCAATCAGTATGCACGCCGGAGGGTGAAGGAGCCGATCGGTAAGCCGAACGTACGGTAGCAGGAATGCTCAACGAGTGGTGGATCATTGCTACCGAATCTGCTCGCGGTCCGGCCCGCCCAGCGCAAGCCCACGGTGATGTGGCTTCAGCCCAGGCCGCCGAGCGCAGCGAGAGACGCTGCCCAGCCATGCAGCGCGTTGCCCGAAAGGACATACGCAGCCAAATATGTAAACACCCGTTTAGCGAGGGACCCAGGCTACCTGGTGTATCGCTTGAGGCGTCGGAAAAGACACGCGAAGATGGGGTGTCGCGCGACTTCTGCGGGGGCAGCATGGCAGCCGAGTGGCCATCGTTCTTTATGCACATCGCCGCCGGGCCGGGCCGGGCCTATACCGCCGTCCCTTTCGAGATCGCAGAAGACGGCCGCGCCTGTCGCTACAACCTGCGGCTTCTGCAAGCCGACCAGTTCGTCACAAGTGAGCAGGTGCTGCTGCGCGATCTGCCGTCGGAGGTGAGCCCCGCTGAGCAGCGCCGCTATGTGCTGGAGCAGCTAGAGGCTTGGCTGCAGAACGGGCCGGATGAAGCAACGCTGCTTGCGCTGCGGGTACAGGCCGGCAAGCTTCCGCTGTCGCGGCTGCAGGTGGCAGCGCGCTGTGGCTACGATCCGGCGGGCACGGCGCTGTCGCAGCTGTCTGCAGCTGGGCTGGAAGACACGCAGGCGAAAGACGGTCCAGCGCAGCGATTGCTCGCCGATCTAGCAGCGCTCGATGGCGGCCTCGCAACCGTGGCGCTGTCCGCGATGCTCGTCGATCTGGCGACCCGCCTGCCGGCCCAGCGACTGCCTGAGGCGGCAGCCCCGACGCTGGCCGCCCTGGCCGCCTGGCAGGCCCAGCCCGACGAAGCGAGCGTGCAGGCTGCGACGGCGGCGCTGACGCTACTGCCTGCGGCGGAACCTGGACGCTATCGGCCATCGATCTATCGGGCGCTAGAGCGCGCCGTCGAGTCGCTATCGCCCCCGCATGCCGCCGCAGGGTTGCTAGCCGCGCTCCGTCACGCTCTCGACTGGGCGAGCGGCGCCGACCTGCCGTATCGCTTCGCAGCGCTAGAGACCCTGCTCGTACCTGCCGCCTGTCGGGCCGTGCTCGCTACCTGCCTAGGCTACGTGGCGTCGCTGCCGACCCCCGAAATTCCCGCGGCCAGTCGCTTTGAAGTCGTGACCCAGACCCATGACCATGGCGATATCTATGAGTTAGAGCAAGACACGATTTATTACGTTGTCGACCGTAGAACGGGCCGAGCCGTAATGGAGTTTCGCTGCCACGGCTATTCCACCTATGACGGGACCTGGCAGCACCAGTCCTCTTCCGGAGTCGCCAGCGTCACCGTAAGCGCCGCCGGAACGCACGTGCGGGTCGTGGAAGACGGTGCCGAACGGCTGCTTCCAATCCCCGGCCTTGAAGACCCCGTGCCCCCTGCGAGTGAACCGTCCTCACCAACGAAGAGTCGTCGTTCTCGCCGCCGTCGCAAGACCCAGGCGGCAAGCGAACCCACCGGCCCCGAGTGTCCGCGCTGCGGTGGCCGCGACCGCACCGCCTGCGTGGCGACGGACCTTTTGGAAGGCTCGCTGGAATACTATCATTTAGTGCATACGGAGGTGAGGTATCACTATCACTGTGCGGGGTGTAACACGGATTGGTCAGAGACTGCGTATTTATAAATTAACCGAACTATCAACCAATCCCATACCACCAGCCCTGATTACGGCATAACCAGCGGCTTGTCCTGCTTTTTCGGCAGTTTTTCCAGCACCTTGCGCACCATGTCGCGGCGCTTGTCCTGATCCGACTCCAGCGTCTCTTGCTTCTTCTGCAGCGCGGCCAGGCGGTCTTCGGCATCGAGGATGCGCTTGAGCACCGGGTTCTGCACCGCACCCGCCGCCGTCTCGTGACCCATGGCCTTGAGGTGCTCGCGCAGGCGCTCGATCTCTTTTTCGGTCTTTTTGATCTCGCTCTCTGACTTGTCGAGCTCGCCCTTGGCCGCCTCTAGCTCGCGCTGACGCAGCGCCGCTTCGCCGAGGATAGCGCGCTCAGGTGCGGGAAGGCTCTGCGTCCCGGAAAGCTCGGTCAGGCGCGCGGTGGTCAGCGAAGCTAAGCGATGGCCGCTCTGGCGACCGGCGAGCATCGACATGGCGCGCTCTAGGCGGCTGCCGGCGGCTAGCTCGAACACCGCGATGGCCTTGTTGCTCTCGGTGTTGAAGTCCAGGCGGTCGGCGCCCTGCACGCGCGCGTTGGCGCCGATGTCGAGCGACAGGTACAGCGTGCGCGCCTGACCGCTGCGGTTCTCTAGCCGATAAAGCGCATCGGTGCGGCGCAGGAAGTGCTCTTCCAGCGTGTCGCGATCGAAGGTCACGCGCTGTGGCTCATCGCGGGTCTGACTCTTCACGCTGCTCAGCGAGACATCGAGATCGCTGCCGTATTCCAAGAAGCGCCGCTCGCCCGGCTTGAGGCGCTCGATGGCCGACTCACCCGCCAAGAGCCCGTCGCTGTAGATTGTCATTGGGCCGGCTGGCAGGGTCTGCTTGGTGCTGTTGACCAGGCGCAGACCGGCGCGCGCCGTGCCGCCTGGCTTGCTCAGCGTGGTGATGATCTCGGCCTCGACGCCTTCGTTAATGAACGGCAACAGCGCCGAGCTACGCGCCCGCAGATCGATGGCGTCGTTCATGGTGTAGGCGAATAACGAGCCCGACTCGATGCCGCTCGACTGCGCGACGGCGGCCAGGTTGCCGACCTGCAAGAGCGAGCTGTTGCTGTCGCCCCCGACACCCGCGCCGTGACCGATGGTGCCGATGCTGCCCAGGCCAATCGTGCCTTCGCCGGTGCCACCGCCGCCCATGCCAGTGCCGCTAAGCCCCAGGCCACCTGCGCCATAGCTGTCGCCGATGTGATCGCCCCACATGCGATCGGCGTTGTTGGAAAGAAGCTGCGGCACGGTCGATAGCTCGTTTTCCGGCGTCACCAGCTGACGGCGGGTGTAGCGCGGCGCAGCCAGCGGAAACAGGTACGAGTCGGGGCGACCGCTGATCAGGTGCAGCTTGACGGCGCGCCAGTCCTCGTCGGTGTCGTTGTGGATAAGAGCCCAGCCCTGCAGGCCGGCGTTGCCTTTCTGATCGCCGACCACCAGGCGATAGGTGACGCGCCACAGCGGCGTCTCGGCAAGATAGCCGAGCGTAATCGGCCCGCCGTCGCGACTGAGCAAGCGCAGCATGCGCTGCGACTGCGCCCCACGCTGCGTCACGGCATCGAGCGCGGTGGCCAAGCGGCCAGCGTACGTCGGATCGAGCGGACGGATCGCGCTGATGGTGTTCGTCGGCACTCGCACCAGCTCTCCGCCATCGGTGAGCAACATCAGCACGAGCTCGGGCTTGGCCGTAGAATTCGGCTTTTCGCCCTTTTCGCCTTTGTCTTCGTCGCCCTCTTTTTCCTTCGTGGTGTCGGAGGCCGAGTGGCCGTTGCGCTGTACATCAATCAGGCGACCGCTCAGCGAAAGCTCGCCAATGCGCACCGACAGCGCCGAGCCTTTGAGCGACAGGAGTAGCTCGCGATAACTGACCGCATCGTCGTCGTTCTGCGGCAGGCCAGCGAGCGCGCGCCCCATGCCCTTGCTGACGCTGGTCGGGAAGGACAGGCCATAGACACGAGCGTTTTTGTCCTGGCTGTAGATCACCAGGGTCTTGAGCGCATCGTCGAGATGCCCAGCCGGCAGCGGCAGCCCGGTGTCATCTCCGCTGACCGATCCAGCGCGCTCGAAGTAGCCGATGCCGGTCTCGTAAAGCCGCAGCGTACGCAGCGGCAGGATCGACAGCGAGGTCGGCGCCCGCGTATACGTCGGCGTGCAGCCCAGCCCCGACACGAGTGAGAAGCCAAGCCCCCAAAGCCAGGCCCGTGACCACGACTGTGACCGCGACCCACCCAGAGGAGCATTCACCAAGGGATTCGATAGTTTGCGCATCAGAACTCCACATTCTATGCGCGCGGCAGCGGCCAGACTACCCCCGAAATTCCGGCGCCGGCGACGCGTAGGGGGATGAGGGGAAAGGGGCGCTACCGGCTCGGTTGCAGGCTGGCTGGGATGGCCGCGATGGCTGGAAATCCATGGGCCGCAATCGCTGCGGCTCGCGACTGAATCGCGCGTGCAAGAAACGCGGTCGCGCTCGGACTGCGGCGCGTCGACGGGCGATAAAATGTCGGCAGGGTTCACAGGCCGTGCATGCGCCGGCCATGGGCCCGTTTAAGGAGAATGTCCATGAGAGCCTGGCAGCTTATCGGCCATGTGGGCGTGTTCGTCTCGACCTTGGGCCTGGCGTGCAACGGCACCAGCCTGGGCGGGACGACGTGCCTCGACCCCAACAACTGTGAAAATCCCAACCCCACCCCGATGGCGGAATGGAGCGCGATCTTCATCACGCCGACTCAGGTGATGCTCAGCTCGCAAGACGGTGCGAAGCCGACGCAGCAGTTCTCGGTGACGGGACAGCGTGCGGACGGCACCACCTCGGGTCCGCTGGCGGCGACCTATTCCGTGCCGCCGAACGGCATCGGCACCATCGATCCCAACACCGGCGTCTTTACCGCCACCGGCGAGGTCGGCGGCACCGTCGATGTCACCGCCACGGTCATCAGCAATGGCGTGTCGGTCACGGCCACGACGCAGATCACCGTCAATATCTCCAAGGTCATCCTGACCCCGGGCACGCCGGCCGATGCCGCCACTCGCTTTACTGGCACACCGGTGGCGAACGCCGCCAAGTCAGCGAACCTGGTCTATCCGCTCGACGGCGTGGTCATGCCGCAGAACGTCTTCCCGGCGGATATCCAGTGGACCAACGGCACCACCGGCGACCTGTATCGCATCACCATCACCAAGCCGAACTTCTCGCTGGTCGTCTACACCCTAAACCCTGGGGCCAGCTTCAAGTTCCACTACCTGCCCGACGCCTCGACCTGGGCCGGCGTGGCCCAGACCAGCGTCGACAGCGACGCGGTGCTGACCGTCGACCGCTGGGAGATGGCGAGCAGCACAGTCTACAGCGGCAACACGGTGAAGATGCACTTCGCCAAGGGCTCGCTCCTCGGCAGCATCTACTACTGGGAGATTCTCAACGCCAACCTCGGCCGCGTCCTGCGCATCAACGACGGCACCAACGTCGCATCCAACTTCATGCCGACGCCACCGACAAGCCCGGTCGATAGCAGTAGCTGCGTCGGCTGCCACTCGATCTCGCGCGATGGTCGCTACATGGTGGGCCGCCTTGGCGGTGGCATCAACGTCGCGGCGATCTTCGACCTGACCAACGATCTGTCGATGAACCCACCGCCGGTGCAGTACCCAGTCACGGCCAGCCTGCCGCGCACGTTCTTCGCGTCGTGGCGACCGGACAACAAGCGCATCATCGTCAACGAGACGACCAACCTGCGCCTGCTGGATACCGCAACCGGCGCCGCGGTCACCCCGACGCAGGGCACCCTGCCCGCCTCCGCCGCTACCCAGCCCTACTGGTCGCCCGACGGCAACAGCATCGCGTTCATCTCGGAAGCCAACAACCGCGGCGATGCGCTATCGGTCGGCAACCTGTCGATCCTACCGGTCACCGGCCCCGACGCTTTTGGCACGGTGCGCCGCGTCCATACCGCCAACAGCATCGCTGGCTCGACGGAAGACAGCTATCCCAGCTGGTCACCAGACTCGAAGTGGATCGCCTTCCAGAACGGCACCGATGCGCGCAGCAACAATCAAGCGGGCGGCGCCCTGTACCTGATTCCCCCCGCTGGCGGCACGCCGATTCGTCTGGCCAAAGCAGCGGGCGGCAGCGCCGGCACTGAGACCGTCTACGTCCCCAACTTCTCGCCGTTTAACGTCGGTGGCTACTACTGGCTGACCTTCATCACGCATCGCCCTTATGGCAACTCGCAGGTCGGCACCCTGGGTCGTGCGGCGCCGCGCCAGCAGCTATGGATCGCCGCGATCAAGAACAACCCGCAGCCCGGCGAAGATCCCAGCTGCGTGCCCTACTGGATGCCCGGCCAAGCGACCGGCTCGCAGAACATCTCGGCCTACTGGACGCCGCAGGCCTGCCGCAAAGACACCGAAGCCTGCACCGTCAGCAGCCAGTGCTGCGGCGGGGTCTGCTCGGCTGGCAAGTGCGTGCCGCCTCCCACCGACCAGTGCCGCAAAGAAGGCCAGACCTGCGGCGGCTCCGGCTGCTGCCCCGGCACGCAGTGCGATAACAGCACCAACCTCTGCATCCAGGTCATCGGCTAAGCCCCCAGCTCGCCCCGCCAAGCCCCCCCCGATTGCACAGCTCTCGCCAGAGGGGACCGGGGACGGCTGCAGGTCAGCCACAGGCGGGCCAAGTTCCGCGACAGTCATTTCTAAAATCCACAAAATGAATCGGCTTCAATAAGGCGCCCTACACGAATCTATAAGAGATGCTCATTTTCCCCGTCGCATCATATGTTCTAAGAACTGACTCGTGATTGAAGTATTCGGCAAGCACTTTCATCACCGTCGGTTTATGACCAGCCACGATCCCCACATTGGGATCGTAAAACCCACAGATATTATTCACGACGAACATCGCCATCGCATGCGTTTCAGTGATCGAGATTATATAATATCCATTATTCTCGACCGACTCTTTGATCAACCTGACGAGATCAAAGCATGGATACTTAAACATCTTCTTTGCTCGCAGATCATATTTCGGACTCAAAAATTCACTCATCTCTTCGAATGCCCGCTCCGGAGTGGTGGCAACATCCGTCCGGTTAGCTATCCGAGAGAGTTGCGAAGTCTCCATATGAGCACGGGAGAACGCATATCTCCCCCATTTATCTTTTTCACCAAAACTATTTAGCTGACGATAGGCATCATCAAAGACGATGCTAAGCTTCAATACTTCCTCAAACATGATTTCGTCTATTGCCTCACTCTTATTTGAACAAAACCCTCATGGGTTTATTTCTTTTTCTCGCAAGGCTCATCGGCGGCCCCCACCCAGTGGGGACTTCGCGCACGATCCGCTGGGGTGACACTCAGCACGAGCGCTTGCCTTGGGCTTTCCGCAAGCGGCGTGCCTGCGCTGGTGGCATGGCTCTTCTCATCGGATATGGCGGCGATCGGCGAGCCGAGCCTGGCCGCTGCAAGCTCCCTAGCCGGCGCGAGCAAAGCGCGAGCCGTGCGCGCGCAAGCTTCCGCGCCGTGACTGCGCCGCCCCGACCCGCCTACCCCTCGCGCACCAAGATGGCTCGCGAATACAGCAAGTCGAAGCCGGCGCGCTGCGCGTTGTGCTGCGACTTCGAGCCGGGCTGCGTAGTGATGACGGCAAGATCGCAGCCTGCCCGCGCCGCATCGGCCAGGCGTGCGGCCAAGAGCGCGCTCTGCACACCGCGACGACGCAGACCCGGCAGCGTTGCCGAGCCGCAGAGCTGCGCGATGCCGCCACACAGACGCAGGCTGGCGCCACCGGCAATGCTCGGGGGACGCTCGCTGCGAGCGGAGTCGGTGAGCTCAGCGACATAGCGGGCAAAGCTAGGCACGACGACCAGATCGGCCATCGCCGCCGCAATCACCTCGCGCGGGAAGGATTCATGCGAGGGCCCTCCCGGCACCGAGTCGGGATGCGCAAAACCGGTGACGACGGCATCGAGCCACGTCGAAAAGCTCGCCGCGTCATCGGGCTGGGCAAAAAAGGTGCGCAGGCCAAAGGCGGGTTCCGGCGTCAAGTCGGCAACCGACAGCGCCCGCCCAAGGACGTTTTCGAAGGCCACCAGCTGATAGCCGCGACGGGTCAGCCCCTGCAGTAGGGCGCCATCGGCCAGCGTACAGACCTCGGCCTGAAGCGGCGTGCGACGACGCTGAAACTCGGCTTCGATGGCGGTCAGCTGATCCCAGTCGGCGGGCCCCAGCGGTCCCCCCAGACCCAGGCCGATGAGCTTGTTGAACGGCGCCGGCTCCCCGATGTGCACCACCACGCCGCCCGCAACCTCAGCGATGTACACCTCACCGGCTGGCTTGCGCGCCGCCGAGACCGTCGCCACGGCGCGGGTGAGATCCCCTTCAGCTCCCTCGATACGAGCGGCACAGCGGCCATCGGCAAACAGCATGTGCGCAGCGTAACGCACTCTGCCCCCGCCCCCCTGAATAAGAGCGCCTAACAAAACCGTAGCGAGGAACCCCGGCAGCAAGGAGGGAGGAGT
>CALFYE010000356.1 GCA_937952145.1 uncultured Myxococcales bacterium
AGATACATTGGCGTGACTGGAGTTCAGACGTGTGCTCTTCCGATCTGTCGAAGCGGCACTCGGGCAGCTGTTCGACGCAGCGCGTATTGGCGATGTCGCAGACCTGGCCGTCCGGACAGTCGGCGTCGCGGCCGCAGGGCGAGATCGCCGCGTACTGGCTGCAGTCTCCCGTCGGCTGCAGGTTCGAGCCGACGCCCACCGAGGCCGAGCCCGGACAGGGAATGACCGGCGGCCGTCGCGGCACGCAGCGCATCTGCGCGCAGGCATAGCCGGACTGGCAGTCCTTGTCGGAGACGCACTCGACGCACGCCGAGTTTTCCGGCTTGTTCGCATCGGGCTTGTAGCAAATCGGCGTCGGCTTCTGACAGTGCACGCAGTCCGGCGTGCACAGCGTCTTGTCCAGGTCGTAGGGACAGCGCTCACACAGCGCCGCCGCGTTGCAGAACTGCCCCGGGTCGCAGATGCCGCCGGGCAATCCCAACGCCGACGGTCGAGCGAATTCGCGCGGACACTGCTTGCAGGCCGGCGGCGTGAACGTCAGCGTGCCGCTCGTGGCGGTGGCCAGCGTGTCGCCGCCGACGAGGCCGATGACGGTGCCGCCGACCGCACCGATCGGCTGGCCGAACAGGCGCTCGATCGGCGTGGCGATGGGACGGGCCTGCCGCAGCTGTTCCAAGCGACTCTGCACGCGCTTGCTGTGCGGATAGCGCTCGGACAACGTACGCAGGAGGGGCAGTGCATCGCCGTATCGTGCCGCGCGCAGACAGGTATCGACCTCGTCCAGCTCGCGCTTGAGCGAGCCGTCGCGGAAGGCCATCTCCTCAGCCACTTCCTCGACGCGAGCCGCGTTGGGATTGGTGGTCTCGGCGGCCAGCTCAGCCTCCCGCATGAGCTTGTCGGTATCGATCTCGGGGATCAGCTGCGTGGCGTTGAGATCGGTCTGCGGCTTGTGCTGGCGCAGAAAGTCACGCAGCTCGTCGCCGACCGAGCCAGACTCCGCCGCCATGAGCTCGTCACCCGAGGACTCGGCGGGGTGCTGACTGAGGATGGCCTGCAGCCGATTCTCTGCCGCCGGATCTTTTTCGCCCAGGCGCAGGATGTAGCGCAGGAAGCGGATCTCTTCCTTGGGGTTGTCGCAGCGCGATAGCAGCGCCCATAGCTCGGTGATGGCGCTCTTATTGCGCCGCCGCGCGACGTAGAGCTTCACCAGCGGCTCGCGCAGATCGCGCAGCGAGGAGTCGCGGCTCAGCGCGCCCGCCAAGTGACTGATCGCTTTGTCGACGAGCCCAAGGCGCAGGAAGGCCTCGGCATCGACCAAAAGGCGCGTCACCTCGGGGTTGACCGGACGGCGGCCGCCACTTGCCCCCACCTTGCTAACTGGCGGGGCTGGTGGGGCTCCACGCGATGGAGGACCGATGCTCATCGCTGGCTCGCAGGGTAGGTGATCGCGCTGCCCGTCACGAGCATGCTCGCCGGGCCACCGCGGTGACTGCCATCGCCAACAGACGCCATCTGAGAGTCCCCCGATTCCAGTCGCGGATGATTTGCTGGGCCTACCCCCCGACGTCCCCCACCCCCAGCCCGGCACAGGAGTCCAATTGTGAACCAATCGGCCGGCGCAATCTATGTAGGCCGATGGGACACAGCCAACCCACCTGGGACAGGCCGGCCGATAACGCCCTTACCGAGGCCGACAGGCCGCTAGCTACGCCGCGCGCGGAGCTTTGGCGCGGCCCGGTGCGAGGCGACCGACTTCGTGCAGGTTCACCGACACGACACGCGACACACCCGGCTCGTCCATGGTCACGCCGTAGAGCACGTCGGCGATCTGCATCGTGCGCTTGTTGTGCGTAATCAGGATGAACTGGCTGCGGTCGGTCATGCTGCGCACAAGATCGTTGAAGCGACCGACGTTGGCTTCATCAAGCGGTGCGTCGACTTCGTCGAGCAGACAGAACGGCGAGGGCTTGATGAGGAAGATGGCGAAGATCAGCGCGACCGCGGTCATCGCTTTTTCGCCGCCGGACAGGAGCTCGACCGTTGAGTTCTTCTTGCCGGGTGGCTGCGCGAAGATCTCGACACCGGCTTCGAGGATATCTTCGGGATCGCGCTTCGGCGCCGCGACTGCAGTCTTGGCGCTGGCCTCGCCCTCGCCTTCTTTCGCCGCGTCTTTGGCGTTCTCTTTGGGATAGCTCAGGCGCAGGTAGGCTTGGCCGCCCAGGAAGCAGCGCGGGAAGATCTCTTGGAACTTGGCGTTGACCAGATCGAAGACCTCGCGAAAGCGCTGCCGGCTGGTCTTGTTGATCAGGTCGATGGCTTTTTCGAGCTGACCGACCGCGGTCTCGAGATCGGTCTTCTGCGCGACGAGGAAGTTGTAGCGCTTCTCGACTTCCTTGTACTCCTCGATGGCCATCAGGTTGATCTCGCCCATGCGATCGATGAGGTCGCGAAGCTCGCTGGCGCGCTCTTCATCCTTGGGCGTGATCGGCGCGCGCAGGTGGTAGTCGGTGACCACTTCGCTGACCAGCACGCGATGCTTCTCGGCCATCGTCTGCTCGGTGTGCTGACGCGAGAGCTCAAGCTCTGACAGGCGCGTGCGCAGTGCCATGGCGCGACGGACTTCGGCGGACTCTTTGTCGCGCTTGCCGCGCAGCTCAGCCTCGCGCTCGGCGCTGCGACCGCGCTTCTGCTCGTAGCCGTTGCGCAGCACCTGCAGCTCTTCGGCAAGCCGGCTACGGCCCGCGGCGCGCTCCAAAAGATCGCTGCCGCGGCTCTGTACTTCGGTGGCCAGCGCAGCAGCGGCCTGGTAGCAGCCGCGCTCTTCTTCAGCGAGGCGCGACAGGCGCAGCGTGCGCTCGGACTGCTCGCTAGCCAGGCGCGCGGCGGAGCTACTCAGCGACGACAGCTTCTCTTTGTAGGTCGCGGCCGAAACTTTTAGCTGGGTCAGCGCGCCGGACTGCGCTTCGACCTCGTCCATCAGCGCCACCTGCGCTGAGCGATGGGTATCCAGCTGCTCTTCCAGCTCGGCCAAGCGGTCGCGGGCAGTGCGCGTGGCCAGGCGCGACTCTTCAGAATCGCGCTCGACCGTGGCGCGCTGCTCGGAAAGTAGGGTGCGCTCGCTGCCCAGCACATCCAGGCGATGCGCGGTGCGATGCAGCTCCTCGCGGGCCTTCACGAGATCCTTGTCGAGCGACAGGATCTGCATCTCGCCCTGATGCCCCACCTTGGTCAGCTCTTCGAGCTTGCCGAGCAGGTGCTCGCGCTCTTTCTTGCTGACCACCAGCTGTTCTTCTTCGGAACGAAAGCGCTCGTCGAGCTCTTTGATCGCGACCTGCAGCTCGCGCAGCTCGCGCTGATGGGCCAGCACGGAAGCGCCCTGACCGCGCTGCGCCCCGCCCGTCACCGCGCCATGGCCATCGACCACCGCACCATCGAGCGTGCACAAGATCGCGCCCGGAGACAGGCTGCCATCGTCGCTGGCTTGCTGAAAATAGGCCAGCGCATGCTCCAGCGTATCGAGCACCAGCACGCGGCCGAGCGCTGCATCCAACACGCCGTGATAGCCGGGCGGACACTGGATCAGATCCATCAGGCGACCACGCACCCCCAGGCCCTGCGCCTGTTCATCGTCGGGCCGCGGCGGACGATCCGAGGGGCGGGGTGGCCGCGCATCAAGCGGCATCAGAGTGGCGCGACCTTCGCCGCGGGTGCGCAGGTAACCGACCGACTCCGCCGCTTCGCCCTGCGACTCGCAGAGCAGCGCGCCCAGGCGATCGCCAAGCACGGCATCGATGGCCACTTCCAGCTCGGCCGGGGCGATGATCAGGTCGGCCAGCGTCTTGGGGCCGGCCTTGTCGGCATCGGCGCCATCACCCGCCGCCTTCGCCGCAGCCTTATCGCGCTGCAAGAGCAGCCGCGTGCCCAACGAGAAGCCTTCGTGGCGCGCCGCGATCTCGGACAGCGAGTGATGCCGTGCCTTCTTCTTATTCAGCTCGCTCTTGACGTGATCGACATCTTTTTCAAGTCGACTGACGAGGAGCTTGAGATCCTTGAGCCGCTCTTCCGCATCCTGCCGGGTGCGCGCCAGGTTGACGCGGGCTTCGTGCAGGCCACCTAGGCGCTGCTGCTGGCCTTCGATCTCGGCGTCGAGCTCAGCCTTGCGCGACGAGAGACGGCTCCCCTCATCTTCGCTGCGCATCAGGCGCTGATCGAGGTCGTCGAGCTGCCGGCTCATGCTGCGCTCGGCGGCTTCACCGCGGGCGATCTCGGCGTTCTGCTGCGCGATGTCGGTCTTGATGCCATCGCTCATGCGCGCGAACTCGGCCAGCCGCTCGCGCGCCGCTTTCAGGCGCTCTTCGCCCTCGCGCAGCCGATCATCCAGACCCTCGCCCTGACTACCGAGAGCAGCCAGCTCTTCGTTGACTCGCGTGGTCTCTGCGGTCGCCTGCTCACCGCGCTGGTGCAGCACTTCCTGCTCGGCCCGCAGCTTCTGAGCCTGCGCGAGGAGGCGGCTCTCTTCTTTGCGCGCGTGCTCGTTTTCCGCCTCACCCAGCTTGACCTGGTTGTCGAGGGCATAGAGCCGCTCCTGCATTTCCTGCAGGCGGGCCTCTTCTTCACCCATCTCCAGGCGAATGGCGGCGAGCTCGGCTTCCATCGACAGGCGCGCGGTCTCGGCGGCTTGCTGCGTCTCACTGGCGGCGGCGCACAGGTCGCGATACACGCGCTCCTCGGCGACCAGGCCCAGCCAGCGCTGCGACAAGCCCCACAGCTCAATGTCGCGAAGCTCAGCGCGATAGCGCTTGTAGCGCTCGGCCTTCTCCGCCTGACGCTTGAGGCTGGCGAGCTGACGCTCCTGCTCAGCGACGATATCGGATACGCGCACCAGGTTCTGGCGCGTGGCATCGAGCTTCTTTTCGGCTGCCTTTTTGCGCAGCTTGTACTTGGTGATGCCGGCCGCCTCTTCAATGAGGAAGCGGCGATCTTCGGGCTTGCTGCTGACGATCATGCCGACCCGCCCCTGCTCGATGATCGAGTAGGCGCGGGTGCCGATGCCGGTGCCCAGAAACAGCTCGCTGATGTCGCGCAGACGACACGGCGTCTTATTGAGGTAGTACTCGCTGGTGCCGTCGCGGAACAGGCGGCGCGTGACGGTGACCTCGCTGTAGCCCAGGTATTCGACGGGCAGGCGGCCGTCGTTCTCGAAAGTCATCGACACTTCGCAGTAGCCCAGCGGGCCGCGACGGTCGCTGCCTGAGAAGATGACGTCCTCCATCGACTTGCCGCGCAGGTGCTTGGCCGACTGTTCGCCCATGCACCAGCGAATGGCGTCGACGACGTTCGACTTGCCACAGCCGTTCGGTCCGACGATGCCAGTAATTGGCGCGTCGAAGCGGACCACGGCGCGGTCACAGAACGACTTGAAACCGACTATTTCAAGCTTCTTGATCCGCATACTAGGCGGGGACGGGCAAGGAGGGCTCTAGACCGAGGAGAGCGGGCGGTTTTTAGTCTTCCGACACCAGCGCGAAGGAGACTTCCTTCTGACCGGGCTTGTTCGCAGGCTTCGATAGCTCAGCGCGGATCAGCACCTTGCCAGCTTCGGTCGGGAGCTTCTCGGCGGGAATGACGAACAGGACGACGCGATTCGAGGGGTTAAGCACGCGAGCATCGCGCACCTGTTCGAAGCTAGTCTTGCCGCCCTGCGACACCGTCAGCTTGATGGTGTGCGCCTTCGGCGAGCCCTTGATCTTGTCCGACAGACCGACGGTGACCTTGCACAAGATGTCCAGGTCGTCACCCGCCGTGTGCGACGCGCGCAGCGGCCGCAGGCCCGACTCTTTATCCAGTTCGCCGCAGTCCATCGTCGATAGATCGTAGGGGGCCGGCGGCCCTTCCACATCCTGGGCCAGAGCCGGGACGGAAAAGAGCGGCAGGCACAGACACGCCGCAGTCAAAAACGGGCGCGAACGGACTCGGAGGAGCTGAGAAAGGGCGCGCATTGGGGGGCGGACTCCTTGGGAAGTAGGCGGAAGCATAGACATAGCAGGGGCGGGGTTATACCAGACTGGACCGAAAAAGCCGCAAGCAATTTGTCGGCCGGCCGCACCGACGGGACACCCCTCGCGAAAACCCCTCTGGGGGACGGAAATCCAGGCCGCTACCGTCGAGATTGCGCAGTCGTCGGCGGGAGACTGGCGCGCCGGACTAGATACCGCTCAGCGGATCGTCGGGGTCGAAGCGGTAGCGGTTCGGACGGTGGTATGGCTTGCGGCTGTAGCGTACCTCGACCTGTGCCTGACACTGCGTCGGATCACCCGCCTTGGGGTCTAGCTTGATGGCCGACAGAGCGCCCTCGATGCAGGTCACGGCCCGCTTAGACAGCGTCGGCTTGGGGCTCGGCAGGGTCTGACAGCTGACGACGATGCCAGCGGTGTCGAACGTGCAGGCGAACTGCGCTTGTCTGGAACCGGGCGTTTCTCCGACGGTGCAGTCGATGATGGCCGAGCTGCGACGATCGACCGCCCGCGACAGGGCCCGCATGGCACAGCCGGGCGAGGACAGGACCCGCACACTCTGCGATGGAGACGGCGCTACATCAGCCCATAGCTCAGACTGCGTGAGCCCGAGCAGCGCCAGCCCCAAACCAAGTCCGCCCCAGAACCATCCTCGAATACGCGACACGGCGTTCATTATATCGAGGTCGGCATATCGAGCTTGGCAGGGGATCGGCGGCGCGCCTCCCGGCTGTCGGCACAGCGCCGTACAGCAGTCCTCCGATCCGTCGCTGCCCGACTGTTCTTCCAGACAGCCAGCCGATACCCTAAAGACGTGCCTTTAGACGATGAGCCTGACGGGGCAGCCCCCCTACCGCTTCCTGCCCCCGACTCCGAGGCCTGGCAAGCCTGCGGCAGTCACCGCCACTGCTCGGTCGAGGACATCCTGTTCTGGGAGGCCCATGGCGCGATGGATCTGGAGGCGCTCAAGCTCCTATTTGCCGAGCGGCAGGCCATCCAGCGACAGCACGGTCGATCGTTTCTAATCGTTGATGCGCACGAGCTAGGCCAGGTGCCGCCGGAAAATCGCCGCTATGCCGTCGAGTACCGCTCGAATCCGCCGTTTCAAGGTGCCAGCATCATCTTTGGCGCCAGCATCCTGGCACGGACGGCGGTGTCGCTGATCAGCGCCGCCGCTCGGCTGCTCGGCCGCACCGACAGCGAGCTATCGACGCTGTTCTTCGTGGCCGATCGAGACGCAGCGGTCCAGGTTGTGCTGCAGCGACGACGAGCCCTCGCCGCCGAGTCGCAGAACAAGTAGCCGGGCTAGTCGTTCCGCTCCGCGAGACGCTGCGTTCTGACCCGACTTCGCGGGGCTGCGACGACAGCATCCGTGGCATGCTGGGCCCGTGCCAGCGTCGCCGTCCGAAGCCCGCTCCGCCCTCCCCAGCGGTCGCCACAGCCTGAGCCTGGGCCACCCGGCGCTGCTCGCTGCGGGGGGTGCCGTCTGTGCCAGCCTGCTGTTTTTTGTCAGCGGAGGCTGCGGTCCTGGTCCGGTGTTCGCCGCGCTTGCGCTGCTGCTGCTACTGGTGCTGCTAGGAAACTTTTGGCTCGGCTCCGGTGTGTTCGCGGCCGTGCTACTCGCGGGACCGCGTGAGCGCCGCTTCATTGCCCTGACCTTCGACGATGGCCCGGATCCTGCGACGACCCCGCAGGTCCTCACCGAGCTAGCGCGGCATGGGGCCCGCGCGACCTTCTTCGTCATCGGCGAGCGAGCCCAGGCTCACCCGGCGCTCCTGCGGGCGATGGTCGAGGCCGGTCATCAGGTCGAAAATCACTCGCTGCATCACTCGTGGGCGACGGCGTTTCTGTCACAGGCCAGGCTGGCCCGCGAGCTTGCTCGGGCGCAGGCGATTATCGTGCGTGCCACCGGCAAGACCCCGACCTGGTTCCGCCCGCCGATTGGCATCCTGTCACCGTCGATTGCGGCGGCGGCTTCTGCCCTCGGCCTGCGCCTCTGCGGCTGGAGCGGCAAGAGTCGTGACGGCTGGGCCTCGACGACCACCGAGCAGGCCGTGCGCCGGCTGGGGCACGCCCTCGCCCCCGGGGCCATCCTTTTGCTTCACGATGCCAGCGAGCGCAGCTCCCGCCAGACCCTGGCCCCCGCGATCCTGCGACAGCTCTTGCCGATGCTGGCCGAAGCGAGACTGCAAGCTGTCACGCTAGACGAGCTCTTCGACGAGCGGCCTTCGCGCTGAGTGCCTAGAGCGCCCATCCTGTGGGGGGTTGGGATCGCAGAGATGCTTTCGACATCGGACGCGGCCAGGTCGAGCGACCGAGCGGATCATTTCTAGCGTCTCGACGCCCAGGAAAGTCATCGCACCTGCTGCCTGGCTCAGCTGCAGTTTGCAGTCCGGGTCAGGGGGCTTTCAGCTGCAGATCGATCTCGGCGCGGAGGCCCTCTTTGATGTCGACCGACTGTGTTACACGGCCCGCCGGGCCTGAGCCAATCGTGAGCTCATGCCGACCGACCCACAGCGGACGCTCCACGGGTGTGCGGCCGATTAGACGATCGCCGACCCGCACCTCGGCCCCCGCTGGTGTCGAGCGCACAACCAGCGTGCCCTTGGGTCGGCTTAGGGTCTTGAGCAGGAGCGGCAGGGCCACCTTGGCCAGCTCGCTGCCGACCTTTTCCAGAGAGCAGGCGGGGCAGCCACGGCTCTGCCGCGCAGCCTGAGCACCCACCCCGGCATCGACGACCTCAACTGCCAGCTGCCAGTCTCCGTTCCGCTCATGGATGCGCGCCAGCAAGACCAGATCGAGCTGCACTTGCAGCGCCATGCGAACCTGACACGGGATCATCTGCAGACAGGCGGAATAGGAAGTCTCGTTCGCCTGACGATAGGCCAGCTCACGGGGGTAGGCCGACAGGTGCTCGGCTTCAATCGCGTCCTCCAGACGGCGCTCGATACTGGCCCGCTGGCGTTCGTTGAGCGCGTCGTCTTCTAGCAGCCAAAGAACCGCCGGCAGCACCGAAGACACCAGAGCCGAGGTCGAGCGGCTATAAGTGATTTCGACGAAGCGACCGACCGGAACCTCGACCGACTCCTCCATGCGTGCGTCCGGTCCCTGCAGGCTCAGCGTATGACGTCCTGGCTCGACCAAGAGCGGGCGCGAAAGCGGCAACACACCACGCAGACGTCCATCGATGCGGACGCGGGTTCCGCGATCCCCGCTGAGCCCGATCTTGCCGCTCGCGGGTCGGGCCTGCGCCAGGGTCGATTCGACAAGCTCGCGCTTCGCCGCCAGCTTCGCACCGCGGCTGGGGAGGCTGGGATCGCTGAGATAGCGACTGAAATAATCCTGCGCCAGGAGGAGGTTGCCCTCGGCGAGGGACAGCTTGCCGAGCTCGAAGAGACCTTGATGGTCGGGGGCACGATCGTAGAGCGCCTCGAAAATCTGGCGGGCAGCCCCAAAGTCACGCTGTTCGATCGCGCGCCATCCCGCCTGTGCCGTCTTGGTCTTGCCGGGCTCTGGCACCTCGCGCGCCCCGCGATGATGACGCGACAGCGCGGGCCCAGACAGAGTCAAAAGTGCGGCCAGCACCAGCCAGCGCGTAAGCCGCTGCGACGTCCTGGCTACCCAGCGCGTCCGCTGCGACCTGCGCGGTGTCATCTGCATTTTCCTAGCTGCACGGTGTCGCCGGCACGCAGGACTACGCGCTCGCTCTTGCCGCCCACGCGCACGCTGTGCGTACCGGGAATGCGCCAGATCACCTCTTCGCTGCAGCGTTTGCCTTGTTTGCTCAGAACCACGATTCGGCCCACCTTGGGAGCGACTCGTTGGATGCCGCTGCGCAGCTCGCTGCGTTCATTTCCGCGCAGGCTGCTCCCTTGCACGCTCTGATACTCGGCCATGGCTTCGGCGTAGCGACGCTCTGCCTCCATCACCCGCGCTAGACGCAGCGCCAAAAGTGGCTGTAGGGGAACGCAGGCATGCTTGCGCTCGCGCCCTTTTTCGCACAGAGTGCGCGCCCGTTCGAAGTACTTGCCGGCACTGCTGATTTCCTTCTTTTGCAGCGCGCTGTTGCCGCGCTTGACCGACTGCTCGATCGGACTCTCGTTGACGGCGGCACTGACGGTCTTCCCTTCGTCGATCTGCAGTTCCTGGCTACCGCCTAGGGTCTGCAGGGTGTGCGGGCCAGGCGAGAGGCGAATCCGGCGCCCGCGCCAAAGCTGCCACGAGCCATCGTCGATGCGAAACAGCACGCCAGCGCCGCCGGTCAGGACGAGCGCGCCCTGCTTCTCGTCCGCCGTTTCGGGCTCATCCTCGTCATCGCTTTCGTCCGCACCGGCGGGGCTCTTCGCGGCGACTGCGGTCGGCATCGGCGGAGGGGGAGGCGCTGGCTTCACCCCATCGCTGGCGTTGGCAGGCCCACCGACTGCGGGCCGCGCTGGTGCTGGAGGAAGCACGCCGATCGTGCTCTGCAATCGGGACAGCAGCACGGCGGCGCGGGCCTGCACCCCAGCATCGCGATCACGGCCGAGCAGCTTGAGGATGTCTTGTCGGGCCAGCGCGTCCTTGGGGCTGGTCTGATCGGCGGTCACTTCGGCACACAAGCGACGCACGAGCGGATCGGGATCGTGCGCTGCTAGCTGCAGAAGCGGCAGGGCCAGCTCGCCGGGAACCGCGGAGAGTGACTCCAGCATGGCGATGCGATGCTGCACACTCGAATCGCGGCTCAGCGTCGCAACGACATCTGAGATGCGCGGCACGGGCTCGCCGAGTCGCTGCAGCAGGGCATAGGCCTGCACCGCATCACCGCTATCGGTCTGCACCGCCTGACGCAGGGCGGGAACGGCTCGCGCATCGCCCAGCGCAGCAAGCTGTCGCGCGGCGGCAAAGCGCACACTGGGATCCGGATCGCTGAGCATCGCTGCGGCACGCCCCAGATCGGGTGGGCTCTCATCGAGCAGGAAGCGACGGATCTGCGGATCAGAGCTGCTCTGGAACGCTGCTAGCGCCGCCAAATGAGTCCTCTGCCCCGACGGAGCGATGCTCAGGAGCAGGCTGTGGATGCGGATCTGTTCGCGTTCGCTGGCCCCCCCAGCATGCTCAGTCAGCCAGCTTGAGAGCTGCGAGATGGCGGAGCTGCTGCCCAGCGCGAGCAGCTCCTTGGCGACAATGCCCAGCGCCGCGATGGTCGCCAGTCGCGTGTCGGGATCGCTGTCTTTTAGCCCCCCGCGCAGGGTTGAAAACGCCGACTCTTCGCGATGGCGTCCCAGGGCACGCGCCGAGCCACGACGAACCTTCGACTCGCTATCGCGCATTAGCTGACCGAGTAGCGTCACGGCCTCCTCACCTGGGATGTCGCCGAGGATGGCGGCTGCCGACAGGCGCTGCTGCGGCAAGGGAGAATGCATCGCGCTCTGCGCCCAGGTCAGGCTAGTCCCGTGCAGCGCCTGCGGGCTGTACTTTGCCAGGCGCAAGATGGCCCGCGCTGACGTGGCTCGTAGCTCGGGATCCAGGTCCGAGGCCAAGAGCGCAGCCAGGGGGCGCAGATCAGACAGATCGCCGCTTCGTCCTAGACCTTCGGCGGCCATGTGCTGTGCCGGCCCCAGGGATCGTCGGTCGGCCAGCACCAGACGAAACAGCGTGGCGGTCTGCGGCGCGAGCGGGTCGGCAAGCGCCACGGCCGCGGTCAGCTGCAGCTCACCTGGATGCTGCGCAAGCTCGGCCAGGCGTCCACGGCTCGGCTCGTGTCCGGCACGCGCCAGGGCCGCCAGAACCGAGAGCCGCTCGACTTCGCGGGTCCCCGATTGAAGTCGCTCCTCCAGGCTGCGCTGCGCGAACGCCCGCTCGCCACCCGAGGCTTGCATCAAGCTCTCCAGAAACGACAGGGCTGCCCCGGCGTCCTTAACGAGTCCGCGCTCTAGAAGCGACCGCAGAAGCTGACAGCCGGAGGTCTCCGCGAGCTCACACAGCAGGTGCGCAGCCTGCAGGCGTGCGTCGGCACTGCCTTTGCGCAGCACTTCGCGCAAGAGGTCACGTCCGCTCTCGTCCCCCAGCCGATCGATGGCCTGGGCGGCGAGCAGGCTCGGCCCGGCCTCCAAGGATCGTCGCGACAGCGCACGTAGCGCCTCGGGGATCTGGCGATCCATCAGGTGAGACAGCGCCTGTGCCGCCGCTCCCTGCACCTCGGGATCGGGATCGGAGAGCTTGGCTTCAAGCAGCCGGCGCAGTGCCGGATCGCCGCTCTCGCCAAGCGAAAGGAGCGCCTCGCTGCGTCGGCTCGGCGTGGGGCTTTCTAGCTCCTGCTGCAGCACGCTGATCGCCTTCTTGCGGATCGCAGCGATGTCGGCAGGACTTCCTGGCCCAGAGCGGGCTATCAGCCGACGCCACAGCAGAGATCCAGCGCCGATCGTCAAGGTCAGCGCCAAAAGCGCCCCGGTCAGCAGGATGGCCAGCATCCGCGTGGCTGGAATCCGGCGGGAAGCCCACTGCACCTGCGAGTCGACCACCGAAAAGCCCAGGATCCCCAGCAGCACCGCAGCGACTGGTCGCCCCTGGCCTTCGATTCGACTCGCTTCCTCTTGCAGGGCCTTGGCGACTTCGCGCATCGACGGAAAACGCGCCGCAGGCGGCTTGGCGAGCAAGCGCAGAACCAGGGCATCCAGGTTCTGTGAGATGCCGCGCTCAGGCACGCGCTGACGCAACGGAACCGCCGGCACCAGGATGTGCTTGCGCAAGACCCCGGTCGCCGTGTCGGCCAGATGCGGCACCTGGCCGCTCAATAGCTCATAAAGCACGCAGCCCAGCGAGTACTGATCGCTGCGCGCATCGACCGCCGCGCCGTCGCACTGCTCGGGCGACATGTAAAACGGCGTGCCCATGATCTGCCCCGCCTGCGTTCCAAGCGGAGTCATGCTGGGCTGCGAGGGCGGCACGGCGCCCGGCCCTGCCACCACCGCCTGCTCTGTGGTCGGAGCATAGGTATCGATCTGCTCGGGCAGCGGCTCGACTGCCTTGGCGATACCAAAGTCGACGATCTTGACGAAGTCCGACCCGTCGCGGTCCCGCAGCACGAAGATGTTGTCGGGCTTCATGTCGCGGTGGACGATGCCCAGGTCGTGAATCGCAGCCAGGGCCTGGGCGATCTGGATACCGATGCGACAGGCGCGCAGCGGATCGATGCGAGTGTGGGCCAGGGCATCGGTCAGGGTCAGACCGGGCACAAGCTCCATCACCAGAAACGGAGCCCCATCGGGCAGCAGGCCAAAGTCGATGACCTGGGCGATGTGTGGATGCTTGACGGCTGAGGCCAGCTTGGCCTCTTGCAGGAAGCGTCGGCGCGCGCTCTCCCTTGCGGCCTGGCGCAGTACCTTCACGGCGACATCGCTCTCTAGGACGACGTGACGGGCTCGGTACACGACCCCCATGCCGCCCTGAGCGATGCGTTCGAGTACCCGGTAGCGCTCGCTGAGAAGGGCGCCGATCAGCGGATCGCGCTCGCTCTGCTTCTGGGTCGCCACGCGGATTCCTCGCTCCCTTCGCCTGACTGCCTGGCCGGTAAGGCGGCCTCTTCCCTGAGCCCCCGGTGCTCAGAGGCCCCTAGGCCAAGCCCTTCCATCGTCGGAAAAATCGCCGCGGATGACAAGCAGCAGGTTGAACGACTTCAGGCAGGCAAAACGAAGGCAGAGTGCAGGGGGAGCGCAGGGTTACCGGGGCGGGGTATATGGCGGCCAGAATTGATGAATAATTGCGAGGAATGCTGAATATTAATTCAATATCAAATATGTGCGATTAATAATTTATTAAAATACATAAATTACAGCACACCTTCTTAGCTCGCCGGCTTGCTGCCGTCTCCGCCGGTCACCGCAGCGACTGCGCTATCCGACTTGGGGGCATCGGCGCCCTCGGGCCCGCGGTCCTTAGGTGGTTCTTTCGGCGGATCCTTCGACTTGTCTTTGCTCGCTTCGCCGTCTTTTTCGCGACGACGGTTCAGAAGCGGCGCCAGGATGCCTTTGTACATGCCGAGCAAGCTCATAAGCCCGCCCATGGCGCTTGAGATCAGGCTGGCGACATCACGCAGCTTCTGCATGGTCTTGACCTGAACCTCGACGCTGACGGCGTGTACCGTCAGATCGATGGGGTTGCCGCGCGCATCGGTGAGGTTGGTGACCACGACCGAGAGGTCATGCGGACCCGGCTGCCGCGGCACGACGGCCCACTCCCAGGTGGTGACACGGCCCGCGAATAGACGCTGCTCTGCGGGCGTGATCGCCAGGATCTCAAACTCGCTGGCGAAGGCACGCAGCTCGACGCGCAGGAACTTGCCCACCAGGATGTCCTGCTCGACTGTCTTGGCCGGCAAGTGGGTCGGCGCCATGGCCTCCAGCTTGGCCTTGCCCTTGGCCTTGTTCTCCTCGCGCGTCACCGTGACCCGCACGCGCGTGCTCTCGTTGAGGTTCATCTGCTCAGGGATCTTGGCGCCGAACCAGCCGGGCTTGAGGCTCGCTAGGTCGCCGTCGGCGTCCTCCTCGGCTTCGCCGGCCTCGGCGGCTTCGGGCTCGGGACTCGGCGGTGGAGGTGGCGAAGCCTTGCCCTTGCCGGAACGCGGCGGAGAGGCCGGGCGCTTCTTGCTCGCGACCTTCTCCGGACGGGGAGCGGTGGACGGGGTCAGCTCGCGCTGCTTGCTACCGATCTTGCCCGCGCCGTGCCCCATGGTGCCGGGGGTTCCAAGACCAATGCCCTCGCCGCCATCGCTGCCCGCCGCACTGGGCCGCTTGGCAGCACGGGGCTTGGGCGGATCTGGCGTCTCACCCTGCGCCACCCCATCGTCGGTTTCGAAGGCCACGCTACGCGGCTTGGACGGCGCGGGCTTGGGCGGCGCGGGCTTGGACGGCGCAGTCTTGGTGGCCACCGCACCGGGAGCCATCCGGCTGGCGGCGGGCGGCGGGGCGGGGGCAGCTGGCGCTGCTGCCGACGGCGCGGAAGGCGGCGGGGGCGGCGGGGCGGCGGGCGGAGCGGCGACCACCTCCGTTTCGGGACCGATTGGCCCCCGCGCCACGGGGTCGGCCATGGGCTTGGCATCGGCCACGCGCGGTGCGCTCTTCCCTTTCGTCGCCTTCCTCACGTTCTCATCGGCGAGCCCCACGCTCGGCCCGGCGGCTTCAGCGCGCTCGCTCTTTTTGCGCGCACCTCGCGTGCTCGGCTGCTCAGCAGGGACGCGCTTTTCGCTCGCCGTTTTTTCCGGCTCAGGTGCCGCGGCGGCCTTGGCTTCTTCGCGTGCCTCGACGGGTGCTGGGGCCACGGCGGCGGGGGCGGCCCCCGGGCTGTCTTTGTCCTGCAGGCGAATGTTGGGGCGAGCGCTCGGAGCAGCAGCCATCGGTGGTGCCGGAGCCCCGCCTCCCGTCGCGCCGTCTGAGCGGCCCAGAAACAGCCAGATCAGCGGGATCAAAAGCCCCGCCACACCGAGGGCCAACCACGGCCAGCGCACCGGCACACCGCCCCCCCCTGACTTGCCTTTTGCGGACCCGGCGGCCACGTCTTTTGAATCGTTCGCCATCGCTGCGTCCCTTAGCCCCCTTGGCTCCAGATGCCTTCTATCGTGCTGGCCTCGATGGCGTGCGCAAGCGGCGCCACGCCAAAGCTCTCGCAGCACAGGCGACAAAAACTAAAGTGATTCAGCTCTTGGATCGACTCGGTACCGGGGGTCACGCCCCGCCCAAAGAGCGCCGCGAAGACCTGGTTGGTGCGCGCCCGGTAGGCCTCGTCCCAGGTGACGAACAGCGCCGGATAGCGCCCGCCCACCGCCGTGTTAAACCACGCCGAGGCGGTCAGCTGATCGAGCAGCGCGTGGATGTTCGCGTCGAAAACTTCGATCTCGCCATCGTGCGCGTTGTTTTCATCATCTAGCCCGACGTAAAGCACGCAGCGCGGCGGCAGCGACTCCAGGTCTAGCTCATCGACCGCCTTATGCTCGGTCTTGAGATCGTAAAACGGGTTGTGCTTGCGAGCCGGCTTGCCGCGGAAGTTCCACACCGTCACCGGCACCCGGGCCTGCGAGGCGAAGGTCGGCTTCTGCTGATCCAGCCGCTCGTCGTTGTTCCAGTAGCGGCCGGCGACCATCGCACGGTAGTTCGGGCCAGAGGGATGCGTGACGGCAAAGTAGTTGGCCAGGAAGGCTCCCTCGCGCCGCAGGCGCTGGTGCGAGGACAGCTCCATCACTTCTTGCGCGTTGTGGTTTTCGCCCACCACCCAGACCAGGGACGAGAAGCGCGGCTCTGCAGGCATTGTGACGCATCATATCATGAGAGCGTCGTCGCTCAGCCGAAGGTAACGGCCCGTCCTAGCGAGGTGCAAAGCTGTTGTGGAAGAACTCCAGGCTGCCGTCGCTGAGCACGACCGCGACATCGGGATCGCCATCGCCATCGCCATCGGCCACCGACACCGCCCGGGCGGGTGCCGACAGCGGATAGCGCAGGGTCGGCAGCCCTCGTCGCCACAGCAGAAGTCCCTCGCTGCGCTCAGCCGTCGCCGCCAATAGATCGCGCTTGCCGTCGCCATCAAAGTCAGCGGCCGCCAGCCACAGCAGGCTGCGTCCCGGTTCCGCAAGGGGGGCCTCGTCAAGACAGCCCCAGCCCGGCGGGCTGGCCCGGCGCTCTACCGCTTGCAGGGTACCGTCAGCGGCGAGCGCCACCAGATCGTCATCGTCGTCGCCATCAAGGTCGAGCAGCGCCAAGCGCGGGCTCCCCTCCAGCCGCTCGGCACAGGGCAGCAGGCTGTGCGTGCCCCGACTGCTGTAGTGCTCGACACCGGCCAGGGTGGCCACGAACAGCTCGCGCCCGCCATCCCGCCCCGGCGAGACCGGCAGCAGCGCCGTTGCTGCTGCGCTCAGCGCAAAGTCGATGGGCACCGGTGCCGTCGCAGCCGTGGCGGCCGCCGCGCCCGGCCACAGCCAAGCCGTCGCGATCGGCTGAGTCGCGGTCGCGGTCCACACGACGTCGGTCGCGGACTCGCCACCAGCTCGCCAGCCACGACTGCGCTCGACGTGCGCTGCCGGCAGGGTCAACGGATAGCGCTGCGCGACGGTCAGCGGCTGATCCGCGGGCCAGCCGACAATGCTCAGGAACGCCTGTCCGGCCACCAAGACCTGCGGTTGCCCGGCGGAGGTCAGCTGCGCCAGGCACAGCCGGCTGGGGCCCACGCTGGGGTCTAGAGTCTGACAGCGCAGCGCGCCAGCCGCTGCCTCAGCAAGGCGCAGACACAGCTCGCCGCGGCGGGGATCCAGCAGCCATAGCTCGGCCACGCCGTCGCCATCGAGATCGCCGAGCTGAAGCTGCGGATTCGCCCAGCCCACAAGCTGCGGCTCGACGAAGCGGGTGCGCACAAAGCCGGCACTGCCGATCAGGTGCGAGGCCTCGCAGCCCGTCGCGGTCAACGCGAGCCCGAGCAGCCCCCAGGCGACCCGGCTGCACGCAAAGCCCCCTGCCCCGCCGCCGACGGCGCGCATGTGCCCAAGCGCCGGCACGAAAGGCCGACCTACCCCACCGCCGCCAGCCGAGCAACCAGCGGCGCATCGGCGGGCAGGATCGGGAAGCTAGGTAGATCCGCAGGTTCGACCCAGCGCACCTGGGCAACTTCCTTAGCCACGGGCTCGCGATCGAACGTACAGCTGTAGACCAGCATCAGCAGATCGAACTCGGGATAGCGGTGGGCAATGACTTCGAAGATCGGGCCGATGCTGGCCACCACACCCAGCTCTTCCTCTAGCTCGCGGCGCAGCGCCTCTTCCGGTAGCTCGCCTGGCTCGATCTTGCCGCCGGGGAACTCCCACAAAAGCGGCATCGCCTGATCGGCGCGACGCTGACTGATGAAGACCTGACCTGCGGCGTTGCGACACAGCCCAGCCACCACCAGCTTGCGCGGACGCGCTGCGGCAACCGGCGGAGCGGCGGCCGGCGGGGGAACGGCGACCGGCGGCGCGACGCTGGCCGGTGGCGGACTCTCGGCGACCGTACGCGACGGGCGGCTGCTGATCTGCGTCAGAACCGCGTTGCCCGATCCCGAACGAAACCCCTCCAGATCGAGGCTGACGTAGAGAAAGCCGGCCTGCTTAGCCTGCTTTACGATCGCTGCGCGCTCGCTGAGGACTCTTGCCCCCTCGCTCACCGGCAGCTCTAGCCGCGCTAGGGCGGGCAGCTCGTCGAGGCTACGCGGGGCGGTGGCGTCGTTTCCTTCCGGGCGGCTGACCTCGTGGAAGCGGACGCGAAGCTGCGAGAAGCCCAGGTCGTGCAGCGCCCCTTCCAGCTGATCGACCTTGCGCAGCCGGCCTTCGGTGATGCGCGTGCCGTAGGGAAACCGCGAAGACAGACAGGCAAGCTGCGGCTTGTCCCAGACCGAAAGTCCCAGACGCTGCGCCAACCGGCGCACGTCGGCTTTGTTGAGCCCCGCTTCGACGAGCGGCTGGCGTGCCCCGCGCTCGCGCGCCGCCTGCAGGCCCGGCCGATGGTCGCTGAGATCGTCCAGGTTGGTGCCAAGCAGGATGTTCGGCAGCCCCAGCCGAGCCGCAACGGGCTCGCAGAGATCGAAGAGCTCGCTCTTGCAGTGATAGCAGCGGTTGCTGGGATTCTCGGCGAAGCCGGGACGCGCTAGCTCGTGCGAGCGCACCTGCTCGTGACGGACGCCCAGCGACGCAGCCAGCTCGGCGGCAGCGGTGATCTCGCGCGCCGCCATGGTCTCTGACACCGCGGTCAGGCAGACCACGGCAGTACCCAGGACCTCGGCGGCCACGGCCAAGACCAAGGCCGAATCAACTCCGCCCGAAAAGGCGACCAGCGACGGGCCGTAGCCAGCAATAATCGCGCGCAACCGCTGCAGCTGGGCTTCTAGCTGGGCGGCTTGCGCCGGGTCAGGGGGAATAGCCGCGGCGACCGGCGGCGAATCAGCGGGGTGATCGGGGTGGAGCATAAGTGCATCGATACAAGCCCACGCCGAACGAGGATGCAAGCGGCTCGGCAAGCCTGCTTTTTCCGTCGCTAATTCGCGAGGCTTAGCCCGGCCTTGGACACTGGCTGATCTCGTCGATGACAAGCGGCCCCACACTGGTTTACCCTGGCCGAGATGTCCACCTTGTCAGCCATCCAACGCCGTCGCCGCGAGGGGGGCCCCTGCCGGGGGCTGAGCTTGCGGCTCCTGTTTTTTCTGGTATCGGGCCTCGTTTCGGGGTGGGGACTCCCCGGCGAGGCGACGGCGCAGCGGCTGAGCACGCCCTCGGCGATCCGGCCGGCTCCGACGGGCCGCGGCAAGCACTGCCTGGGCGAAGCGGTCAACAAGACCACGCTTGAGCACACGGTCGCCGGCTCGATCAACCCGCTTGGCATCGGCAACACGCTGCGCCTCGGCTGGTGTACGCCGCTCATCAAGAAGCCGGGCCTGCTGTTCGACTTCACCAACTTCGACGTCGGCGTGCTGATGATGAACTCGCCGACCGATACGCACCTTGGCGTGCAGATGTTCCTGGCGCCGCTTTCGATCCTGGTGCTGCGCGCCGAAGCGACGGCGTTTTACATCTGGCCGACGCCGCTGCAAGGTGCGGGCTTCATCACCGTCAACAGCCCCAGCGAATTCACGCTGGCCCGTCTGTCGCCCGACCCGACCGGCTGGAACCACAACCCGCCGGACGGTCAGCCGCAAGGCCCAGTCACCCCGGCCAGCACGGCGTTTGGCGGTCGCGTCATGATCGGTGCGACGCTGCAGGGCCAGATCCCGATCGTCTCGAAGCTCGACATCCAGGCCGCCATCGGGGCCAACGCCGAGTACTGGAGCGTGACCTCGCCCGCCCTTTCCAACGTCACCCCCGGCGGAGGTTTTTACGCCGCTCGCCGCGACGTCATCCTGCTCGGCTCCGCCGACTGGGTCATCGCCAGCACCGCTGCGCTGCTTTTCAGCATCAAGCCGCACTACAACCTCAACCTCAAGCTCGGCGGCTTCAACGACCTGGTTTACGTGCCCAGCCACGGTTACCTCGGCAACATCGCCGGCGGCCTGCTGGTGCTCAACGTGCCGAACCTGCGCTTCCTGGCCAAGAGCTTCAACTTCTTCTTCCGCGCCGGCACCTTCACTCACCACGCATTCCGCGTCGGTGGCGGGTTGACCATCGCCGGTGGCGTCAACATCGTCTATGAGCTCTCGCCGAGCCCGCCACCGCTGCCGCCGCCCGCATCGTCTCAGGCCTCTGCCCTGACGCCGGCGACAACCACCATCACCGATGCTCCACCTGCGCCAGCCCCGGCCACCCCGGCCCCGGCCAGCGATCCGGGGACACCGACCTATGGCGTCCCCCCGGCGGTGCTCGATCCCACTCCCGTTCCACCTCCTCCCTCGGCAGGGCGTTAATCATGACTACCGATGCCACGTCTATGACCAATCTGAATGCACCGCAGGGACGGACCCGACGGGCCAAGTCAGGTCTTGCCGGGCTGCTCGCTGGCCTCTTGGGTCTGGCCTGCCTGACCGACAGCCGACCGGCGCGGGCCGAGCTCTACACCGGCCTCGATGCCGCGTTCACCATGGACGCGCTGTGGGGTACCGGATCTCTCGTCGCGCTCACCGGCAACGCCGTGACGCTGATCCAGGGCAAGCCGCAGCGCGGCTGGATGTACGCCGGCTTCATCTTCGGCTTCGTCAACCTGGTGATGAGCCCGATCATCATCGTCTACGGTCGCGCCGACATCGAGCGCGTCCCGTCCGCCGATGGCACCCACTTCGACCACGGCCCCAACCGCCCCGAGATCGGCTTTGGCATGGGCGCCGCGCACGGCGTGCTGGGCGTGACCTGCCTGGCCCTCTCGATTCGCAACGCCGTGCTCTGGCACCGCCAGCGCGTCACTGAGTCACAGGCCCCCACCGAGCCCGTCGCCTCGCGCACCTTCACCAACCTGCAGCTCGCCCCCCTCATCGCCCGCGATAACCAAGGCGGCGCCCTCCTCGGCCTGACCCTCACCGGGCAGACTTTCTAAGGGGCCGCTGCACCAGCAACATGGCCTGCCCCTCGGCCCCCTTGCCGGCTGCCCTCCTCGCCTGCCTCCTGTGCTGGCTCGTTGAGCCGCATCAGTCTGAGGCCCAAGCCGCGCCTACGCCCCGCCCGCCCGATTGCACTCTGGACGCCGCCTGCGAGCCCCTGCGCGAGCGCGCCAGTGTGGCCTCCAAGGCGGGGACCCCCGGCGAAGCCCTGCGTCTGTACAAGCTGGCCTATGGGGCGGCGGCCGACCCGCGCCTGATCTTCAATATCGCGCGCCTGCAGCATCGCCTGGGGCAGACCGCGGAAGCCATCAGCACCTATCAGCAGTTCCTCCAGGCCCCTGCCCTGGAGGACGCCGACCAGCCGACGCGCGTCCTTCTCGCGCAGCAGTATCTGCAAGAACTCAAGGGGAAGCGTCACTCGCCGGACCTTGGCAGTCAGGCCGTCGCGCAAAAGTCGAGCACGCCTGTCTACAAGACGTGGTGGTTCTGGACCGTCCTCGGCGTCGCCACAGCGGGCCTGGCCACGGGGATCGGACTTGGCATCGCCTCGCGAGAGCCGGACACCACAGGTCTAATGGAATATCGCCCCTAGCCCCGAGGAGTCCCCATGTCGCTGCGCCCTGGCCAGGTCCTGCGCTCTTTCCTGCTCGCGCTCTGCCTGCTTAGTCTGACGGACTGCAGCGGCGATGTCGGCATCGTGGTCGCCGTCGAAAACTGGCCGTCCTCCTCCCCGTACCTGCTGATCGACACGGCGGTGAACGGCACTCCCGGCCAGCAGCTTCGCATCCCGGCGGGCCAGCTTCGCTTCGTCGTCCGCCTCCCGGCTGGCCAGACGGGCGAGCTCGGGCTTACGGCCAGCGCCATCGACGAGACCGGGTGCAAAGTCGCGGCGGGTCAGCTGACCGCTGCGCTTGAGCGTGGCCTGCGACGGACCACCGAAGGCAGCTTGAGCCTGAGCCCGGTGCAGCCGGCGCTCTGCCCCATCACCATCAACCTGCCGTCGGGCGGCGGCCGCGTCGAGTCCAGCCCCCCGGGCCTGACCTGCAGCAGCGACAGCCTCTGCCGGGGCGAATTCCCCCGCCTAACCACCCTCAAGCTAACCCCGATTCCTAAGTCGTATCGTTATTATGCTGATTGGCAGTCGGAATGTTCAGGAAACCGCGAATGCATCATCATAGCCGATAAAGACTACAGCCTCATTTTGCAATTCAAGGCATACGAATGCAGCTCAGATGGATGGTGCCGTCGTCTCGCGAAGCTAGGAGCTACCCCAGTCACTGCCACATTGCGAACTTTGCAAATCGCTCAGAACGGCAATACCTGGATTGCAGGAAACAATAATCTCACAGAGAACGGCACAATCATACACTGTGACTCACTGTCTTGTAATTCAATTTCCCTACCAAACACAAAGGCAAATCGTTTTGTTCAGTCGGCAATCCTAGGAGATTATTTTTTCTCTAGCAACGAGAATCATGAAATAAGCGGATGTCAAGAATCTGGATGTATATCGACAAAAAACTTCTACAACACCAGCCCATACATATGCGGAACGTATGTAACAATAAAAGAAGAGATGAGGCTTCTCGCCGATGCGGGCTATCTCTGGTTCCATGGAACGCTGGGCAGTGGTGACAACACCAAGATCTTTCGCCTTTCGCATAGCGCAGGCCGTATTCAGCAGTGCGAGATCGCGTATACCGTCCCGGGTGGGACGGCAGCTACCATTGGTGATTTCTATGTCAAAGACGGCAACCTCTGGGTCGTGGATGGCACTGGTGAGGCGCATGGCGCGACGTGTGGCGCCAGCCTCCCTTGTGTTGAACAGAACCTGAAAGTGACGGTATCGGGCGTACGTGCGGTCGCAGGGTATGGCACAGAAGTCTGGTTTGCGGGATCCGCCGGACTGCGCCGCTGCAATAACACGAGTGTCACCTGTGATTCGACTGTCCGCACCATCCCCAATATCGGCATGTCCCCCAACCTAACGGTCACGAGTGGCTCGGTCTGGACTGCGCACGGGGATTATGTTGGACTGCTATCTGGCTACCAATCGACTGTCGGAATCAGCCTAGCTCGCTCCCTCCCAGGAATCCCAATGCCCGCGGACGGAAGACTAAATTCACAGTGGTTTTGGGGCGATGATAAAGGTTTATTCTTGGCGGCTCCCGGCTATTTCAAGCTAGAACGCTGTGAGACGGCCACCTGCCAACCCCAGAACTTGCCTCTTCTCGGTGCAAACCCGAGTCAGATTCAGGCCATTTCCAGCGACGGCCTGAATGTTTGGGCAGTCGGCGAAAACGGAACCATTCTGCACTATCAACGCCCATCCAATTAATCAATTATTGACATCGATTCAGAAAAGAACGGGCGGGGCGCTATCGGTAAGCGCGGGCTACTGCGGCGTCGTGGGGATCTGTTCTTCGGGGGCGGGGGCTGCTTCGGGAGCGTCGCTGGGGCCGGCGGGGGAATCCGGCGTTTTTTTGCGGGGCTTGCTGCCGCGCAGGCGCTGCAGGGACACGCTCTGACGCGCTCCTGAGCTGGGGTCCAAAAGGACGCTCGCTTCCTGATAGCCTTCGAGGCGCAGGAAGAGCTTAAGCGGCGCGCCGTGCAGCTCTTCGTCGAGCTTAAGCGGCGTCTTGCCGATCGACTGGGCGGCACCCTCGCGGAACACCTCGGCGCCGCGCGGATCGCTGGACAGCGTCAGGTGGACGCGGCCGCTCACCGGGGCAGGCTTGGTCGTGCTGGCCTGGGCGGGCTCACCGCTGGGCTGGGGTGGCGGCGACGGGGGCGGACTGTCCGCAGGCTTGAGCTGCAGCGGGATCTTCTGCCGCGTCGATTGCCCATAGTTCAGGATGACGGTGGTGTCGAGATACCCCGACAGGCGGAGGTTTACGCGCAGGCCGCCGGCCCGCCGCGACTCGCTGCGTCGAAACGGCGTCGTCCCCAGGACCTCGTTGTTGTCGGCCCGCACCAGCAGCGCCCCCGGCGGGTCGCTATCAACCTCCCACTGAACGGTCTCGGGGGAGCTGTTCAGCGCGGGTCCGCCCGCATCGTTGAAGAGCAGGACGGCGCTGGCGACGACGAGCAGCGCGGCAATGCTGATCGCCACCATGAAGCGACGGCCGTTGGCCGAGTTCAACGTCTGCCCCAGGCCCCCGGTGGTGGTCAGCGCCGAGCGTGTCTTGCTCTTGGGACGCTCGGCATTGGCGGCCGCGGCGTTGGCGCGCAGCGGGCTGACCCGACGCGTGCGATAGGCCCCCAGCGCCTCCAGCTCGCCGACGATCTCGTCCATGTTGGGACGCGCCTCGGGATCCTTGGCCAGCATGCGATGCACGAGCTCAGCCAGCTCCTCGGGGATCGAGGGATCTAGCTTCTGCACCGGCGGCGGCTTGTCGCGCATGTGCATGCTCATCAGCTCGCTCGCGCTCTCGGCGACGAACGGCGGATGGCCGACCAGCATCTGGTAGAGGATGACGCCCAGCGAATAGACATCGGCCTTGCCGTCGACGTCGGCCGCGCCACGGCACTGCTCAGGCGCCATATGCGTTGGGGTGCCCATGACCACGCCGGTCTGGGTGCGCAGCTTCGAGGCCGGCGCCGGCGCCAGGCTGTTCAGTCGCAGCTTGGCGATGCCGAAGTCGAAGATCTTCACCCGCTCGCCGTCGGGCATTTCGGGATCGGCGACGAGCATGACGTTATCGGGCTTGAGATCGCGGTGTACGATGCCCTTTTCGTGGGCGGCGCGCAGGGCCGACGCAATCTGCCGGCTGATGTTGATGGCGTCGGGGTGTGCCAGCTGACCGGCCTTTTCCAAGCGCGCGGTCAAGAGCTCGCCCGACAGGTACTCCATCACGATGTAGGCGGCGCCGTCGTCGAGACGCCCCGACTCAAAGACCCCCACCAGGCCGGGGTGGTGGATGATGTTGACGGCGCGCGCCTCATTGAAGAAGCGCAGGATGCTCTGCTGATCCTTGGCGAAGTCGGGCAAAAGGACCTTGATGGCGGCCCGACGCCCGATCTCTTCCTGGACGGCTTCGTAGACCGCACCCATGCCGCCCTGGCCCAGCTTGCGCAGGACGCGGTAGTTGCCGATGCGCTGTCCGACTCCGACCATGGATCTCGCAGTCGCTACGTCTCATCCCTAGGGGGTCTGAGTTGTAGCGAAAATTACGAGACATTATGCCATGGAGCGAGCCGCTTCTGGGGACGCAGTCGGCCGCCGGACCTGCAGAAAGACCTCGTTCATCAGGTCGGCAACCCCTTCGCCAGTCGCCGCGGACAGGCCCCACAGCGCGATACCGCGACGCGCAAAGGCCTCGCTCAGCGTCGGGAAGCTCTCGCGGCTAGACGGTAGATCGAGCTTAGCGAGAGCGACGAGCTGCGGCTTGCTCGCAAGCTCAGGGTCGTAGCGACGAAGCTCTTCCTGCAGCACGTCGTAGTCATGCAGCGGATCGCGACCTGGCTCGTCGCTGACTTCGAGCAGATGGATCAGCACACGGGTCCGCGAGAGGTGACGCAGGAAGCGGTGCCCCAGGCCGTGGCCAGCGTGCGCCCCCTCGATAAGTCCCGGTAGGTCAGCGAGGACGAAGCTGCGATCGGTGATGCGGCTACCGAGCGGCAGCGCCACGACGCCGAGGTTCGGCTTGAGCGTCGTAAACGGGTAGTTGGCGATCTTCGGCCGCAGGCGCGAGACGCGGGCAATCAGCGACGACTTGCCGACGTTGGGATAGCCCAGCAGGCCGACATCAGCGAGCAGCTTGAGCTCTAACGAAAGCTCGCGCTCTTCGCCGGCTTCACCCTCTTCGGCAAAGTCGGGGGCCTGCCAGGTGGGGGTGGCGAAGTGGAGGTTGCCTCGTCCCCCCAGCCCGCCGCGAGCGGCCACGAAGCGCTGCCCGACCTCGGCCAGGTCGCACAGCAGCGCGCCGGTCGCATCCTTGACCACCACACCGCGCGGCACGCCCACGATCAGATCTTCGCCACTCCGGCCGGCGCGATCGCGCCCCCCGCCGTGTTCGCCCCGCTTGGCGCGGAACTCGCGACGGAAGGTCAGATCGAGGAGCGTGCTCATCTGCTCCTGCGCCACCAATATGACCGAGCCGCCGTTGCCGCCATCGCCGCCGGTCGGTCCGCCACGCGGTCGCCCAGGTCCAGCGTCAAAGGCGACGATGCCGTTGCCGCCGTCGCCGCCTTTGACCGAGATCACGCATTCATCGACAAAATGCATCGTGACGTCTTATGGCCAGATGCCGCGATCGAGGTAGGCCTTCTGGATGCGCTCAAGGCCAATGGCGTAGGCCGCGGTGCGGAAGTCG